>NZ_JBTREW010000011.1:0-207176 GCF_054823925.1 Bacillus sp. F9_6S_D1_P_5 | reverse complement strand
TGAAAGATGATCAGGTTGATAGGTTCGAGGTGGAAGCATGGTGACATGTGGAGCTGACGAATACTAATAGATCGAGGACTTAACCATATAATATGTAGCAAATGTTATCTAGTTTTGAAGGAATATGCCTTCATAGTTTGGTGATGATGGCAGAGAGGTCACACCCGTTCCCATACCGAACACGGAAGTTAAGCTCTCTAGCGCCGATGGTAGTTGGGACCTTGTCCCTGTGAGAGTAGGACGTCGCCAAGCAAAAACCTAAGTCGATTCGACTTAGGTTTTTTTGTGTTTATTTTTATATACGAAATGCCATAATCCATACATTTAATAACCCTAAAGAAGAAAAAAGAATGAAAATGAGGCTATTCAAAGGGGGGAAGTATGAGAAGAGCGTAGTTGTTTTTTCATTATTGTCCTCATTATAAATATAAACAGCATGCTTTATATTAAAGCATACCGAATTAGTATATAAAACATTGTACGTATAATAGATCTCTAGAAATATATATTCTAATTTCTTATCCTTCTTGCATATAGTTACAATAATTCTTTTGAATATAACTAAAACACGAACGTTATTGGTTAGTAATAAAAAAACATTCGATTATTTGTTGACATTGTTTATGAAATATTGTTAATATAGCCATAGAAAGAATAATATATAAGACCTCATATAATCGCGGGGATATGGCCTGCAAGTCTCTACCTAACGACCGTTATTCGTTAGACTATGAGGGAAAGTCACTCGGTATTTTTCTATTCACAAGGGATACGTATGCCTGAGTAGAGCACTTTCTCTCATAGTAAAAGAGAAACTGTTCTATTTCAGGCTTTTTTTATTTGAATCGGGGGGATTCTAATATGAAATCACTAGTTGGAGTCATAATGGGAAGCACGTCAGACTGGGAAACAATGAAATATGCTTGTGACATTTTAGATGAATTAAATATACCGTATGAGAAAAAAGTTGTATCCGCTCATCGGACTCCAGATTATATGTTTGAATATGCAGAGACGGCTCGTGAACGTGGATTGAAAGTTATTATTGCTGGAGCTGGTGGAGCAGCGCATTTACCAGGAATGGTTGCAGCGAAGACAAATCTTCCTGTAATCGGAGTTCCAGTTCAATCAAAAGCGTTAAACGGCTTAGATTCATTATTATCCATCGTCCAAATGCCAGGAGGGGTTCCAGTTGCAACTGTTGCGATTGGTAAGGCTGGTTCAACAAATGCTGGTTTACTTGCTGCACAAATACTTGGATCATTCCATGATGATATACATGATGCATTAGAATTGAGAAGAGAAGCAATTGAAAAAGATGTGCGCGAAGGTAGTGAGCTAGTATGACGAGAATCATTTTACCTGGAAGAACAATCGGTATTATTGGAGGCGGCCAGCTAGGAAGAATGATGGCATTGGCAGCTAAGGAGATGGGATATAAAATTGCTGTTTTAGATCCTACAAAAAATTCACCATGTGCACAAGTTGCTGATATTGAAATTGTTGCATCATATGACGATTTAAAAGCAATTCAGCATTTAGCAGAGATCAGTGATGTTGTCACATATGAATTTGAGAATATTGATTATAGATGTTTACAATGGCTTGAAAGACATGCTTACTTACCGCAAGGCAGTCAGTTGTTAAGTAAAACACAAAATCGTTTTACAGAAAAGAATGCTATTGAGAAAGCTGGGCTACCAGTAGCAACGTATAGAGTGGTTCAAAACGAAGAGCAGCTTACTGAAGCAATCACTGAGTTATCATATCCTTCCGTCTTAAAAACAACGACAGGTGGATATGATGGGAAAGGGCAAGTTGTTTTAAGAAGTGAAGCTGACGTTGATAAAGCGCGAGAGCTTGCGAATGCAGCAGAGTGTATTTTAGAGAAATGGGTGCCTTTTGAAAAAGAAGTATCAGTTATTGTCACTCGTAGTGTAAGTGGTGAAACGAAAGTATTTCCGGTAGCGGAGAATATTCATGTAAATAACATTTTGCATGAATCTATCGTTCCAGCTCGCATTACAGAAGAACTTTCTCAAAAAGCAATTGCTTATGCAAGAGTGCTTGCGGATGAACTAGAACTTGTGGGAACACTAGCGGTAGAGATGTTTGCTACAGCTGATGGTCAGATTTACATTAATGAACTAGCACCAAGACCTCACAATTCAGGACACTATACACAGGATGCATGTGAAACGAGTCAATTCGGTCAACATATTCGAGCAATCTGTAATTTACCTCTTGGAGAAACAAATTTGTTAAAACCAGTTGTCATGGTAAACATTTTAGGCGAACATATAGAAGGGGTCCTAAGACAAGTGAATAGATTAACCGGGTGCTATTTACACTTGTATGGAAAAGAAGAAGCAAAAGCGCAGCGAAAAATGGGGCATGTTAATATTTTAAATGATAATATTGAAGTCGCTCTAGAAAAAGCGAAGGGTTTGCATATTTGGGACCATCAAGAACAACTGTTGGAGGGAAAAAGATGATTAGTCGTTATACACGCCCAGAAATGGGTGCAATTTGGACGGAAGAGAACAAATTTAAAGCGTGGTTAGAAGTTGAGATTTTAGCTTGTGAAGCATGGGCTGAGCTTGGCGATATTCCAAAAGAAGATGTTAAGAAAATTCGTGAGCATGCATCATTTGATATTGATCGTATTTATGAAATTGAAAAAGAGACACGTCATGACGTAGTTGCATTTACTCGTGCTGTATCAGAAACACCAGCATTAGGCGAGGAACGTAAATGGGTTCATTACGGTTTAACATCTACAGACGTAGTAGATACAGCGTTATCTTACATTTTAAAACAAGCAAATGAAATCATATTAAAAGACTTAGAAAACTTTGTAAGCATTTTAGCTAACAAAGCGAAAGAGCATAAATACACGATTATGATGGGAAGAACACACGGTGTTCATGCAGAACCAACAACATTTGGTTTAAAACTTGGTCTTTGGTATGAAGAAATGAAACGTAACGTAGAGCGTTTCAAACAAGCTGCTGATACAGTTCGCGTTGGTAAATTATCTGGTGCGGTTGGTACATACGCAAATATCGATCCATTCGTAGAAAAGTATGTTTGTGAAAACTTAGGATTAGAAGCAGCACCAATTTCAACACAAACATTGCAACGTGATCGCCATGCTCATTACATGTCAACACTTGCATTAATCGCAACATCTATCGAAAAGATGGCAGTTGAGATTCGTGGTTTACAAAAGAGTGAAACACGTGAAGTTGAAGAAGCTTTCGCGAAAGGTCAAAAAGGTTCTTCTGCAATGCCACATAAGCGTAATCCAATTGGATCTGAAAATATGACTGGTTTAGCTCGTGTTATCCGCGGTTATATGATGACAGCTTATGAGAATGTTCCATTATGGCATGAGCGTGATATTTCTCACTCTTCAGCAGAACGCGTAATTTTACCAGATGCTACAATCGCGTTAAATTACATGTTAAATCGCTTTGGTAATATCGTGAAAAACTTAACTGTATACCCAGAGAATATGAAACGCAATATGACAAGAACATACGGCTTAATTTATTCTCAGCGCGTAATGCTTACATTAATCGACAAAGGTATGGTACGTGAAGAAGCTTACGATATCGTACAGCCTAAAGCGATGGAAGCTTGGGAAACACAAGTACAATTTAAAGAACTTGTAGAAGCTGATGAGCGTATTACGAGCAAGTTAACACAAGAAGAAATTAATGAATGCTTCAACTATGAGCATCATATGCAACACGTTGATACAATCTTTGAACGCTTAGGATTAAACGAAGCGTAAAATTTCATATGGCACAGAATAGAGTCATTCTGTGCCATTCTTTATAAAAATATTATTCACATTTTTCAAACTACAGGGGGCTTGCGAAATGCAAAAGCTAGAATTGCTGTATGAAGGTAAGGCAAAAAGAATTTATCGTACAGAATCAGCACATATGGTTTGGGTAGAGTACAAAGATAGTGCGACTGCTTTCAATGGGGAGAAAAAAGAGACGATTACAGGAAAAGGTCGTTTGAACAATGAGATTACAACTTTATTGTTCAGAAAGTTACAAGAAGTGGGAATTAAAACACATTTTGTTGAGAAGTTATCTGAAACAGAGCAACTTGTTAAAAAAGTGAGTATTATTCCTTTAGAAGTTGTCACAAGAAATGTAATTGCAGGAAGTCTTTCAAAACGATTAGGAATGGAAGAGGGAACTGTACTTGCAGAACCAATCGTAGAATTTTACTTCAAAGATGATGATTTAGGAGATCCGCTTGTAACGGAAGATCATATTCGTGTATTAAACGTTGCGTCGCCAGAGCAAGTAAGCATATTACGAGATATGGCTCTACAAATCAATCAAGTGTTGATTGATCATTTCGCAAGCTGTCGTGTAAGACTAGTAGATTTCAAATTAGAGTTTGGTGTAACGGAAGAAGGAGAAATTATTTTAGCGGATGAAATTTCACCAGATACTTGCCGTTTATGGGATGAAACGAGCAATGAAAAGTTTGATAAAGACGTATTCCGTCGCGATCTTGGAAATTTAACAGATGCTTATGAAGAGATTTTAAAACGTTTAGGGGGAATTTCACATGTATAAAGTTAAGGTATATGTAACATTAAGAGAAAGCGTATTAGATCCACAAGGAACAGCGGTAAAAGGAGCACTTCATAGCCTTTCATTCACAGAAGTACAAGATGTTCGAATCGGAAAGTACATGGAACTAACAATTGATAAATCAGTATCTGACCTTGACGCAAAGGTAAAGGAAATGTGTGAAAAACTATTAGCAAACGTTGTAATGGAAGACTTCCGTTATGAAGTTGAGGAGGTTGTCGCACAGTGAAATTTGCCGTAATAGTATTTCCAGGTTCGAACTGTGATGTCGATATGTTCCATGCAATTAAAGATGAGCTCGGCGAAGAAGTAGATTACGTTTGGCACGATACAGAGAATTTAGATGAATATGATGCAATTTTACTACCAGGTGGATTCTCTTACGGTGACTACTTACGCTGCGGTGCTATTTCTCGCTTTGCGAATGCAATGAAAGCAGTGCAAAAAGCTGCTGAGCAAGGAAAGCCGATTTTAGGTGTATGTAATGGATTCCAGATTCTTGTTGAATCAGGATTACTACCAGGGGCATTAATGAGAAACGAAAACTTGAAATTTATGTGCCGAACAGTTCAGTTACGTGTTGAAAATAATGAAACGATGTTTACATCACAATATGAAAAAGATGAAGTAATTAATATCCCAATCGCGCATGGTGAGGGGAACTACTATTGTGATGAAGAGACTCTTAAACAATTAGAAGAGAATAATCAAATCGCATTCCGTTACGTAGAAAACCCGAATGGAAGCGTTTCAGATATTGCTGGTATTGTAAATGAAAAAGGAAATGTACTTGGTATGATGCCACACCCAGAGCGTGCTGTAGATGAATTACTTGGCGGTGCTGAAGGGTTAAAAGTCTTTCAATCTATCTTAAAACAGTGGAGGGAAACATATGTCGTTAATGCTTGAACCAAATCCAACACAAATTAAAGAAGAGCGTATATATGCGGAAATGGGGCTAACAGACGAAGAGTTTGCCATGGTTGAAAAGATTTTAGGCCGTCTGCCAAATTATACAGAAACAGGATTATTCTCTGTTATGTGGTCTGAACATTGCAGTTATAAAAATTCAAAACCAGTGCTTCGAAAATTCCCAACAACAGGTGAGCGCGTTTTACAAGGACCTGGGGAAGGTGCTGGAATTGTAGACATCGGTGATAATCAAGCGGTTGTATTTAAAATGGAAAGTCATAACCATCCTTCTGCTATTGAACCATATCAAGGAGCAGCAACAGGCGTTGGTGGTATTATCCGTGACGTATTCTCTATGGGAGCACGCCCAGTAGCTCTATTAAACTCACTTCGCTTCGGTGAATTACAGTCACCACGTGTGAAATATTTATTCGAAGAAGTAGTAGCAGGGATTGCAGGGTACGGTAACTGTATCGGTATTCCGACTGTTGGCGGCGAAGTACAGTTTGATCCATGTTATGAAGGGAATCCACTTGTCAATGCAATGTGCGTAGGCTTAATTAACCACGAAGACATTAAAAAAGGGCAAGCGCACGGTGCTGGAAATACAGTAATGTATGTAGGAGCATCAACTGGTCGTGACGGTATTCACGGTGCAACATTCGCATCTGAAGAGTTATCTGAAAGCTCGGAGGCGAAGCGTCCAGCAGTTCAAGTAGGAGATCCATTTATGGAGAAACTTCTTATTGAAGCTTGCTTAGAACTTATTCAATCGGATGCACTTGTTGGAATTCAAGATATGGGTGCAGCTGGTTTAACATCATCTTCTGCAGAAATGGCAAGTAAAGCAGGAATGGGTATTGAAATGTACTTAGATGATGTACCACAGCGTGAAACAGGAATGACACCATATGAAATGATGCTATCTGAATCACAAGAGCGTATGTTAATTGTTGTGAAAAAAGGTAGAGAGCAAGAAATAGTAGATTTATTCGAGAAGTATGGTCTTGCAGCCGTTACGATGGGGAAAGTAACAGAAGACAAAATGCTTCGCTTATTCCATAAAGGTGAAAAGGTAGCTGAAGTACCAGCAGATGCTCTTGCAGAAGAAGCACCAATTTATCATAAACCATCAAAAGAAGCAGCATACTTTGCTGAATTCCAGGCAATGAAAATGGAAACACCAAAAGTAGAAAATTATAAAGAAACGTTATTCGCTCTATTACAACAACCGACGATTGCAAGTAAAGAGTGGGTTTATGATCAATATGATTATCAAGTTCGCACAAGCACAGTTGTTACACCAGGTTCAGATGCAGCAGTTGTACGTGTACGCGGTACAGAAAAAGGATTAGCAATGACGACAGATTGTAACTCTCGCTACATTTATTTAGATCCAGAAGTGGGCGGTAAAATTGCAGTAGCAGAGGCGGCACGTAATATCGTATGTTCTGGGGGAGAGCCACTTGCAATTACAGATTGCTTAAACTTCGGTAATCCAGAAAAACCAGAAATCTTCTGGCAAATTGAGAAATCAGTAGATGGTATGAGTGAAGCTTGTCGTACGTTACAAACACCAGTTATTGGCGGAAACGTATCAATGTATAACGAGCGTAGTGGTGAAGCTGTATACCCAACACCGACAGTTGGGATGGTTGGACTTGTACATGATTTAAAACATGTAACAACACAAGAGTTTAAGCAAGCTGGCGATTTAGTTTATGTTATCGGAGAGACGAAAGCTGAGTTTGGTGGAAGTGAATTACAGAAAATGATTCACGGCAAAATTTTCGGCCAATCACCAAGTATCGATCTAGACGTAGAATTAAAACGTCAAAAACAAGTATTAGCAGCAATTCAAGCTGGCCTTGTTCAATCTGCTCATGATGTTGCTGAAGGTGGTTTAGCGGTTGCAATTACTGAAAGTGCCATTGGTGCAAAAGGTTTAGGTGCTACTGTGAAATTAGACGGAGAAGCTACAGCAGCATTATTCGCGGAATCACAATCTCGCTTCGTTATAACAGTAAAACGTGAAAATAAAGAAGCGTTTGAGAAAGCGGTAGAAGCAATTCAAGTTGGAGAAGTGACAAGTACAAATGAAGTAACAATTCATAATGAAGAAAATGAAGTATTACTTACAGCAAATGTAGATGAAATGAGAAAGGCTTGGAAAGGGGCAATCCCATGCTTGCTGAAATAAAGGGGTTAAATGAAGAATGTGGCGTTTTCGGAATTTGGGGGCATGAAAATGCGGCACAAGTTTCATACTACGGATTGCACAGTTTACAGCACCGTGGGCAAGAAGGCGCAGGCATTGTCGTAAATAATGGTGAGAAAATCGTCGGTCACAAGGGGTTAGGTTTAATATCAGAAGTGTTTTCAAGAGGTGAGCTAGAAGGATTGAACGGAAAATCAGCAATCGGACACGTGCGATACGCGACGGCTGGTGGAAGTGAAGTAGCTAACGTTCAACCATTACTATTCCGTTTTTCTGATCATAGTATGGCATTAGCTCATAACGGGAATTTAATTAATGCAAAAATGCTTCGCCGCGAATTAGAGGCAGAGGGAAGTATTTTTCAAACAAGTTCAGATACAGAAGTACTTTTACATCTTATTAAACGTAGTACGAAAGATTCGTTAATTGAAAGTGTAAAAGAAGCTCTAAATAAAGTGAAAGGTGCGTTTGCGTATCTTTTACTAACTGGAAATGAAATGATTGTTGCGTTAGATCCGAATGGTTTCCGTCCTCTTTCAATTGGAAAGATGGGTGATGCTTACGTTGTAGCATCAGAAACATGTGCTTTCGATGTAGTAGGTGCAACATATATTCGTGATGTAGAACCGGGCGAATTACTTATTATCAATGATGAGGGAATTCACGTAGATCGTTTTACAAATGAAGTAGATCATGCAATTTGTAGTATGGAGTACATTTACTTTGCACGTCCAGATTCTAATATTGCTGGTATTAACGTCCATGCAGCACGTAAAAACATGGGAAAACGTTTGGCGGCAGAAGCTCCTATTGAAGCTGATGTTGTTACTGGTGTGCCAGACTCTAGTATTTCGGCAGCAATTGGTTATGCGGAGGCCACAGGTATTCCATATGAGTTAGGATTAATTAAAAATCGTTACGTTGGACGTACGTTTATTCAACCTTCTCAAGAACTGCGAGAGCAAGGGGTTAAGATGAAGCTTTCGGCAGTAAGAGGTGTAGTTGAAGGAAAACGAGTTGTTATGATTGACGATTCTATTGTAAGAGGAACAACGAGTAAACGAATTGTTCGTATGCTTCGTGAGGCTGGAGCGACAGAAGTTCACGTAAGAATTGCGTCACCACCTCTTAAATATCCATGTTTCTATGGTATTGATATTCAAACGAGAAAAGAATTAATTGCAGCAAATCATACAGTAGAAGAAATTCGTGAAATGATCGGAGCAGATTCTTTAACATTTTTAAGCGAAGATGGATTAGTAGATGCAATTGGACGTCCATATGAAGGGAAATATGGCGGCCTATGTATGGCTTACTTTAATGGGGACTATCCGACAGCTCTTTATGATTATGAGCAAGAGCTTTTAGAAAGTATGAAATAAGAAAAATGAAAAAGGCTTCTACTTCTTTTGATGTAGAAGCTAGCTTCTTTCTTAAAATAGCCCGCCCTGGATGGGGAGAAATTAAAAGACGAGGTGTAAATAACGATGGCGAATGCATATAAGCAAGCAGGAGTAGATATTGAAGCTGGATATGAAGCGGTATCTCGCATGAAAAAACACGTACAAACAACAATGAGAAAAGAAGTACTAGGCGGTTTAGGCGGTTTTGGAGGTATGTTTGATCTATCAAAATTTGCATTAGAAGAACCTGTATTAGTATCTGGGACAGATGGCGTGGGGACGAAATTGATGCTCGCTTTTATGGCAGATAAACATGACACAATTGGTATTGATGCAGTAGCAATGTGTGTAAATGATATTGTTGTCCAAGGAGCAGAGCCGCTTTTCTTCCTTGATTATATTGCTTGTGGTAAAGCTGAACCTAGTAAAATTGAAAACATCGTCAAAGGTATATCAGAGGGCTGTCGCCAAGCAGGTTGTGCTTTAATTGGTGGAGAAACAGCTGAAATGCCAGGAATGTATTCGACGGAAGAGTATGATTTAGCTGGTTTTACAGTTGGGATCGTTGATAAAAAGAAAATTGTAACAGGTGAAAAAATTGAAGCTGGTCACGTATTAATTGGCTTAGCATCTAGCGGTATTCATAGTAATGGTTACTCTTTAGTACGAAAAGTATTACTAGAAGATGGAGAACTATCTTTAGATCGCATTTACGGACGCTTAGAGCTACCTCTTGGTGAAGAATTATTAAAACCAACGAAAATTTATGTCAAACCTATTTTAGAACTATTGAAGAATCATGAAGTATACGGTATGGCGCATATTACAGGTGGCGGATTCATTGAAAATATTCCACGTATGTTACCAGAAGGAATCGGTGCAGAAATTGAATTAGGATCTTGGAAAATTCAGCCGATCTTCAGTTTACTTCAAGAAGTTGGAAAGCTAGAAGAGAAAGAAATGTTCAATATTTTTAACATGGGTATTGGTATGGTAGTAGCAGTGAAGGAAGAAGATGCAAAAGATATCGTTCGTCTTCTTGAAGAGCAAGGGGAAACAGCTCGTATTATTGGACGTACTGTACAAGGAGCTGGCGTTACCTTCAATGGGGGCAAAGCACTATGAGTAGATTAGCAGTTTTTGCTTCTGGAAGCGGATCTAACTTTCAATCTCTCGTTAATGCGGTAGAAGAAAAAAGATTGGATGCAGAAATTAGTTTATTAGTATGTGATAAACCAGAAGCACGCGCTGTTGGGCGGGCGAATTATCATCATATTCCGTGTTTTGCTTTTTCAGCGAAAGCATATGAGTCAAAAGAAGCATTTGAAAAAGAAATATTAAACAAGCTAGAAGAGTATGAAATTGATTATGTTATTTTAGCTGGATATATGCGTTTAATTGGACCGACTTTACTAGAAGCTTACGGCGGAAGGATTATTAATATTCATCCATCACTATTACCGAGTTTTCCAGGGAAAGATGCTGTTGGTCAAGCGTTAGGAGCAGGTGTGAAAGTAACTGGAGTAACGATTCATTATGTAGATGCAGGTATGGATACAGGGCCAATTATTGCGCAAGAAGCAGTAGTTGTTTCTGAAGGGGATACGAGAGAAAGCTTACAAAAGAAAATTCAACAAGTTGAACATAAATTATACGTAAATACAGTGAATCAAATTGTTCAATCTATGAAAGAACCAACTGTTAACTAACATACAACCAGGGGTGAAGGGTAAATGAAAAAGCGTGCATTAGTAAGTGTTTCAGATAAAACAGGAGTAGTAGAATTTGTTAAAGGTTTACTAGAACAAGGGATCGAAGTTATATCAACAGGTGGTACAAAAAAATTACTAGAAGAAAACGGCTTACAAGTAATCGGTATTTCTGAAGTAACTGGTTTCCCAGAAATTATGGATGGTCGTGTGAAAACATTACATCCAAACATTCATGGTGGTCTATTAGCAGTTCGCGATAATGAAACGCATGTAACACAAATGAATGAGTTAGGTATAGAGCCGATTGATTTTGTTGTTGTTAACTTATATCCATTCAAAGAAACAATCGCTAAGCCTGATGTAACATTTGCTGATGCAATTGAAAACATTGATATTGGTGGCCCAACAATGATTCGCTCTGCTGCGAAAAATCACAAATTTGTATCGGTAATTGTAGATCCAGTAGATTACGATATTGTATTAGCAGAACTGAAAGAAAACGGTGAAGTAAAAGAAGAAACGAAACGTAAATTAGCAGCGAAAGTATTTCGTCATACAGCAGCATATGATGCGTTAATCTCTAACTACTTAACAGAGCAAATGGGCGAAGAAAGTCCAGAAACATTAACTGTGACTTTTGAGAAAAAACAAGATTTACGCTATGGAGAAAATCCACATCAAAAAGCAACATTCTATAAAGCACCATTTGCTGTAACTTCTTCTGTTGCGTACGCAGAACAATTACACGGTAAAGAATTATCTTATAACAATATTAACGATGCAGATGCAGCGCTTAGTATCGTGAAAGAATTTACAGAGCCAGCAGTAGTTGCAGTAAAACATATGAATCCATGTGGTGTTGGAGTAGGAACTGATATTCATGAGGCATACACACGTGCTTATGAAGCTGATCCAGTATCAATCTTTGGAGGTATTATCGCAGCGAATCGCGAAATTGACAAAGCAACAGCTGAAAAGTTACACGAAATTTTCTTAGAAATTATTATTGCACCTTCTTTCTCAAAAGAAGCTTTAGAAGTGTTGCAAAGTAAGAAAAACTTACGCTTACTAACTGTAAATATCGAAAAAGCGACAAGTGCAAGTAAAAAACTAACTTCTGTACAAGGTGGTCTTCTTGTTCAAGAGGAAGATACGTTATCATTAGATGAAAGTACAATTTCAATTCCAACGAAACGTGAACCGTCAGAGCAAGAGTGGAAAGATTTAAAACTAGCTTGGAAAGTTGTAAAACATGTGAAATCAAACGCAATTGTTTTAGCGAATGATAACATGACAGTTGGTGTAGGGGCAGGACAGATGAACCGTGTAGGTTCTGCAAAAATTGCCATCACACAAGCTGGCGAAAAAGCACAAGGTAGCGCACTTGCATCAGATGCTTTCTTCCCAATGCCAGATACAGTAGAAGAAGCAGCAAAAGCAGGAATTACAGCAATCATCCAACCAGGTGGATCAATCCGTGACGAAGATTCTATCAAAGTGGCAGATAAGTATGGGATTGCTATGGTGTTCACTGGCGTACGTCATTTCAAACACTAATAGAGGATGTTTAAAAAGTCCGGTCAAGATAACCTTCGCATGTCGTCGTTGCATTGCCAGTGCGGTACTCATGTAGGAAAACTACACTCCGTGTCCTCCTGTCAAATGCGCCTCGACCTGCTTGGTGCTCTTGATCCTCCTTTTTAAACCTTTATTGATATGGATGTTTAAAAAGTCCGGTCAAGATAACCTTCGCATGTCGTCGTTGCATTGCCAGTGCGGTACTCATGTAGGAAAACTACACTCCGTGTCCTCCTGTCAAATGCGCCTCGACCTGCTTGGTGCTCTTGAGTCTCCTTTTTAAACTTGTATTGATATGAAAACAAACTAGGAGCATAGCTTCTAGTTTGTACTTATTTAAGTATTGGGGGATGAAATATGAATGTTTTAGTAATCGGCCGCGGTGGGCGTGAGCATGCTTTAGCTTGGAAGTTTGCACAATCTGCAAAAGTGAAAAAGGTATATGTAGCACCAGGTAATGAAGGTATGCGAGATGTTGCAACACCAGTTGATATTGATGAGAATGATTTTGATGCATTAGTTTTATTTGCTAAAGAGAATCATGTTGAGTTAACTTTCGTTGGACCAGAAATTCCGCTTATGAATGGAATTGTTGATCGTTTTAAAGAAGAGGGACTTCGTGTATTTGGTCCAAATAAAGCGGCTGCTGTTATTGAAGGTAGTAAAGCTTTTACGAAAGAATTGATGAAAAAATATGATATTCCAACTGCTGCATATGAAACTTTTACAGATTATGAAGAAGCAGTACAGTACATTCAAAAAGTTGGTGCGCCAATCGTTATTAAAGCTGACGGCCTAGCTGCTGGAAAAGGTGTAACAGTAGCGATGACGCTTGAAGAGGCATTACAAGCTGCGAAAGAAATGCTACAAGATGTAAAGTTCGGCGAAGCGAGTAAGAAGGTCGTTATTGAAGAGTTTTTAGATGGACAAGAATTTTCATTAATGGCATTTGTGAATGGAACAACTGTGCATCCGATGGTAATTGCTCAAGATCATAAACGAGCTTTTGATGGTGATAAAGGTCCAAATACAGGTGGAATGGGAGCATATTCTCCAGTACCACAAATTTCAGAATCGGCAGTTCAAGAGGCAATAAAAACGGTATTACATCCAACTGCTAAAGCGATGATAGAAGAAGGTCGATCGTTTACAGGAATTTTATATGCAGGACTTATTTTAACAAATGATGGTCCAAAGGTAATTGAATTTAATGCACGCTTTGGTGATCCTGAAACGGAAGTTGTATTACCTCGCTTAGAAAATGATTTAGTGGATGTATGTAACGCTGTATTAGATGAAAGTGAATTAACGTTACAATGGTCAGAGGAAGCGGTAATCGGTGTTGTACTTGCTTCGAAAGGATATCCAGAAGCGTATAAAAAAGGTGACATTATTAAAGGATTAGATGCATTGCAAGATGTAATTGTGTTTCATTCAGGTACAGCAATGAAACATGGTGATTTTGTAACAAACGGTGGCCGTGTACTATTTGTCGCTTGTAAGGCAAATAGTTTACAAGAAGCGAAAGATAAGGTATATAAAGAAATCGGCAAAATTGAGAGTGATGGTCTATTTTACCGAAGTGATATAGGATATCGTGCAATTGGGCATGAGATGACGAGAAGCTAGTAATAAAAAATCCCGCTGAGAAATCAGCGGGATTTTTTATGCATCTTTATCTTTTTTCAATTTACCTTTTTGCTTTGCCATTTCTCGAAGTAAATACTCGATGTGTGCATTGACGCTACGAAACTCATCATTCGCCCATTTTTCGATGACTGCGTGTAATTCAGGATCAATACGTAATGGAAAGCTTTTCTTTTTAGCCATAATAATTTACAACCTTTTAGTATAGGCTTCCTGTATTAATAACTGGTTGCGCACCTTTATCTGAAACGATGGCAACTAATAAGTTGTTTACCATATTTGCTTTACGCTCGTCATCTAATTCCAGTACGCCTTCTTCATCTAACATATGGATTGAATCTTTTGCCATCTTCACAGCACCTTCAACAATCTCTTTTCTAGCAGCTAATACTGCTTTTGCTTGTTGACGTTGTAGCATTGCATGGGCAATTTCTGTTGCGTAAGCTAAATGTGTTAAACGAGTTTCTAATACTTCTACGCCAGCGATTTCAAGGCGTGCTTCTAACTCATGTTTTAATTCTTCAGATACTTCTTCAGTATTTCCACGTAATGTAACGCTGGTTTCATCTTGGAAGTTGTCATAAGGATACTTCGTTGCAACGTGACGGATTGCCGTTTCACTTTGAATTTCTACAAATCGATCATAATGTTCAACGCCGAACATTGCTTTTGCAGAATCAACAACTTTATAGACGATAACAGCTGCAATTTCAATTGGATTTCCGTCAACATCATTTACTTTCAATTTTTTACTATTAAAGTTTTCAACACGTAAAGATACAGTTTGACGGAACGCGAACGGAATCGTTAAAAATAAACCGTTTTGACGAATTGTTCCTAAATAATTACCGAAAAACGTAATGACTTTGGCTTGGTTTGGTTGAACAATACCAATGCCTGTAGCGAGAACTGCGGCTAAAATAATAGTTAATGCTGCTCCTATGAAAATTTCTTGCACGAGAAAAAATACACCGATAGCGGCTAAAATCAAAATTCCAATAATCCCAAGAAAACCATTAACATAAAATACTTGTTTTTCTTTCATATGATCGCCTCCTGATATAAAAATGATATCACTTTTATATCATTTTAAGCAAGGGGTTTACACCTAATTTTCTGAAATTTATCGATTAGCTATTTCTTATGTATATTTTAAGGTTCAAAATAAGAATGTACGTTCTGTTTTGTGGTAAAATAAAGAAGACTTAACCGCCCACTGCAGCAGCTAAGTCTCTTTGAGAGCATCTTACATCGTGACAAATGATTCAAAGCGGTTTTGCCAGGATTATATCTTCAATCGCTGACTCAATCTCTTTGTCAGAAGCGTCATAACTTCCATTTGACCGTGGTTTGTCATGATTGGAAGTTTGGTTCACTTCTTCTTTAGTATGTCCCTTTTCAGCGAAATTCATGCTAGGCATTTTAAATGCCCCCATATTCATGTATTTTCCGAATTTCCACATTTCAACAACAGGGCAGAAACGAACAATTCCCTCTGCAATTTTCATTGCGCCAATCCATAGCAAGACGTTAGACCAAGTGCACCACGGCTTGCGTACAAGTTTAGCGCTACTACAGCCGAAGAGGATAAGTCCGAGTGTAATTCGAATTAGGGCATTTATTGTACCGATGTTTTGCTTCATTAGAAAAACACTCCTTTTTATGAAAGTTGAAATAGATAATGCTATTTCTCTTATTAGTATCCCGCGTGATTTTGGGGATATGTAATCCAACATTTGACGGTGAAAAAGATGTTGGAATGTGCGTGTGTGTAAGTAGCTTTTTTTGTTATAATGAAAGAATGCATAAAAGGAAGTTCAAAATTAAATCCTCTCGTTTGAAAAAATGTGGAAGAGGGAATTCCAAACTTAATTCTCCGTTCTAAACAAATATTTAAGATGAAGTTAAAAAAATCCTAATGAAAATAAACTGTTATTTTGAACAGAAATATACATAAATAGAGAAAAGAAAGGGTGTTTTCATGTACGATATTTCCGGGTGGAAACATGTATTTAAGCTTGATCCAAATAAGGAGTTAAGTGATGAACATTTAGAAATGATTTGTGAGTCTGGAACAGATGCTGTTATTGTAGGCGGAAGTGATGGAGTAACAATTGATAATGTACTACACATGTTAGTTAGCATTCGTAGATATGCAGTTCCTTGTGTGTTAGAGGTTTCTGATGTAGAAGCAATTACACCAGGGTTTGATTTTTATTATATCCCAAGCGTTTTAAATAGCCGAAAAGTAGAATGGGTAACAGGCGTTCATCATGAGGCTTTGAAAGAATTTGGGGATATTATGGATTGGGACGAAATTTTCATGGAAGGGTATTGTGTTTTAAATCCTGAAGCGAAAGTAGCCCAGCTTACAGATGCGAAATGTGATGTAACAGAAGATGATGTGATTGCATACGCGCGTTTAGCAGACAAGCTATTACGTTTACCGATATTTTATTTAGAATATAGCGGTACGTATGGAGACGTTGAACTTGTTAAAAATGTGAAAGCAGAATTGAAACAAGCTAAGTTGTATTATGGCGGCGGTATTTCTAATGCTGAACAAGCGAAGGAAATGGCGCAGTACGCTGATACAGTAGTTGTTGGAAATATTATTTATGATGATATAAAATCCGCGTTAAAAACAGTTAAAGCAGTAAAAGGAGAGTAGGTGCAGGCGTATATGAGTACGACAGATAGGTTATTAAATGGTTTAAATCCGCAGCAACAAAAAGCAGTACAAACAACGAACGGACCACTTCTATTAATGGCAGGTGCAGGTAGTGGTAAAACACGTGTGTTAACACATCGTATTGCGTATTTACTTGGTGAAAAAGGTATAGCCCCGTGGAATGTACTAGCTATTACCTTCACAAATAAAGCCGCTCGTGAAATGCGCGAGCGTATTGATACACTTGTCGGACCAGAAGCAGAAGATATTTGGATTTCTACGTTCCACTCTATGTGTGTACGTATTTTACGACGTGATATTGATCGTATTGGTATTAATCGTAACTTTACAATTTTAGATTCAGGCGATCAGTTAACTGTAGTCAAAAAAATTATGAAAGAGCGCAATATTGATCCGAAGAAATTTGAGCCGCGCTCTATTTTAGCTGGTATTAGTAATGCGAAAAATGAATTGTTATCTGCAGATAAATACGCAAAAAAAATTACAATCGCTGATCCATATGAAAAATTAACGAGCGATGTATATACAGAATATCAAAAACGTCTTCTGAAAAATAACTCATTAGACTTTGATGATTTAATTATGACAACGATTCAGTTATTTGAACGTGTTCCAGAAGTACTAGAGTTTTATCAGCGTAAGTTCCAATACATTCATGTGGATGAGTATCAAGATACGAACAAAGCGCAGTACCTTCTTGTTAAACATTTAGCTGCACGCTTTAAAAATTTATGCGTTGTAGGTGACTCTGATCAGTCTATATATCGCTGGCGCGGGGCTGACATTTCTAACATTTTGTCATTCGAAAAGGACTATGAGAATGCGCAAGTTATTCTGTTAGAACAAAACTATCGTTCATCACAAAATATTTTAAATGCAGCGAATGCTGTTATTGAAAAAAATACGAATCGTAAGCCGAAGAAATTATGGACAGATAATCAAGTTGGAAGCAAAATCTCGTATTATCGTGCTGCAACAGAAAAAGACGAAGCATACTTTGTTGCAAAAAAAATTCGTGATGATATTCAAATGGGAAAACGAAAATATACTGATTTTGCCGTGTTATATCGTACAAATGCACAGTCTCGTATGATCGAGGAGATTTTCCTGAAATCTAATATTCCTTACAAAATTGTCGGCGGTACGAAGTTCTACGATCGTAAAGAGATTAAAGACATTTTGGCGTATTTACGTTTAATTGGGAATCCAGATGATGAGATTAGTTTCGCACGTATTATAAACGTGCCAAAGCGCGGAATTGGTGCGACTTCTATCGATAAAATTATTAATTACGGTGTGCAAAATGGAATTTCATTAACGGCTGTATTTGATGAGATTGAGCATGTTGGAGTAAGTGCAAAGGTTACAAAGGCAGTGAAAGAATTCGCAGGTTTATTACACAACTGGGTAAATATGCAAGAGTATTTATCTGTTACAGAATTAGTAGAAGAAGTGATTGAAAAAACAGGCTATCGCGATATGTTGAAAAACGAGCGTACTTTAGAAGCGGAAGGTCGTCTAGAGAACTTAGATGAGTTTTTATCTGTTACGCAAACATTTGAATCTCAAAGCGAAGATAAGAGTCTTGTTGCATTCTTAACAGACTTAGCACTTGTCGCTGATATTGATCGTGTAGATGAAGATCCAACTGCTGGTGAGGAAGTTATTTTAATGACGATGCACTCAGCAAAAGGATTAGAATTCCCAGTTGTCTTTATTGTCGGTTTAGAGGAAGGAATATTCCCACATACTCGCTCTCTAATGGAAGAAGATGAAATGCAAGAAGAACGTCGTCTTGCTTATGTAGGTATTACTCGTGCAGAAGAAGAGTTATATTTATCCAATGCACAAATGCGCACTTTATTTGGTAGAACAAGTATGAACGCCGCATCTCGATTTATTACGGAAATCCCGGCAGAACTAGTGGAATCATTAAATGAAACAGCACCAAAGCGTGAAACTTCGTTTGGTGCAAAAGGAAGAACGGCTAGTAGCAGTAAAACGACAGTCACAACTACAACACGCTCTCGTTCAGCTTTCGCGCGTCCTGCAGCTAAGACGACAGGCGGCGAGCAAATTGGCTGGGCAGTAGGCGATAAAGCTTCCCACCAAAAATGGGGAGTCGGTACAGTTGTCAGTGTAAAAGGTGAAAGTGATGCAAAAGAATTAGATATTGCGTTCCCAAGCCCAATTGGTGTTAAACGTTTGTTAGCAAAATTTGCACCTGTGACGAAACAATAGGAAAGGAATGAGGATATGTCAAAAGAGATAGCAAAACAACGTATAGAAGAATTACGTGATTTGTTAAATACATTTAACTATCAATATCACGTATTAGACAATCCTTCTGTTTCTGATGCGGAGTACGACCGTAATATGCAGGAGCTTATAAAATTAGAAGCAGAGAACTCAGAGTTTATGAGTGAAGACTCTCCCTCCGTTCGCGTTGGGGGGACTGTTCTTGATATATTTGAAAAAGTAACACATAAGTCACCGATGTTAAGTTTAGGAAATGCATTTAACGAAGGAGATTTACGTGATTTCGACCGACGAGTACGCCAAGGAATTGATGGTGCGAATGTAAGATATATATGCGAATTAAAAATTGACGGGCTTGCTGTTTCACTTCATTATGAAAAAGGACGCTTTATTCAAGGGGCAACACGTGGTGATGGTGTAACAGGTGAAGATATTACCCAAAATCTAAAAACGATTAAAGCGATCCCGCTTCGTTTAAATGAAGAAGTAACGTTAGAAGCACGAGGCGAAGCTTATATGCCGAAGCGTTCATTCGTTAAGTTAAATGAAGAAAAAGAGCAAAACGGTGAAGATGTATTTGCGAATCCGCGTAATGCGGCAGCAGGTTCAATACGCCAACTGGACCCAAAAATTGCAGCAAAGCGTAACTTATCTATGTTTGTATACGGTCTTGCGAATGTAGAGGAAAAAACAATTCCATCACATAGTGAATCGCTTAATTTCTTAGGTGAACTTGGATTCAAAACAAATCCAAATCGACGCACATGTGAAACAATTGAAGAAGTTATAGCTTATGTAGAAGAATGGCAAGAAAAACGCCCGCATCTTGATTATGAGATTGATGGAATCGTTATAAAAGTAGATGATGTTGCTCTTCAAGAAAGTCTAGGAACTACAGCAAAGAGTCCAAGATGGGCGATTGCTTATAAATTCCCAGCTGAAGAAGTTGTAACAAGATTAACAGGTATTGAATTAAGTGTTGGTCGCACAGGGGTTGTAACACCGACTGCAGAGCTAGAGCCAGTGCGAGTGGCTGGTACTATCGTTCGTCGTGCTTCTTTACATAACGAAGATTTAATTCGTGAAAAAGATATTCGAATTGGTGACTACGTTGTTGTGAAGAAGGCTGGAGATATTATTCCTGAAGTTGTGAACGTTATTTTTGATAAGCGTACTAATGAGGAAGAAGAATATCATATGCCAACGCATTGCCCAGCATGTGAGAGTGAACTAGTTCGTTTAGAAGAAGAGGTAGCACTTCGTTGTATAAATCCAACTTGTCCGGCTCAAATTCGTGAAGGGTTAATTCATTTCGTTTCAAGAAATGCAATGAATATTGATGGACTTGGAGAACGTGTCATTACACAACTCTTTGATGCTGATTATATTCGTACATTTGCGGATTTGTATTCGTTGACGAAAGAGCAATTATTGCAGCTAGAACGATTTGGCGAAAAATCAGCAACGAATTTAGTACAAGCAATTGAGAATTCTAAAGAAAACTCATTAGAGCGGTTATTATTTGGTCTTGGTATTCGCCACGTTGGAGCAAAAGCAGCACGTACATTTGCAGAGCATTTTGAAACGATGGATGCACTTGTGAAAGCAACGGAAGAAGAACTAAAAGCAATTAACGAGATTGGTGAAAAAATGGCTCAATCCGTCGTGACGTATTTTGATAATGAAGACGTATTAGAGTTATTACAACAATTTAAAGAGTATGGCGTGAATATGACATACAAAGGTATAAAAATTGCAGATTTACAAAATGTTGAGTCGTACTTCGCAGGAAAAACTGTCGTTTTAACAGGGAAATTAGAAGTGATGGGACGAAGTGAAGCGAAGAAGAAGATTGAGGCATTAGGTGGAAAAGTAACAGGAAGTGTTAGTAAGAGTACGGATTTAGTTGTTGCAGGTGAAGCAGCAGGTTCGAAATTAGCACAAGCGGAGAAACATAATGTTGAGGTTTGGAATGAAGAGAGGTTCTTACAAGAGCTAAATAAGTAAGAGGTGCAAACTTACCATGAAAAAAATAGCATTAGCGGTATTAAGCCTTGGTCTACTTGTAAGTGGGTGTAGTGCAGGTGCCGACAAAGATGAAAAAGTGGCTGAAAAATCGGGGAAAGCAAAAGAACAATCAGTTGTTCCAAAATACGCTATGTCGGATGAATATTATAAGACGACTATTCCATTTGATGGTGGAAAGGCACGTGGTTTAGTCGTGCAAGGAGTAAATAATCGTCTTGATATAGATGAATTTGAAACAGGATTAATGCGTATTGCGAAGGAATCTTTTAGTACGAAAGATCATTTCTTTAAAGGTGGAAGTACTCTAGATACTCAAAATGTGCAGATGCTTGTTAAAAGAAAGCGTACAGATGCTGAGCAAAAGGAACTAGAGGACAAATTAAAAAAAGATGCCGTTAAATTCCCAAACATTGGGTTAAACCCAGCGTTAGGTGGAGGATCTGAATCATTAGAGGCAAAAAATAAAAAAAATCCAATATATATTTCCAATATTTTAGAGCATGATTATTATGTGAAAAAAGGCGAAACAGATGAACTCCAAGGCATTGTAGTTGGTTTAGCAATGAATTCGGTTCATTATTACGAGGAAGAGCATGGTTATCCGCGTGAGGCTAAAATTGAGCAAGAAAAAATGTTAGCTGAAGGGAAAAAAATGGCGCAAGAAGTCTTGAAATTTATGCATCAAAAAGAGCCTACAACAAAAAACCTTCCGATAACATTTGCAATTTATCGTCAGGCTCCAAAGGCTTCACTCGTGCCAGGTAACTTTGTTTCTTATGCGAATGTTGAAAAAGGCAGTGAAACCGTTGAAGATTGGAAACAAATTAATGAGAAATATTATTTATTCCCATCTGAACAAGCGAAAACAGATAATAAACGTGAAGATCTGGCGAGAGTATCAAACTTTAAAGCAAAACTAAGCGATTATTTCCAAGGCGACTATACAGCTGTTATCGGTACTGGTATGTATAGAGACGATGAATTAAGGGAAGTAAAGCTTGATATTCCTGTCCAGTTTAATGGGAAAGCAGAAATAATTGGTTTTACACAATATGTAGCCGGACTTGTTATGGAATACTTCCCGAATTATATGAAAGTACAAGTAACGATTAAATCTGTAGAACGTCCAGAAGCGATTATTATACGTGAAGCGAAGCAAGATGAACCGTTTGTGAAAATTTTAGATTAAATAGAAGGGCCGTTCCTTTGTGGAACGGCTTTTTTTCTCGAAGAATTTTGTTATAATTTAAAATGTTATAAATAATGGGGGTAAGGGGTAAAGCACATGGACGAATTAAGTTTTCAAGTCATTATTTTATTAATTGCATTCGGCTTTTTAGCAGCTTTTATTGATTCAGTTGTTGGCGGTGGAGGATTAATCTCGCTTCCGGCACTTATGTTTGTTGGTTTACCACCAGCTTCGGCAATTGCAACGAATAAATTAGCTGCAACGATGGGGACGTTTACGAGTGCGATTTATTTCATTCGATCGGGGAAGGTCGATTTTAAAATTGTAGGAAAGTTAATCCCGTTAACTATTATAGGGGCCGTCGCAGGTGCTTTAGTAGTAAAGTTTATTCCACCGGATATTTTACGGCCGTTAGTGCTTGTAATGTTGGTGTTTATTGCCATTTATATTATCGCGAAAAAGGATTGGGGAAGTGTATCTACCTATAAGAAGATGACGAAAAGAAAAACATTAATATTTTTCTTCGTTATCTTAATGATAGGGTTTTACGATGGTTTTTTTGGCCCAGGGACAGGATCCTTTTTAATTTTTGCATTTTTATTAATTGGTTTGGATTTTATTCAAGCGGCAGCATCTGGAAAACTTTTGAACTTTGTTAGTAATATTGTATCTTTAATTACTTTTTTATTTTTGGATGTAATTCATTTTGAATACGGTATTATTATGGGATTATCGATGATTTTGGGCGCTTATTTTGGATCGAAGTTTGCAGTTCAAAAAGGTGTTGGATATGTAAGGACTTTATTTTTATTAGTAACTATTTTATTAATTGGAAAAAACATTTTGGAATATACTCATATTTTGTAGAGTTATACGTTTGTATAAATCTATTTTTTTATTATATTTTAAAAATTAATTAATTTTTAAAATATAAGTCTAGGAATATTTGAATAAATCTAAATTATCGTGTAGAATAATGTTGTAAAATGTAAACGTTTTTCTAAGGGGAGGCTAAAAGGATGGTAGTAGCATACAAACATGAGCCATTTACAGATTTTTCAGTGGAGGCTAACAAATTAGCGTTTGAAGAAGGTTTAAAGAAAGTAGAATCTTATCTTGGACAAGACTATCCATTAATTATTGGGGGAGAAAAAATCACTACAGAAGACAAAATTGTTTCTGTAAACCCTGCAAATAAAGAGGAACTTGTTGGTCGCGTTTCAAAAGCAAGCCGTGAGTTAGCTGAAAAAGCAATGCAAGTAGCGGATGAAACATTCCAAACTTGGAGAAAATCAAAGCCAGAAATGCGTGCAGACATTTTATTCCGCGCTGCAGCAATCGTTCGTCGCAGAAAACATGAATTCTCTGCTATTCTTGTAAAAGAAGCAGGTAAACCATGGAATGAGGCAGATGCTGATACAGCAGAAGCAATCGACTTTATGGAATATTATGGTCGTCAAATGTTAAAATTAAAAGACGGAATTCCAGTAGAAAGCCGTCCAATTGAATATAATCGTTTCTCTTACATTCCATTAGGAGTAGGTGTTATCATTTCTCCTTGGAATTTCCCATTCGCAATTATGGCAGGTATGACAACAGCTGCTTTAGTTTCTGGTAACACAGTATTACTAAAACCAGCTAGTACAACTCCTGTAGTAGCAGCGAAATTCATGGAAGTATTAGAAGAAGCTGGTTTACCAGCTGGCGTAGTAAACTTCGTTCCAGGTAATGGTTCTGAAGTTGGTGACTACTTAGTAGATCACCCTCGTACACGTTTCGTGAGCTTCACTGGATCTCGTGATGTAGGTATCCGTATTTATGAGCGTGCAGCGAAAGTAAACCCAGGCCAAATTTGGTTAAAACGCGTTATCGCTGAAATGGGTGGTAAAGATACAATCGTTGTTGATAAAGAAGCAGATCTTGAATTAGCAGCTAAATCTATCGTTGCATCAGCATTCGGATTCTCAGGACAAAAATGTTCTGCATGTTCTCGTGCAGTAATCCATGAAGATGTATACGATCACGTATTAAATCGTGCTGTTGAATTAACGAAAGAATTAACAGTTGCTAACCCAGCTGTATTAGGTACAAATATGGGTCCTGTTAATGATCAAGCTGCATTCGATAAAGTAATGAGCTATGTTGCAATTGGTAAAGAAGAAGGTAGAATCTTAGCAGGTGGCGAAGGAGACGATTCTAAAGGCTGGTTCATCCAACCAACAATCGTTGCTGACGTTGCAGAAGATGCTCGCTTAATGAAAGAAGAAATCTTCGGACCAGTAGTAGCATTCTGTAAAGCAAAAGACTTTGACCATGCACTTGCAATTGCAAACAATACAGAATACGGTTTAACAGGTGCTGTTGTTACTAACAACCGTGACCACATTGAAAAAGCACGTGAAGACTTCCACGTAGGTAACTTATACTTCAACCGTGGATGTACTGGTGCAATCGTAGGTTACCAACCATTCGGTGGCTTTAACATGTCTGGTACAGACTCTAAAGCTGGTGGCCCTGACTACTTAGCGCTTCACATGCAAGCAAAAACTACTTCTGAAACTTTATAAGAAATAGTAGAAGAGATCTTCGCAGTATGCGAAGGTCTCTTTTTTTTGAAAAACTTTTCATATGTGATTAAGATAGATATAAGTAGAAAAACTAATAAGGTTTACTTCAGTAAATAAGATATATTATATTTGTTGAATAGATTCTCTTTAAGGACAAGAAAAGTAGGTGAACAAAGTGGGAAAATATCAATTAGATTACAAGAGTCAGGTAGCTGTGGCAAAGTTTCATGAAAAACAGACGCCTGCCAAATTTGATAAAAAGCAGCAAATTGAAAATTTGCGTGCGGAGTATTTGAAAAAGAAGCAAAAACAAACAGATAAATAATAGGAGAGACTAGTTAATTTGAATTCAAAACACTTACCATATATTACCATTTGGTAAGTGTAACTAGCTAAACCCTATTCATATCGGGATAAACATGTAAATAGAAACAAAGCAACGAAAAAAGTTGACTTATTAGTCGCATTTTTTAGTATTCATTTTAAGGATTTCCTGTATAATACAATTTGAAAGAAAATCTATGGTTTGACAAGAAACACTCCTTTCGGTTTTGCTCACTGAAGGGAGTGTTTTTTTGTAGCTACAAACTCCGCTGTACTCATTACATTTGCATATACGCCATTTAAACTAGCCAAAATTGTGTTATGAATATAAACGGCTGGTATAGTAGCATTCTTAAAAGAAAGATCTTTTGTAGCACAAGCATCATGTATAACGGTACATTGAAGACCGAAATCAAAAGCAGCTCTTACGGTAGCATCGATACACATATGAGTCATCATCCCGCATACGACGACGTGCTCAATAGCTAAACGTTGTAATTGTTCTAGAAGATCGGTTTCGCGAAAACTATTTGGATAATGTTTGAGTATAACGGTTTCTTCTCTAAGTGGACGTACGCTTTCATGAATATGTACACCTTCTGTATTGGGTAGGAAAAAAGTAGCTTCATTTTTTATTGCTACATGTTGGATATGAAAAATAGGTTCGTTTTTCGATCTAAAGAGTTGTAGTAGCTGACCAGCATAGTCACTTGCCTCTACTGGATTACGCAATTCCATCTTTCCATGCGGAAAATAATCATTTTGAATATCAACGAGTAAAAGAGCTGTTTTCATATATTTATCTTCCTCCAATTTCATATTCAAATAATGGTATTCAATTTATAGAGAGGATTCTCCTTTTAAAAAAATATGAAGGAGAAGAATTTTACATAACTTTAAAAACCAATATTATATTGTAATCTTTTATTTGAAAATTTTAATAGAGAAATAATTAATATTTTTCTGAAAAATGTATTGACTCTTATTATTCTGAGTTCTATAATGAGAATTAATTAAACGACAATTAAATCGATACATTCTTATCCAGAGAGGTGGAGGGACTGGCCCTACGATACCTCAGCAACGGGTTTTTTAATACCGTGCTAACTCCAGCAAGCTTTATAAAAGGCTTGGAAGATGAGAAGATGTGACCGAGTACATATAAGTGCTCTCCTTCTTATCTTTATGTTTGATAAGAGGGAGAGCACTTTTTATTTTACCTCGAAAGCTCTACTTCAAGTTTTTACAGCATATAGGAGGGAAGAAAATGATTTCTTTTAACAACGTAAGTAAAGTATATGAATCAGGTGGGCAATCTGTTCATGCGGTGGAAGACGTAACATTATCAGTTGAGAAGGGCGAAATTTTCGGTATTATCGGTTTTAGTGGCGCTGGAAAGAGTACGTTGTTACGCCTAGTAAATATGTTAGAGAGACCGACGGCAGGAACGATTTCAATAGATGATAAAGATATTACATCACTATCGACGAAAGAATTACGGAAGCTAAGAAAAAGAATCGGGATGATTTTTCAAAGTTTTAATTTATTTAATTCAAGAACAGTGTCTGGAAATATTGCGTACCCATTAAAGTTAGCGAAAGTACCAAAGAATGAGATAAAAGAAAGAGTAAATGAGCTGCTGAAGTTTGTCGGGTTAGAAGATAAAGCAGACTATTATCCAGAGCAACTATCAGGTGGCCAAAAACAACGTGTTGGCATTGCTAGAGCACTTGCAACATCACCGGATATTCTTATATGTGATGAGGCAACGTCAGCTTTAGATCCAGAAACAACGACAGAAATTTTGAACTTATTAAAGAAAGTAAATCGAGAATATAATGTAACAATTCTTCTTATTACACATGAAATGCATGTTGTGAAAGAAATATGTCATCGTGTAGCTGTAATGGAGAAAGGGAAAGTTATTGAAGAAGGAAAACTGTTTGACGTTTTCACACAACCGAAAACAAAGACGACTCAAAACTTTGTGCGTTCTATTATTAATGATCATTTACCAGAAAGTGTTCTAGGGAAAATTCAAAATGGCGGACAGATTTATCGCTTAACATTTACTGGTGAAGAGACAGGGCAGCCAGTACTATCATATATCGCGAAAAACTATAACGTCGATGTAAACGTGCTTTACGGAAATATTATTGAACTTCAAAATGTGCTATTTGGAAATCTACTTGTAGAGCTACAAGGTGAGCAGAAAGAAATTCAAAAAGCATTACAACATCTAAGACTGCAAGTGCAGTTGAAGGAGGTAGAAGCTCATGCGAGTTGATTGGAGTATATTTTGGCCTCGCATAGTAGATGCGACGGGGGATACCCTCTTAATGGTAATCGTAACCCTTATATTCGCTACAATTCTTGGTATACCTCTAGGTTTACTATTATATGTAACGAGAAAAGGAAACTTTTTGGAAAATAAATGGGTCTTTTCTATTCTTAATATCATTATTAATACAATTCGTCCGGTTCCATTCATTATCTTCTTAGTAGCTTTAAGCCCACTAACAAGAAGTGTTATCGGAACGACGATTGGAACAGTAGCAGCAATCTTCCCAATGACGTTAGTTGCATCAATCGGCATTGCTAGAATGGTTGAAACAAATCTTGTTTCTGTTCCAAAGGGAGTCATTGAAGCAGCTCAAGCAATGGGGGCTTCGCCAATTAGAATTGTTTTTGAAATTCTTGTGCCAGAAGCGTTAGCGCCATTGATCTTAGGGGTTACATTTATGACAGTTGGTTTAATTGAATTTTCTGCAGTTGCTGGGCTTGTCGGTGGTGGCGGTCTTGGTGATTTAGCGATGACATATGGTTATCAACGTTTTGATACATCAGTTATGTTCGTAACGGTCGTTTTACTTATCATTCTTGTACAGGTAGCTCAAAATTTAGGAAACTACTTTGCGAAAGTCTTTTTACGCAGATCATAAAAAGGAAGAGGGGAAAAGAAAATGAAGAAAATTTTAGCATTTGCATTATCAGCGATTGTAGGAGTTTCAGCGTTAAGTGGCTGTTCAAGTGGAGACACAGGGGCAGGAGCTAAAGAAAAAGTAGTTCGCGTTGGTGTAACTGGAACGGATGGAGACGCTTGGGAAATTTTGAAGAGGAAAGCTGAAAAAGAAGGAATTAAAATTAAACTGGTTGAGTTCTCTGATTACACAACGCCAAATAAGGCGCTAGCTGATGGAGATATTGAACTAAACTCATTCCAGCATATTGCTTTCTTAGAGCAGTTTAAAAAAGAGCATAAGTTAGATATTACAGCTGTTGGTACAACGCAAATTGCACCAATGGGCTTATACTCTGAAAAATATAAGAAGGCAAATGAAATTCCAGATGGTTCAGAAATTGCGATTCCAAATGATCCAACGAACCAAGCTCGTGCATTAAAACTTCTTGATGCAGCTGGATTATTAAAGCTTAAGAAAGACTTTGGCTTATTTGGGGATCCAAGCGGCATTGCTGAAAATCCGAAGAAGTTAAAAATTACACCGGTTATCGCACAGCAAACACCTCGTGTATTAAAAGATGTTGCAGCTTCAGTTATTAATAACGGTGTTGCTGGTCAAGCTGGATTAGATCCAGCGAAGGATCCAATTTTCTTAGAAGATCCAAAGAATGAAAATGCGAAGCCATATATTAATATTTTCGCAGCTCGTACGAAAGATAAAGATGATCCAACACTGAAAAAAGTAATTGAACTATATCATTCAAAAGAAGTAACAGATGCAATTAAGAAAGAAACAAATGATGGTTCCATTTCAGTAGATCTTTCACTTGATGAGCTTGAAAAAATCGTAAAATAATTATCGGGTTTAACGACTAACCGTAGGAACCCCTCCGCTGTTAGTTCGTTCAACATATAATCTACTTAACAAACAATCCCTAATTCTGTACCTTCCAATTCTGTATAACGTAGAATCCAATGTTTGTTAAGTAGAGTAATGGACCAGGAGTTTTCCTGGTCTTTTTTTTATGAATGAAAGTAGCTAGCGAATAGTAAGGTAATCCAAATTATAACAGGGTAAGAAAATAAGCTGAAAATGAGTGTAATTACGAATTTCTTTTGATAAATTAAGTGTTTTTGGGATGAAAAAAAGAAAATCGAAAAGGTGAAAATGAAAGCTGCCGATATTACGCCAGGGTTATAGGAACGGTAAATGAAAAACAAAATAATATGTTGAATGGAGTTGAAGAATATAGCCCCTTGTATAAAAATAATCCAGTATATAGAGGACAAGAAGTTTAGTTGATATAGAAAGACGATCAGTAAGACAAAGATTGTTAATGTGGAAATGGCAATGAAAAATTGTTGGCTTGTTATAAAATGAATTGAAAATTGATTAGCAAGATATTGCGGCATTTGGAAAGATTCTTCAAGGTTATGAATGAAAAATAACAAGGGAATAATCCAAAGCATAATAGTGGAATGTTTTTTCAACAACTTATATCACTCCAATATGGAAATAGAAAGCCTACAAAGGCCCTCTATCCAGAGATGTTCATTCAATTATAATACTTTTTAAATTATCTTCTTGGTGCTCTCGTTCTTTCGGATAAGCAGCTAGCTCCTCTTGTAAAATATTTAGCATTTGCTTAGCTGATTGCTGGATTGGTGCAGGTAACTCTTCTAATATATTCATACCGACTTTTATTTTTGCATGAATTACCTTCCTTAGTAGTTCCTCACGCATGCACTACACCTCCAAATCGAATGTTTAGTACATCGTCTTCGAATTTTGCTCCTTGAATAGAAAGATGTGTTAACGTTTTTGGTAATGTGATGTTCCGCTTAACAGAACCAGCACGAATGATAAGCTCATCGCCTTTTTGATTTAATGAGAGTTCACTTTTATTCGAAAAGGGAATGGATAGTACAAAAATATATTCATCGCCTTCTTTTTTTACATATTGAGTGCGACCGTTAAATTTCACTTCCGTAGGAGAAGAATCTGATTTAAATAAAGCATCTCCTACACGCTCTAACATAGACAAACCAATAACTTCTTGTTCAAACATAGGAGCTTCGTAAATAGGAAGTGGATCAAAACTATTTTGAATTAATGTTTTATATTTCTTTTGAGTATCTTTCCATGCTTGAAAATAAGGATCGGTGACAGTGTTAGGAATGACACGGTTAATCATAATGGCGTCCACGTTATAATCGTATAAGTTTAAATAAGTAAAGCTACGCTGAGCCTCTTTAATGACCATTTTTTCGGGATTTACAACGATGCGGATACTTGTTACGTCTCGGTTTGATAAAATATCTCTCATTTCTCCAAGCTGTTCAAGTGTACTTGTTAATTCGTCCATAATATCATCAGTTGGAAGGGGGACACCAAGAAGTGGTTGAGCTACAGGGCGAACAACTTTTAAAACTTTTCTTTTAATAGGAAAGAGCTTTTCCATCCACCAGCCGAGCATGTCTGGAAAGCTGAGCATGGCTAATGTTTCTCCTGTTGGAGCACAATCAATGATAATAACGTCATATGTGTTTTGTTTATAATAATCGAGTACGCGAAGTAAGCTGATTAAATCTTCCATACCAGGAAACATCGTTAACTCTTCGGTTGTAATATCATCAGCTGCTTTGGAAGTGAATAGCAAGGTAATGTATTTCTGTAACTTTCCCCAGCCTTTTTCCATCTCATAAATCGTATTAATTTCTTGTGCCCACAAATTTTCACGAATTTCTAATGGCTCAGAAGAAAGTTTTATACTAAATGAATCTCCTAAACTATGGGCTGGGTCTGTACTCATCACTAAAGTTTTTAATCCTTGTTTTGCGCTTTGAAGTGCTGTTGCTGCTGAAATGCTAGTTTTTCCTACGCCGCCTTTACCGGTATACAAAATAATTCTCATCATCCATATCCCCTTTGTTTCGAGTATCGAATATTACGAGTATCGAAATATTTTTTTGAATAAAAACCCTAGTAGGGTTTTTATTCAATCGGAATGTTTTTCATTTTAGGTGTAGAAATCTTTTCTTCAGTTTTTTGCTGTGACGTAGCAATGTGGTTCATAATCTTTTGGAAGATTTGTAGTAAGAATGCTTTTTCTTCTTCTGATAACGCTTCTGTCACTAGGTTAAAGTAATGGGCTGCATTTTGTTTTACTTCTTGAACGAGCATTACACCGTTTTCTGTTAAACGAATTAATACAATGCGTCGGTCGTTTTCATCACGGTATCTTTCGATATATCCCTTTTTTACGAGGCGATTTACAACACCTGTCGTTGTACTCATCGGTATACCAAGAAGTTCAGCGATTTTTGTCATTGTAATATCTGTATTTCGCTCCATCCAAAGTAAACAAAATACTTCAGTTTTAGAAAGTGTTAAATCTAGGCTTACCCATTCCTCAGGATAGAAAAGTTTCTTGGCGTTATCTAGCAGTAAGTCTAAAAAATGTTCGTATTGCAACAATTAATTCCACTCCCGTATATTTCGAGGTTCGTAATATTTGTTTTTATTTTATGTAGAATTGAAATAAATGTCAATAATTTTAACTGTTTTTTCAGATTAGACAGAAAAAACAGTTAAAATATTATCCTTTTGTGATAGATTTATAAATATAAAACTAGAATTTACATAAAAATCCATCGTGGTAAATATACTTATCTATAATGGATGTACAGCTAACGAGGGGGAGAACGATGAGAAGACGTAATACGCAAGCGTTCACGTTTTTAGCATGGACTTCATTTGTTTGTGCGCTTTCAGGTATGCTAATTGGAATTTATACGTTAGATGAAACGCTTAGTGTAAAAGGATATTATTTAATTGGAACATTATTTTTAACGATGTCTTGTTTTGTATTACAAAAAACAATTCGTGATAATGAAGAAGATAACGAGAGATTTCCGAAAAATAAACCGTTAGATAAAGAGTAAATTGTAAAGAAAGGCATTCGCCTTTCTTTTTTTATGTAAAAATGCAGTAAGTGCCGTGTGTTGACTTGCTTGAAGTACTGAAAATTTGGTATCATCAATAGTATTGTAGATTGAACGATATATTATGGAGGTGGCCTAGCCGTGTCAAGAATTTCCGTTGAGAATGTAAAGCACGTAGCACATTTAGCACGTCTTGCAATTACTGATCAAGAAGCAGAAAAATTTCAAAAACAACTAGATGCAATTGTTACATTTGCAGAACAGTTAAATGAATTAGATACAACTGATGTAAAACCAACAACTCATGTATTAACTATGAAAAATGTTATGCGTGAAGATGTACCAGAAAAAGGTTTACCAGTCGAAGAAGTATTAAAAAATGCACCGGATCACAAAGATAATCAAATCCGTGTTCCAGCAGTATTAGAATAGAGGAGGGGAATTTCGATGTCATTATTTGATCATTCAGTATCAGAGTTACATAAGAAATTAAACAACAAAGAAATTTCCGTTACGGATTTAGTAGAAGAATCTTACAAACGTATTGCGGATGTTGAAGATAACGTAAAAGCTTTTCTTACATTAGATGAAGAAAACGCACGCGCGAAAGCGAAAGAATTAGACGCGAAAATTGGTGCTGAAGATAATGGTTTATTATTTGGTATGCCAATTGGTGTAAAAGATAACATTGTAACTAACGGTCTTCGTACTACTTGTGCGAGCAAAATGTTAGCAAACTTTGATCCAATTTATGATGCAACAGTTGTGCAAAAGCTAAAAGCTGCTGACACAGTTACAATCGGTAAATTAAATATGGACGAGTTCGCAATGGGTTCTTCAAATGAAAACTCAGGTTTCTACGCTACGAAAAATCCATGGAACTTAGATTATGTTCCAGGCGGATCTAGTGGTGGTTCTGCAGCAGCTGTAGCAGCAGGAGAAGTATTATTCTCTCTAGGTTCTGATACAGGTGGTTCTATCCGTCAGCCAGCTGCATATTGCGGCGTTGTAGGTTTAAAACCAACTTACGGACGTGTATCTCGTTACGGATTAGTAGCATTTGCATCTTCACTTGACCAAATCGGACCGATTACACGTACAGTAGAAGATAATGCATACTTATTACAAGCTATTTCAGGCCTTGACCGTATGGATGCAACTTCTGCAAACGTTGAAGTAGGAAACTACTTAGCTGGTTTAACAGGCGACGTTAAAGGGTTACGCATTGCTGTACCGAAAGAATACTTAGGAGAAGGTGTTGGCGAAGAAGCTCGTGAGTCAGTACTAGCAGCTTTAAAAGTATTAGAAGGTATGGGCGCAACTTGGGAGGAAGTATCTCTTCCGCACTCTAAATACGCTCTAGCAACGTATTACTTACTATCTTCATCTGAAGCATCTGCTAACCTTTCACGCTTTGATGGCGTACGTTACGGTGTTCGTTCTGATAATGTAAATAATTTATTAGACCTTTACAAAAACACACGTAGCGAAGGTTTCGGTGATGAAGTAAAACGCCGTATTATGCTTGGTACATTTGCACTTAGCTCTGGTTACTATGATGCATACTACAAAAAAGCACAACAAGTACGTACATTAATTAAAAACGACTTTGAAAATGTATTTGCTAACTACGATGTTATTATTGGACCAACAACGCCAACTCCGGCATTTAAAGTGGGCGAAAAAGTTGATGATCCAATGACAATGTATGCAAATGATATTTTAACAATCCCAGTAAACTTAGCGGGTGTTCCAGCGATTTCTGTTCCATGTGGATTCGGTGCTAACAATATGCCACTTGGTCTACAAATCATTGGTAAACACTTCGATGAAGCGACAATTTACCGCGTTGCACATGCGTTTGAGCAAGCAACAGACTATCATACAAAAAAAGCAAGTCTGTAAGGAGGCGAGCATAGATGAATTTAGAAACAATTATTGGTTTAGAGGTTCACGTTGAGTTAAAAACAAATTCGAAAATTTTCTCTGCGAGTCCAACAGAATTCGGAGCGGAGCCAAATACACAAACAAGTGTAATTGACCTAGGATACCCAGGGGTACTTCCTACTTTAAATAAAGAAGCAGTTAACTTTGCAATGAAAGCTGCAATGGCATTAAACTGTGAAATCGCAACGGAAACGAAGTTCGACCGTAAAAACTATTTCTACCCAGATAATCCGAAAGCTTACCAAATTTCTCAATTTGATAAGCCAATTGGTGAAAATGGCTGGATTGAAATCGAAGTAGATGGTAAAAAGAAACGTATCGGTATTACACGTCTTCATTTAGAAGAAGATGCTGGTAAATCAACGCATACAGCTGATGGTTCATTAGTAGACTACAACCGTCAAGGTATGCCTTTAATCGAGATCGTATCTGAGCCAGATATGCGTACGCCAGAAGAAGCATATGCATACTTAGAGAAGTTAAAATCCATCATTCAATACACTGGCGTATCTGATTGTAAGATGGAAGAAGGTTCCTTGCGTTGTGATGCGAACATTTCCCTTCGTCCAGTTGGACAAGAGAAGTTCGGTACAAAAGCGGAACTGAAAAACTTAAACTCATTCACTTACGTACAAAAAGGTCTTGAGCACGAGCAAGTGCGCCAAGAAAAAGAATTGTTATCTGGTGGTATCATCCAACAAGAAACACGTCGTTATGATGAAGCAACGAAGAAAACAATCTTAATGCGTGTGAAAGAAGGATCTGACGATTACCGTTACTTCCCAGAGCCAGACTTAGTTGAACTTTACATCGACGATGAGTGGAAAGAAGCAGTTCGAGCTTCTATTCCAGAACTTCCAGATGCGCGTAAAGCTCGCTACGTTTCAGAAATTGGCTTACCAGCTTACGATGCACATGTATTAACATTAACGAAAGAAATGTCTGATTTCTTCGAAGCAACTGTTGCAGACGGTGCTGATGCGAAATTAACATCAAACTGGTTAATGGGTGAAGTACTTGCATACTTAAACAAACAACAAAAAGAATTAAAAGACGTTGCATTAACGCCTGCTGGTTTATCTAAAATGGTTCAATTAATTGAAAAAGGTACTATTTCTTCTAAAATCGCGAAGAAAGTATTTAACGAATTAATTGAAAAAGGTGGAGACCCAGAAGAAATCGTTAAAGCAAAAGGTCTTGTTCAAATTTCTGACGAGGGTACACTTCGTAAAGTTGTAACAGAAATTCTGGATAATAATGAGCAATCTATCGAAGACTTTAAAAACGGTAAAGACCGTGCAATTGGCTTCTTAGTTGGTCAAATTATGAAAGCTACAAAAGGACAAGCAAATCCACCGCTTGTTAACAAAATCTTACTTGAAGAGATTAATAAGCGATAATAATAGTAACTTGTAAAGATTAAGCAGAAAAACACCCGTACATGGGTGTTTTTCTAGGTTAATCAAACGTTTGTTTAAATGAGAGGAAATCGTTTAAACAAACGTTTGATTAACTGTCAAAAGTGGAAAAATGTTTGTATAGCAACTATGGTATGATAGTTGCAAAAAGGTGGGAATAATGATAAATCTAGACATAGAGGTTTTTTTCATCTCATGAAATAATAGATAATTATTATTCTTTATATGTAAATTGTTACGAGGAAATAGATGGACATAAATTTTTTGTCAAATAAAACAAAACCATCGAAATGAATATTTATTTTTGATGGGCTACACGAACCGGGTTCTTACTGCCTGTTTGAGCGAGATAAAAAAAGGATAGGAAGATGAGAGGAGGTAGGCATGGGAATACTGAATACAAGTTCGGTATGTTCTTTTTCAATACATAAAGAAATTTCCTGTGCTAATAAATGATGAAGCGAGCAAGAATTATTTATAATCCTACTTCTGGGCGTGAGCTATTTAAGAAGAGTTTACCAGAAGTATTACAAAAATTAGAACAAGCTGGATATGAAGCGTCTTGTCATGCGACAACGGGTCCTGGAGACGCAACTGTGGCGGCGAGGCAAGCTGCGGATCGTAAATTTGATGTTGTTATCGCAGCTGGTGGTGACGGCACGTTAAATGAAGTGGTGAACGGTTTAGTAGGGCATGAACACCGTCCAAAGTTTGGAATTATTCCAGTTGGAACGACTAATGACTTTGCACGTGCAATCGGTGTACCTCGTTCTATTGAAGAGGCAGCAGATATTATTTGTGAAGGAAAAACTGTACCATTAGACCTTGGTAGAGCAAACGATACATATTTTATTAATATCGCTGGTGGCGGTCGTATTACAGAATTAACATATGAAGTACCGAGTAAGCTAAAGACAGTATTAGGACAACTTGCTTATTATTTAAAAGGTATCGAAATGTTACCGTCATTGCATCCAACATATGTTGAAATTGAGTATGATGGAAAATTACTACAAGAAGAAATTACGATGTTTTTAATTACGAATACTCGTTCAGTAGGCGGCTTTGAAAAGGTAGCACCATATGCATCAATTAACGATGGCTTATTTGATTTATTAGTGCTGAAAAAAGGGTCTATCGCTGACTTAATTAAAGCAGCGACACAAGCGCAGCGTGGTGAACATATTAACAATCCAAAAGTGCTATACACACAAGCAAATCGAATTAAAGTACATTCACCAGATAAACTAATGATTAATTTAGATGGTGAATACGGTGGAGATGCCCCGATGGAATTCGAAAATATATATCATTGTCTCGAACTATTTGTTCCTGAACATCAAGAGGATGCCCTGTAAAGGCATCCTTTTTATTATATAGAGGAATTGTAAATTGGAAGTTAGTTTGATTTTTATGGTATTTTTACAATTCGTTTATTTTATATCCATACTTTATTGATACACTGGAGGAGATAAGAGATGAGAGGTAGGGTGTGCTATGGAGAAGATAAAAGCAATACTATTTGATAAAGATGGGACATTAATGGATTTTCATTCGATTTGGATAAAAGTAGCTGAAGAACTTGTGGCGGAATGTATCAATTTATATCAACTGCCAAAGTCAATGCAGCCTACTTTATTAAAAGAGATCGGCGTGGAGGGGGCATTTGTTCATCCTCGTAGTGCAATAGCTGCTGGAACAAGCCTCGATGTAGCAAAGGGGCTTTGTAAGTATATTACGTCATCTAAGGAAGAGGAGATGCATGAGTGGGTAAGTGAAAAATTATTTTCTCTTATGTATGAGCATCGTTCCTATATGAAAATGACGGCGGATTTACCGAGAATTTTACAAAGTTTAAAAGATAGAGGATTTATTTTAGGTGTTGTTACAGCTGATGATTTTGCACCGACAGAATTGTTTTTAAAACAGTATCAATTAGAGTCTTTTTTTGATTATGTTGTAGCGTCAGATACGTTTCCAGCACAAAAACCAGATAAAAGAATTATAGAATCTTTTTGTGAGAAGTTTCATTTAAAAGCATGTGAAGTAGCCGTCGTTGGAGATACACCAACTGATTTATATTTAGCGAGAAATGGCGGTGATTGCTATGCAATTGGAGTACTATCTGGTACAGGAGATCGTCAAACGTTAGAACCACTTGCTGATTTAGTATTACAATCTGTTGGGGAGTTTATTTCTCATTCGGGTGAGTTTATTTTGGAACAAGGAAAGTCTAATGTGTAAGAAAAATAAGTCTATAAGGACTCTTAATGAGTCTTTATAGACTTATTTTTTATGTCGACATAGAAGGTATGTAGGATGAATGCTGGAAAAGAATGTTGGCATACATTTTGCAATGAAAAGAGAAAACAATGTAAAGAAAAGGATGGGGTACGTAATGAACACAAAAAAATTTGCTAAAGTAAATGAACAAACTCCTGGACCGAAAGCAGCGTCTTTATTAGAACGTCGCCAAAATATAGTACCAAAAGGAGTAAGTAACGGCATCCCAACGTTTGTACAATCTGCAAATGGTGCTCTTGTAACAGATGTTGATGGCAATCAGTACATTGATTTCGCAGGAGCAATTGGAACAATTAACGTAGGACATTGTCATCCAGCTGTGAAAGAAGCGCTTCATAAACAAGTAGATCAATACATTCATACTGGATTTAATGTCATGATGTATGAGCCATATATTGAATTAGCAGAAAAACTTGCGGCATTAGCGCCAGGAAGTTTTGATAAGCAAGTACTATTTTTAAATAGTGGTGCAGAAGCGGTTGAGAATGCGGTGAAAATCGCTCGTAAATATACAAAAAGGCCTGGTATTATCGCATTTTCTAAAGGTTTCCACGGACGTACATTAATGACAATGACGATGACAAGTAAAGTAAAACCATATAAATTTGGATTTGGTCCATTTGCACCGGAAGTATATAAAGCGCCATTCCCTTACAAATATCGTCGCCCAGAAGGACTAACTGAAGAGCAGTACGATGACTTTATAATTGAAGAGTTTAAGAATTTCTTCATATCAGAAGTAGCACCAGAAACAATTGCAGCCGTTGTCATGGAACCTGTTCAAGGTGAAGGTGGATTTATCGTTCCAAGTAAGAAGTTTGTGCAAGCAGTACGCAATATTTGTTCAGAACACGGCATCTTATTTGTAGCGGATGAAATTCAAACAGGATTTAGCCGTACAGGAAAGTATTTTGCTATTGATCATTATGATGTCGTTCCAGATTTAATTACGGTATCTAAATCATTAGGTGCTGGTGTACCGATTAGTGGTGTTATTGGGCGTAAGGAAATTATGAATGAGTCTGCACCAGGAGAGCTTGGTGGAACGTATGCAGGAAGCCCACTAGGATGTGCGGCAGCATTAGCAGTACTTGATGTAATAGAAAAAGAGAATTTAAATGATAGAGCGATAGAATTAGGAAAAGTCGTAATGAATCGATTTGAAGAGATGAAAAATAAATATAATTGCATCGGTGATGTGCGTGGTTTAGGGGCAATGTGTGCATTCGAGGTCGTTCAAGACCGTAAGACGAAAGCACCTGATAAAACATTAACAGCTAATTTGTGCGCAGAAGCAAACAAACGCGGATTACTTCTACTATCAGCAGGGACATACGGCAATGTTATTCGTGTGCTCATGCCATTAGTAATTACAGATGAGCAACTTGAAGAAGGATTAACAATCATTGAAGAGTCATTGCAAGTCTGTTATGAGAAGGCAAATACTGCTCGCGTTTAAAAGTTAAATAATAAATCGCAAACATTCTAGCTGACTCTATATAAAATGCAGAAAATTCACTTTATAATAAAGGTAGTGAAGTGAATCGATGGATTTTGGAAGCTAGGGGTGGCTAGGATGGTTGCAGAAAAGGAACGAGTGTTAATGGATTTACAAGATGTATTTGAATATGCGTTTGACGAAATTTTTGTGACTGACGAAAAGGGAATCGTTGTGCGTGTAAATAGTACATGTGAAAGGCACTATCAATTAGCTGCTAAAGAGTTAGTAGGTAAGCATGTAAAAGAGTTGCAGAAGGATGGTATCTTTTATCCATCGGCAACGTTAGAGGTAATTGAAAAAAAGAGGCCGATTGAACTCGTCCAAACGACGAAATCAGGAGAGTATTTACACGTTCGTACAAGGCCTGTTTTTGATGATGAGGGAAATTTAAGAAGAGTGATTAGTTACTCTCGTGATCTTACAGAGCTCTACCAATTACGTCAAAAGGTAGAGGAAATGGATAATCAGTTAAAAACATATAAAAAAGAATTAAGAGAAACATATGAACATGAAGGACTTATTTTTAAAAGTATCGCTATGCAAAAAATAGTCGAGACAATTAAAAAAGTATCTGTAGTAGATAGTACTGTTCTCGTTTTAGGTGAGACAGGAGTAGGGAAGAGTCGATTAGTACGTCATTTACATGAAGTGAGTAACCGGAAGAATGAAAGTTTCTATGAAATTAACTGTGCGGCATTGCCAACAAATTTAATTGAATCAGAGCTTTTTGGATACTCAGGTGGATCTTTTACAGGTGCGAATCGTGAAGGAAAAAAGGGACTATTAGAATCCGCGCATAAAGGAACTCTTTTCTTAGATGAAATTGGCGAAATGCCGCTTGAAATTCAAGCGAAGCTTTTGCAAGTGTTGCAGGAGAAGACATTTCGGCCTATTGGCGGAAGAGAATTAAAAAAGGTGGATGTCAGAATTGTAGCAGCCACAAATAGAGATTTAAGTATGATGGTGAAACAAGGAACATTCAGGAAAGATTTATATTATCGTCTGAATGTCATTCCAATTGTAATTCCACCACTCAGGGAAAGAACTGAAGACATTTTACCGCTCATTTATCATTATTTACAGCACTTTAATGAGAAATATGGCCGGAATGTAAAATTAGCACCTAGCACATTGCAAATGTTTGTTGGTTACCCGTGGGAAGGAAATAATCGAGAAATTGAAAATGTGATTGAGCGAATTGTTATAACTGCTGATGATATCGTGACGATAGAAGATTTGCCAATAGCGATGCAAGAATCAACGGTTGAACAGTCCGGTCAAAGTCTCTATAAAATGTTAGAAGAAGTAGAACGGAATATTATTTTGAAAGCATATAAAACATATGGATCGAGCTATAAAGTAGCGGAGTTTTTAAAAATAAGTCAATCTGCTGCCACGAGGAAAATAAAGAAACTTATAGAGGAGGAAGAAAACATTGGATAAAAAAGCGACGTTTGTAAATGTAGAGAAAAAGGCGATGTATATAAATGGTGAGTGGATTACATTGCAAGAACAAATCGAAGTAAATAATCCAGCAACGAAAGAAATATTTGCAACGGTGCCAAAGGGCGGGGTAACAGAGGCAAAGCAAGCTGTTGATGCTGCCCATGAAGCTTTTAAATCATGGTCTAAGTTAACAGCAGCAGACCGTGCAATGAAGTTAAAAAAATGGTTCACACTTATTGATGAAAATAAAGAAGAGATTGCAGCGATTATGACGAGAGAACAAGGAAAGCCATTTGCAGAAGCGCTTGGTGAAGTGAATTATGCAAATAGCTTTGTTGAATGGTATGCAGAAGAAGGAAAACGTGTATACGGTGAAATGATTCCTGCTTCTCATCCGAATAAACGTATTTTAGTTATGAAGCAACCAGTTGGGGTTATGGCAGCTATTACGCCTTGGAACTTCCCGGCCGCTATGATTACGAGAAAGGTAGCTCCGGCGCTTGCAGCAGGATGTACGGCAGTTGTAAAACCTGCAAGTCAAACGCCGTTAACTGCGCTGAAATTAGCTGAATTAGCTCATGAAGCGGACATTCCAAAAGGTGTAATAAATATTGTAACAGGTAGTGCGAAAGCAATTGCGGATACGTGGATGGAAGATGGACGTGTTCGAAAGGTTTCCTTCACAGGATCAACGGAAATTGGGAAGGAATTAATGGCCAGTGCTGCACAAACGATGAAAAAGGTTTCACTTGAGTTAGGTGGTCACGCGCCGTTTATTGTTATGAACGATGCGGACTTAGATAAAGCGGTAGATGCGGTAATTGGTTCGAAATTCCGTAACGCAGGACAAACGTGTATATGTACAAATCGAGTATTCGTTCAAGAAGAAGTATACGAAGTATTTGCAGAGAAGTTCCAAAAGGCAGTAGGGCAGTTGAAAGTAGGAGACGGTTTCGGTGACGGAACGACTGTAGGACCACTTATTGACGAGCATGCAGTTTCGAAAGTACAGGAACATATCGAAGATGCTATTAAACAAGGTGGAACAGTTTTATATGGTGGCCAAAAGGTTGCAGAACTAGATGGACACTTTATGCAACCAACTGTAATTGGATTGGCGAACGATACAATGCTTTGTATGAATGAAGAAACATTCGGACCAGTTGCACCAGTTGCGAAATTTAAAACAGTTGAAGAAGTAATTGAACGTGCAAATCATACACCATATGGCTTGGCTGCTTATATTTTCACAAAAGATATTAGTCAAGCATTCCAAATTAGCGAAGCGTTAGAGTACGGTATTATCGGATTAAATGATGGACTTCCATCAGTTGCACAAGCACCATTCGGTGGTTTTAAAGAAAGTGGTATTGGCCGTGAAGGAGGCCATTTCGGTATCGAGGAATATTTAGAAATTAAATATATTTCATTAGGGCTATAAGGTAGTATACTAGAATCTCTATAAGGTAACAGAGAAGGAGAGTCTAGTATGATATATTGGCTATTATTACTCGTAACAATTATTTTTGAAGTAGCTGGAACAATTGTGATGAAATTATCGAATGGTTTAACAAAGCTCGTTCCAAGTGTACTTATTTTCGTATTTTATGGAATTTGTTTCAGCGTATTTGCCATCGTTGTCAAAAAAATTCATTTAAGTATCGCTTATGCCATTTGGTCTGGTGTAGGAACATTACTTATTACAATCATTAGCGTGTATTTTTTTAAAGAGCACATTAGCTTATTCCAAGCGTTTTGTATTCTCTTTATCGTTTTAGGAGTAATTGGACTTAAGGTTTCATCGGCATCATAAAAGGCTAACTTCCATTGTGGAAGATAGCCTTTTATTTGTATTAAAATGCCCAGTTACCTTTACGGAAGATTGGTTCATGTCTTCCATCATCTGTAATACCGTCGATATCAAGCTCGGCTGATCCGATCATGAAGTCGTTATGTGTAATACTAGTGTTTGCTCCGTTTTCAGCAAGCTCTTCTTTAGACATTGTTTTTCCGCCAACTAAGTTGAAAGCATAAGCACTTCCGATTGCAAGGTGGCAAGATGCGTTTTCATCAAATAGCGTATTGTAGAATAAAATATTTGTGTTTGAAATTGGTGAGTCATGAGGTACTAAAGCCACTTCACCTAAGAAGTGAGAACCTTCATCTGTTTCTACTAAATGTTTTAAAGCCTCTTCACCAGTTTCAGCTTTATAGTCTACGATACGTCCGTTTTCAAATGTTAACGTGAAGTTATCGATAATGTTACCTGCAAATGCTAACGGTTTTGTACTAGATACTTGACCGTTTACACCTGTTTTAAGCGGCATTGTAAATACTTCTTCAGTTGGAATGTTCGCCATAAATGGTACGTTCTTTTCATTTAAGCTACCAGCACCAGCCCATACATGCTTTTCTGGAAGTTCGATCGTTAAATCTGTTCCAGGACCTGTATAGTGAAGAGCTTTATAATGTTTTTCATTTAAGTAATCAACTTTTGTATGTAACGTTTTATCGTGTTCTTTCCATGCTTCCACAGGATTTTCTAAATCAGCACGAGTAGCTTTGAAAATAGCATCCCATAGTTTTGCTTCTCGTTCTTCTGGTGCAACGTCAGGGAATACTTTCGCAGCCCATTCTTTCGTAGGGACAGAAATGACACACCAGCTTACTTTATCAGCTTGTACGTAATCACGGTATACTTTCATTGCTTCACCAGCTACTTTATGAGCTGTTGCGATACGCGTTGCTTCTACACCTTTTAATAAATCCGGGTTTTCTGCGTAAATAGACATAAATGCAGCGCCTTCTTTTGCTAATTCTTCACGAGCGTGTGCTTTCCAAGATGGGAACTCAGCGAATGCTTCTTCAGGAGCTAGATCGAACTTTAAGCGTGTTAACGTCTCATCATTCCAATCCACATATACGTGCTTTGCACCAGATTTATATGCTTTTTCTGTCACGAGGCGTACAAATTGTACAGCTTCAAGAGGTGCACTAATTGATAAAGTTTGTCCTGGTTGAATATTAACACCAACATTGACTGCAAGGGCAGCATATTTCTCTAACGTTTGTTCAAATGACATATGTATAATCTCCTTTAATTTGAAAGATTTCTTACTATATATAATACAAGAAAATTCAAAAAATATATATAAATATAGCGTAAAAAGAGAGCTCAAAATATATTGAGCTCTCATCGTTATTTAATAGAAGAAGCAAATTGTTCTACAGTCGTAGAATTGTGTATGCGAACACGCTTCATTTTTAACAACTCATCGGGTTCACCTTTTGTAATGAATTTTCCGGGTTTTGTTGTCGTCGCAAATTGATAATATTTCTTCGTTTCTGCAACGACTTTATCATCTACATGACCGAATGGATAAGCAACTGCAATAACAGGCTTACCTGTTATTTTCTCTAGCTTTTCCTTTGATTCTTTTAATTCTTTTTCATAGTTTGTAATTTTCGGCAAGTCTGCATGTGTTGCAGTATGGGATTGCATAGAGAAAATGCCGGAATCGACCATTTCTTTTATGTCAGATGTAGACAGTGATCCTTCTACATCAACGTTATCAACAATCATATATTCTGTTGCTGTAGGTTTAAACGTATCGTCTTTTAGCTTTTGTAAAACATGAAATGCATTCATATTATTTTTCATACCGTCATCAAATGTAACGAAGATAGGTTTATTTACTTTATTAATATCGCCCCAACGTTCGAAAGTTAGTAACGTATAGCCGTTGTCCTTTAAATATTTCATTTGTGCTTCAAAGTTAGCAGGTGATACGAATAAATCTTTAATGCCTTGTCCGTGATAATCATCGATTGCATGATACATAAGAACGGGAACCTTTTGCTCGAAAGTAATAGTAGATTTTGTGAGCGGAATGGTTTTCCCATCTTCTTTTATTCCCGTTGCTTCGATTTGGAACTCACCGCGTTTTCCTTCAAATTCTTTTATGTCAAAAGGAAGTGAAAATTGCTTTTCCCTTTCTTTTGAAGATAAGGATTTAGTAGTTTCCTTTCCGTCAGCAGTTCGCCAAATTTTATATTGTACCTCAGTTAAAGTATCTTTTATATCTGCCATGTGAATAGTAGTGTTAGTAGATTCATATGTAATTGGGTTATAAGAAATTTTCCCTTGTTCTTGTACGGTCACTTCTTGTTTCTTAGTCTCTTGAACCTTTTTCTCTTTTTTAGGCTCTTGACTTACATTGCTAGTAGTACAACCTGCTAGAATAGCAGATGTGCATAAAGCGATTGCTGCGTATTTTTTCATAAAATCACCTTCTATTGTGTATTATGTTGCATGCTTACATTTAAAATCCCCACCGCTGTAAGAGAGGTGGGGATATACCCTTGTTTATCATATCATTTGAAGAAAATGAGGGGAATATGATTTTTAGGAGGAGCTATTAGGGCGATAGATTAATGACTTTGAATCGATGTATTCTTTCGTTTCTTAATGGAATTGCTAATAATATAACCTACTACAAAAATGAGAGGAATAATAAAGACATAGATAGGTATTCCCCATACATAATAGCTTTTCATGCTTAAAACTAGTAAATATAAGAAGTCGAAAAGGGCGTGGGCTTTCATAATATCCTCCAATGTATTTTTTACAAATTATAACATTGTTTATTTGTGATTTGTATATTTTGGTAAATGATTTAAGTTAATTTTAAAGTAAGAGAAAGGTCTATTAATATGAAATGCTGCATATATAAAGTAGTTTTTATTGAAATATCAGGATTTTGGACTATAATAAGAACCGATATAAATGTAAGCAAGAATGATGTACGGAGTGGAGAACAGAAATGAAATATAAAAAAATAGTATATATTCTTCTCGTATCGCTATTCATAGTTGGTTGTCAAAATGAAATGAGTAAGGCGAATAGTGTGGATGAGTATATTCCACAGCACCTTATGAATGCGGAAGTTACGGCGGATATTATGACGCTAGAGATGGATCCAGATACTCTTAAAAAGGTAGGGAATACTGGTCAAAGAATGAGAGAGCATCTAGTGAATAATATGGAATGGTATTTAAAATACGTAGAAGAGCATGCAGAGAAAAAAAGTTTTCCATATCATCCTAATTTCGGTGTTACAAAAGAAGAGTATGAATTTGTACTAAATGCAATTGATCAAAGTAAATTGATTAATACAAAGGATGGAAAGCTGAAATTTAAGAAAAAAAATAATCATGAAGTTGAGATTTTTTCAAGTGAAAGTATAAAGCTTCTTAAATATGTAGTTATTGATACGGAGAAGAATACAGTAAAAACATCTCTAGGCGAATGTGAATATTTTGGAGAAATACTGGCATCACCCGAACAAAAGTTAACTGGTCCTTGGCACGGAAAACAATGGATGTTAAAAAAAGATGACTTAATATATATATTTTCTTTAGGGAAAATGGAAGTAGGAAATAAATCAATTATTGATATTTCGGTGAAAGGTAAATATAAGGGAGAAATTATTAATAAGGAAGAGGCATTAGAGTTTTCTTCAGTTTCTTAAATAATGATAATAAAAAAATCACCTTGCTGTCTAAGCGAAGGTGATTTTTTATTAAATAAACAATCCAGCGATTGTTGCAGATAAAATAGAAGCAAGTGTTGATGCAAATAACATTTTCCAACCAAATTTAGAAACGATGCTTCCTTGTTTTTCAGAAAGGGCACGGATTGTACCTACAATCGCACCAATTTGGCTAATACTTGCGAAGCTAATTAAGAATACTGTAACGATTCCAACTGTACGTGGAGATAATGTTGCTGCAACATCTTTTAAATCAAGAATTGCTACAAACTCATTTAATACAATCTTCGTACCCATAATACCACCAGCTGGGATAATATCTTGAGTTGGAATACCCATTAAGAATGCGAATGGAGCAAGTATATAACCGAAGATTTGTTGTAACGTAACAGCATATCCCATTGCACCTGAAGCTGCACTAATTACGTAGTTTACAACTTCCATCACACCGATGAAGGCGATCATTAATGCGGCAACGATACCAGCTACTTTTAAACCATCAAGCGCACCGTTAATCATTGCACCGATAAAGCTGTCACCGAATAAAGTTCTATCAAATTTTTGAATCACTTCATCTTCTTTCTTCGTATCAACTGGTGTTAATAGCGAACAAACGATTAAGCTTGAGAATAAGTTTAGCGGAAGAGCTGCTAGTACATATTTTGCATCTAACATCATTACGTATGATGCTGTAACAGAAGCAGAAACTGAGCTCATCGCAGAACAACAAATGATAAACATACGGTTTTTGTTAAAATGTTGTAAATCATTTTTAATAACGATTAACGCTTCACTTGAACCGAAGAATACAGAGTTTACTGCGTGGAATGATTCAACGCGTGGTAAACCAGTAATTTTTGAAATGGCACCGCCGACAACGCGAACGATGAATGGTAAAACACCTAAGTAACTAAAGATAGAAAGTAGTGCTGAGAAAAATACGATAATTAATAGTACGTTTAAGAAAAAGACAAAATCTCTTTGAATTCCATTAAAGAGAAAATCGACACCTGTCGTACCAAGTTTAATTAGTTTGTTGAAAACTTTACCAATGAAAATAATGATTTGTTGACCAATCTTTGTGCCAAACATAAACCAACCGATTAAAATTTGAAAACCAATCATAATAGCAATTGCACGGAAGTTGATTTTACTTCTATTGTTTGACAAAGCAAAGCATAAACCTAAAACGACAAGAATACCGATAATGCTCATTACATATTGCATGTAGTTGCCCCTTTCAGAAGTTCGTATAAAGTTTGTACATAAAACGCTCGTTATATTACTAAAAATAAAACAAAGAGGTTTTATGTCATACGTAAGATGTCTGACCTTTTAGAAAAATAAAAATAAAAAAAGACCCATATGGATTCACTTTCATCTATGAGAGAAAGCTAATCAATATGAGTCCTTTTTTGCACATAGGCTAATATTCATTAGTTTTCCCCATAGTCCAGCAATTTAAGGTTGCCGGGTAGAAACTCTCGATCCATATTATCGAGTATATATGAGGTAACATCGTCCGTATTAAATTAGTAGTAGCGTAACATTAACAGAGAACTATCGTCAATAGCTTTTTTTCTTCCGATAGAAATAGACCATATAAGTATGATAAAATGTAACGCAGTGTTATGAAAAAGAGAGGTCGGAAAATGAGTACAAAAATGACGCCACCAGTTGAAAAAAACGAGTTTATAGATGTAGTATTTGAAGATTTAACACATGATGGTGCCGGTGTTGCGAAAGTAAAAGGCTATCCTATTTTCGTTAAAAACGGATTACCAGGTGAAGAAGCACAAATTAAAATTATTAAAGTGAAGAAAAACTTCGCATTCGGTCGTTTAATGAAGCTTCATACAGAGAGCCCGTACCGTAAAGATGCAGAATGCCCAGTGTACAATCAGTGCGGCGGTTGTCAACTTCAGCACTTAACATATGAAGGACAATTACAAGCGAAAGAAAAACAAGTACGTGACGTTATGCAGCGCATTGGAGGACTAAGTGATGTTCCTGTTCATCCTGTACTTGGCATGAAAAATCCGTGGGTATATCGTAACAAAGCACAAGTACCAATTGGAGAACGTGAAGGTGGACTTGTGGCTGGTTTCTATCGCCAAGGAACACATGACATCATTAATATGGAATCATGTTTAATTCAGGCAGAAGAAAACGATACATTAATTCAAGAAGTAAAACGTATTTGTGAAAAACATGGTATTTCGGCATACAATGAAGAGCGTAATAAAGGAACACTTCGTCACGTAATGGCGCGCTATGGACAAGTAACAGGGGAAATTATGCTTGTCTTCATTACTCGTACAGCAGAACTGCCAAACAAAAAAGCAATTATTGAAGAAATTGCTGCGAAATTCCCTGAAGTAAAATCGATTGTTCAAAACGTAAACCCGAAACGTACAAACGTTATTTTCGGAGACACAACGACAGTACTGTACGGATCAGAATATATTTATGACTTTATCGGTGACATTAAATTTGCGATTTCAGCACGTTCATTCTATCAAGTAAACCCAGAACAAACGAAAGTGCTGTACGATAAAACGTTAGAATACGCAAAATTAGATGGTAACGAAACAGTAATTGATGCCTATTGCGGAATTGGATCAATCTCCTTATTCCTAGCACAAAAAGCGAAAAAAGTGTACGGCGTTGAAATCGTCCCAGAAGCAATTGAAGACGCAAACCGAAACGCAGCACTCAACAACATGACAAACGCTGAATTTGGCGTAGGAGAAGCAGAAGTAGTCATTCCAAAATGGTACAAAGAAGGTGTAATCGCTGACACAATGGTCGTAGATCCACCGCGTAAAGGTTGTGATGAGGCACTACTAAACACAATCATCGACATGAAACCAAAACGCGTCGTATACGTATCATGTAACCCAGCAACATTAGCGCGAGACTTAAAAGTACTAGAAGAAGGCGGATATAAAACGCAGGAAGTACAACCTGTTGATATGTTCCCGCATACGACTCATGTAGAGTGTGTAGCTTGGCTTAAGTTGGTATAATAGGAAAGCAGTTGATATAGGAAAATCTATACCATCTGCTTTTTGGTTTATTGAGAGTTTGAAATTGTATTCATAGTGAGAGGATTTGAATTTGAAATGATAGATAATTTTTGGCGTGATTTACCACGACCATTTTTCGTACTTGCACCAATGGAAGATGTAACAGACGTTGTTTTTCGTCACGTAGTAAGTGAAGCTGGTCGCCCAGACGTATTCTTCACAGAGTTCACAAACTCGGATAGCTATTGTCATCCAGAAGGTATGAAAAGTGTACGTGGCCGTTTAATTTTCACAGAAGATGAACAACCAATCGTGGCGCATATTTGGGGAGATAATCCTGAATATTTCCGTCAAATGAGTATTGGTATGGCAGAGTTAGGATTTAAAGGCATCGATATTAATATGGGTTGCCCTGTACCGAACGTTGCATCAAGAGGAAAAGGTAGTGGCCTTATTCTACGTCCAGATGTTGCGGCAGAACTTATTCAAGCAGCAAAAGCAGGCGGACTACCTGTCAGCGTAAAAACAAGACTTGGTTTTAAGGAATTAAGTGAGTGGGAAGATTGGTTAACGCATATTTTCAAACAAGATATTGCAAACCTTTCTATTCACTTACGTACAAGAGAAGAAATGAGCCAAGTGGATGCGCACTGGGAGCTAATTCCGGAAATTAAAAAATTACGTGATCGTATTGCACCAAATACGCTCCTAACAATAAATGGTGATATCCCTGACCGTAAAACTGGGCTGGAACTTGCTGAAAAATACGGCATTGATGGCGTCATGATTGGACGAGGAATCTTTAAAAATCCATTTGCTTTCGAAAAAGAACCAAGAGAGCATAGCAGTAAAGAACATTTAGATCTTTTAAGACTACAACTTGATCTTCAAGATCAATATGCAGAAGTATTACCACGCTCTATCACAGGATTACATCGTTTCTTCAAAATTTATGTAAAAGGCTTCCCTGGAGCTGCTGAACTAAGAAATCAATTGATGAGCACGAAATCAACGAATGAAGTGCGTACATTGCTTGATAAGTTTGAGGCGAGTGTGAATGTAGTAGAAGGTAGTGAAACGGTATAACTCCCCGAAGGAGAGATAGTGTGAATAGACAGATGAGAATCTTGACTCAGATGAGTAGGGAATTCCCATCTGTTTTTTCGTTTTAAGTAAATAAATTTTCGTAGCGAAAAAATTTTGTGTGACCTCTAGTAATGACAAAGTATTTATCCTACAACTTAGTAATAAAAATATTAAATTAATTCCTATATTAAATCTATAAAAAACATTATAATAGTGAGAAATATGAAAGATTTTGTCGAACTTGTGAAAATGATAGTAAACAAGGAATTATAATCGGATAAAAATGGATAATGTCAATAGAATGGAGTTCGTCTTTATGTTGAAAGAACAAACGAGGTATTCTCGACTTGCGAATATAACTAAAATGATTAATACAAAGCTGGATTTACGTGAAGTTTTAGAGCAAGTCACAATAGCAATTTCTGAAGAAATCGTTCAATGCGATTCTGTTGGTATATATTTACCGCAGGAAGATGGGACATTTAGGGGGTATGTAGGAAAACCGGAAGTTATTAATGGATGGACACTGGATATGCATGTCATTGATACAGATATTGATCTGCTGGCGAAAGAAGTAATTGAAACAAAAAAAGCCATCTATATACCTGATACATCAAAGGATAGTAGGCCGGATCCGAGAGCAGTGGAAGGGTTTCGAATTAAATCTTTATTCGTACTTCCTATCTCTTTTGAAGAAGAGTTATTTGGTCTAGTTTTTTTATTTGATTATGGAATTCCCATGAATTTAACAGAGTCAGAAATTCAAACAGTTGAGGCATATGTGAATATGGCGGCTGTTGCCATTCAAAATGCGAACAATTTAACTCATAAGGTAAACCTTATTGCTGAAAAACAGCTTTTGCTTGATGTGACACGGGATCTATCTATGTGTTCCTCTATGCAGGAGAGTCTTGACACTAGTTTTTCTTATTTGGGAAAGGTTTTAGGTAATTATAATATCGGAGTTCATTTACTAGAGCCTTTAGAGGAGAAAAGAATTAAACCAGTGAAATTAAGTAAGGATTCCGAATGGACAGAAGAAGATTGGATCAAGACACACGATAAGATACAATTTGATCAAAGCAATGATAGAGTCACGCAAGAGGTTATTAAAACAAAAAAACCAATCTGGATTCCAGATGTTTATGCAGATTCACGGCCAAACCATGATGTTTGTCGTAATTTTGACATGAAGGGACTTTTGATGCTGCCACTGGTTTCAATGGGAGAGGTATTAGGGCAAATATCTGTAGTCAATCTAGGTGATAGTAAATTCAATTATTCTGAAGCACAAATACAGCTGTCACAATCTATTGTCGATGCAACTACCTCCACGCTATCAAACCTTTTATATATGGAAAAACAGGAAGTCATTATTGAAGAGAGAACCTCAGAAATTACCGTAAAAAATAAGGAACTGGAACGAGTAATAACGGAATTGCAGCAGCTTAGCCGTGAGAAAGAATTGATTCTCAATTCTGCCGGGGAAGGGATTTTTGGTTTAGACCTTGAAGGGAATATAACCTTTTGTAACCCAGCCGGTGCTTCCATGTTAGGTTATGATATGGAAAATGAACTAATAGGAAAACCATCCAGTATGTTTTTCAACGGAATTGAAACAGGAAAGAAAAAGCAGGTGTCATCAGGTTGCGATGAGAATTGGAGTCTGTACGATAAAACCGAGCAATTTTTTAGAAAAGATCGATCCCGCTTTCCGGTGGAATATGTCATTTCTTCTATAAAAGAAGAGGCCGAGATTGTCGGAGAAGTTATTACCTTTAAAGATGTAACGCAACGGAAACAAATGGAGGAAGAAATAAAATATCATGCCTATTTTGATAGTTTAACGGATTTACCTAACAGAGTTCTATTAAAGGACAGGCTAACCCAAGGGCTGACATCTGCTCAATTAAATGCTGAAAAATTAGCAGTTCTGTATTTAGATTTAGACAGGTTTAAATTTGTGAATGACACACTTGGACATAGCTTCGGTGATCTATTACTACGAGAAGTTGCAAACCGATTAAGTGCTTGCGTCTCCAAAAGTGCTACGGTATCGAGGCAGGGCGGGGATGAATTTACCATTTATTTACCTAATATCAAAAGTGAAAAAGAAGTGTTAAAGGTAGTAAATCGTGTCATTGATTCTTTTTCAAGGCCTTTTCAATTAGTAGACAATGAAATCTATATGAAAACAAGTATTGGTATTAGTATATTTCCTGATAACGGTGATACGACTGAAATCTTAATTAAAAATGCAGACACAGCTATGTACAAATCTAAAGAAATATCAGGAAGTAGCTATCATTTCTTCAGTGAAGGGATGGATACCAGAACCTTTGAAAGCGTCAAGCTAGAAAATGATTTGTATAAGGCTTTGGAACAAGAGGAACTGGAAATCTATTACCAACCTCAAATAAATGGTAAAACGAATAAGATTGAGGGAGTAGAAGCTTTAATTAGGTGGAACCATCGAGAACATGGGATGATATCGCCTGATCAGTTTATTCCAATAGCTGAAGAAACCGGATTAATAGTTCCGATAGGTGAATGGGTTCTGGAAGAGGCTTGCAAGCAATTAAAGAAATGGCATGATCAAGGATTTCCATTAATTAGTATGTCGGTGAATTTATCTGCACGTCAATTTGAACAAAGTGATTTATTTGCTGTCGTAAAAAACGTTTTAGAGAAAGTAGAGCTATCACCGAAGTATATACAACTAGAACTCACGGAAAATTTAATTGTTAAAAATACAGAATCGACTTTAAAAACAATGAAGAAATTAAAAGGTCTAGGAATAAACCTTGCTATTGATGATTTTGGCACTGGTTATTCATCTTTAGGGTATTTAAAAAGCTTACCTATTTCAACATTGAAAATTGATAAATCTTTTGTGCGTGATATGACAAAAGATGATGCAGCCATTACGAATACTATTATTACGCTGGCTAAAAATTTGAATCTTGACGTTATTGCTGAAGGTGTTGAGACAAAAGAACAGGTCGAATTTTTATCTGCACGAAATTGTTATTTGATGCAAGGGTATTTTTTCAGTCGTCCTATAACGGCTGAAGACATAGAAAAACTTTTTAATAGAGAAATCAATTTTAAATGAATGGGGAATAAACATGAGAGCAGCTCGAAATGTATTAGAATATTTAATAGCTAATGAAGTTCAACATATATTTGGTATTCCAGCCGGTTCTGTAAATGCGTTTTTCGATGAGTTGTATGATATGCCTGAATTAACACCAATTGTAGCAAAGCATGAAGGGGCAGCATCCTACATGGCTGCTGCTTATGCTAAATATACAAATCACCTAAGTGTATGTATTGGTTGTAGCGGACCAGGTGCGACAAATCTTGTGACGGGTGCTGCTAATGCTATGCGAGAGCACTTACCTGTTTTATTCATTACAGGTGCTGTACCTAAAAATACGGTAGGTTTAAATGCATCACAAGAATTAGATGTAGAACCAGTTTTCAGATCAGTTACAAAATATAGCGTTACGATTAATGATGTAAAGGATGTACTTAAAGAAGTTGCACTAGCAATTGAAATTGCTCTATCCGGAGTACCAGGACCTGTCCATATTGCGATACCGATTGATATTCAACACGAAAATATTGAAAGTGTTGAAATGCCGCCAATTCCTAAAAGACTTCCTATTGTTCCTGACCTAGATACAATAAAAGAAACAGCTAGAGAGTTAGTAAAAAGGGAGAAGGGTTATATTTTTGCAGGACAGGGAATAAGAAGCTCTGTTGAGTCATTAATAGAGGTGGCAGAACTGCTGGATTGGCCGATTATAACAACTCCACAAGCAAAGGGATATATCCCTGAGGAACATCCTCTTTTAGTCGGAGTGTTTGGATTTGCTGGTCATGAGGCTGCTTCAGCGTTGATTAATGAGGGTGATGGAAAAGCATTATTGATTGTAGGCTCCAGCTTGGGGGAAACTGCGACAAATAATTATAATGGAAACTTGATAAAAGATCGCTTCTCTGTTCAAATGGATTTTGACCAATCTGTCTTTAATCGGAAGTACAACGTGGATATTCCAGTACTAGGCGATATAAATTTAAGTTTATTATTGTTAATAGAAGAATTAAAAGCTTTAGGATTGCAAAAGGAAAGCACTGAGCTTACCGCTGAAAAGAAGAAAGAGGAAGAGAATACGGAGGAATATAATACGAAAAATGTTCTCCTGACGCTTCAAAATTGTTTACCGTCAACTACTAGATATTCTATTGATATTGGTGAATTTATGGCGTATGTCATCCACCACATGAAGGTAGTAGATATTGATACTTATAATATTAATGTACATTTTGGCGCAATGGGAACCGGAATTGGTTCTGCGATTGGTTCAAAACTAGCTGAACCGGGACGCCCTGTTGTATGTATTACAGGTGATGGCTGCTTCTTCATGCATGGAATGGAAATATTGACGGCAAAGGAATATAATTTACCAATTTTATTTGTTGTGATGAATAATGCCCGTTTAGGGATGGTATATCACGGTCATTCGTTACAGTTCCGTAGGACTCATCCATCCTTTGAACAGGAATCAATTAATATTAGTGCTATGGCCGCGGCTATGAATATACCAAGTTACAGAATTACTGAACTAGAAGATATCAATCAAGATGTTATAGACGGCTTAATGAATTTAAATGGGCCAGCAGTACTAGAGGTAGCTTTAGTCGATAATAATACTCCTCCTATGGGAGATAGAGTTAAATTTTTATCTTCTTTTGGAAAATAAGGTTGTTTTATTCACCGTATAAAAAAATCATATAGGGATTCCCTATATGATTTTTTCTTATAAAGAGGGATATGAATTGTGAATTTCCTTAAGGATCATTCCGATAATCTGCCCTTTATAGGCATCTGGAATTGCTTCTCCAGATGGATTTGAGTAATAGTAACATCCATTCCCTTCATCGCAAGAGAATCCAAAGTTTGTTAATGATTGTTGTAGTGCTTTTGGCAATTCCTCTAATCCAGTTTGTTCAGTGAAATAGTCGGTAGGGAAAATTTGTACATCAACATCTCCTAACCCAGTATGAACAACAAATAAGTCTTGCTTATCTTGAACAACCCACTGGTCTTTAGAAAATAAAGAAATTCTTGCTCCCTCTAAAGAGGATATCGCATCTAAGTTAATGCCAAAAATTTGATTGATAAGTTGGCGAATCTCTATTCCTGTCACCTTTTCTCCGTAACGGGCGAGGGTAGAATCTATGGCCATTTTAGCAATATTTTTATTTGAGGAAACTGCTTCTTCCATTATCCATTCTTTTGATAGGACAAGTTTAGTCGTTAAATCAAATTTGAAAATAGACATTACAATGTTACAAATCTCGGTACTAGTTACTTTTCCTTGATAAGAATCAAGATGTTTGTCCATTAACTCTACTTTGTTCACTCGGTTTAACCCTTTTTCTAACATGTACAACAAACTCCGATCTTAAAAATAATGTATGTTTTTTTATCCATAACATAGAAAGAGTTTACAAATTACTTACTATAGGTTGGATATTCTCCACTCAACTGAAAGCCCTTAAAATGTTGTTACTCTATTATACTAATTAATATATGTATATTGTTATAAAAAAATAATATAGGTAAAAGTGACTCAAAAAGCATTCGAATCTCTTGTTAGGTTTAATCCTAACAAGTATTAATCCACCTAAGACTACAAAACATCCCTCTAAAATGTTAAAGTAGTAACTTAACGACATGAATTTACACATGCTAAAGGCATTATTATATTTAACATTTCAGGAGGAAACACAATGGCAATGAGCAACAACGATATATTAAAAAGAGTAAGGTACGCTTTAGATATAAGAGATATAGATATGGTAGAAATCTTTAAACTTGGCGGAATGGAAGTAACGAAAGAAGACGTAGTTGATATGCTTACAAAAATAAAGAGAGCGCCTCAGCATGAAGCTGAAAATGATGATGTAGCTGAAGATGAGTACGTAAAAACATGCGATATGATGATGTTAGAAGCATTTTTTAATGGATTTATTACTTTAAAAAGAGGGAAGCAAGATCCGAAACCAGGACAACCAGCACCTGTACAAAGCAAAGAGAGTGCTAACAACCTTCTTCTAAAGAAAATGAAAATAGCACTATCTTTAACGAGTGAGGATGTACTTGATATATTAGATAGCGTAGGCGTTACAGTGACTAAGGGAGAACTAGGCGCTCTATTAAGAAAAAAAGGCCATAAAAATTACAAAGAGTGCGGCGATAGATATGCAAGGAACTTCATTAAGGGATTAGCTGTAAAGTATAGAGGATAATGAGTTCGTCAAAGCGGTAAATGATATAATAGGTAGAGTAGGACATTCGTATCCTACTCTTTTTTATATGTAAAATAATACGTTAGGTGATGAAATGGTACATACATATTTAGGTGAGACAATTAATTTTCATATAACTTATAAAAAGAAAAAGTCGGTGCGTCTTTTTGTAGATTCGTACGGAAATGTGGAAGTGCAAGCTCCAAAGGGAACGCCCATTGAATACTTAGTCCAGTTGCTAGAGGAGAAATGGGATTGGATTCAGAAAACCCGTAAGGAAATGCAGGAGCGAGCGCTTGGGCCACAGGAAAAGGATTATGATCAAGGAGAGGGTTTTCTGTATTTAGGGAGTACGTATCCGATACAAATCTCTCAAGATGCAAGTATTACACAAGACAATGCAGTGTTTGAAGGAGATAAGCTACATATTTATGTGAAAGAGCTTAAGGACGAGAAAATACAACAAGCGTTAAAACGATTTTACTATAAGCAGTGTAAGTCATTAGTAGAGAAGAGTATTAAAGCGCATCAAAGTAACTTCAAAACAAAACCACGTTCTATTCGTATTACAGATAGTAGCCGAACATGGGGCACTTGCGATTCAAATTTACAGCTAACATTCAATTGGAAACTAGCGATGGCACCACAGCGAGTAATTGATTATGTAGTTGTCCATGAAATGTGTCATATGGTTCATTTAAATCATGATCGATCTTTTTGGCGTCTTGTCGGGAAAATAATGCCTGATTATAAGAAAATGGAAAATTGGTTAGCGCTATCTAGTTGGAAGATGACGGTTTAGTGGTGCGCTTTATATAGGTTGCGATTATTGTCAATACTTGTCGGTAAGTCGATATAATTCAAAAATCGCTGATATATTTGGAGTTGCAATTGATATGTTCAATGAAGAGAAAGTAAAAGGAGATGTCATAGTAGACATCTCTTTTTTTATGGCTTAGCAATCATCGTCCAAACTTCACAACAAAATCTCCGTCCACTTTCTTCATTTCATACCCGCGATACCCATCCGAAAGCAACGCCTGCTGTCCACCAGCATCACTCATCGGAACACTTCTAACATCCATCCAATTCTTTTCTATGTTCCCGCGCAATTCCTTCACAAAAACATACCGCATACTACCACCATATTTCTCCTTCAATGCAGCAATCTCCATTCCTTGCGCGAACTTATCCTTCAAACTCGGAATGTTAAAGGGGGCAACGGTGCAGCAAACATAGTCGTATTTGCTATCTTCTTTTTGTAATTCGTTCATAATAACTGTCGCTAATATTTTTTGCATTCCATTTCCTCGGCAGTTCGGGTGAACGTTTGAGATTTCTTGATAGATGACGCGATGTAGTTCGCTTTCTGGTAAGCCAATATCAAGACCTAAATGTTCTTCGTCGATAGGAGGGACGAGTAGGGCACGAAATGCGATGAGTTCGTTTTCGATAAAAGCACCGATCATCATGCCGTTTCCTTCTAGAATGTATTGGAATTCTTCTAACGAGAGTGGTTGTAAACGACTTTTATCCTCTAACGCTTCAACTACGACGTTTTGTAGTGATAAGATTTGTTCGATATGCTCAAGTGATAGTAATGTAACGTGAAATGAATCGTTATTTTGCTTTAATTTGCCCTCGTATAGAACTGTCATGCGTTAGTCCTCCTTTAGCGTACAACGTCTTGAAAGACGGTGAGTTCTTGTAATGTATCTTCATTTATTTCAATGCCGAGTCCTGGCTTTTCGTTTAAGCGAATAAATGGTACGTCATAGTGTAAGTTTCCGATGTCTTTCGTGAACTTTAATGGACCTGTAAGTTCAACGCTCGTAATAATTTTTTTCGAGAAAGCGACATGGAATCCTGCGGAAGAGGCAACAGATGATTCCACCATAGATCCAACTTGGCATTCAATGCCTGCCATTTCTGCTTGATGAGCAAGTTTTACAGCTGGATATATGCCGCCGCATTTCATTAGTTTTATATTTACTTTATCAGCCGCGTCTAATTTAATAATTTGGCGCATTTCACGAGAGCCCTTTAATCCTTCATCAATCATAAGCGGAAGGTCTGTTTTAGAACGAATGTGGGCCATTGCGTCAATATCGTCAGCGACAACAGGCTGTTCAATCCAGTCGATGTTTACATGACCTAATGAACGAAGTGCTGTTAATGTGTTAGCGCTATTTTTCCAACCTTGATTTACATCAACACGAATCGCGATATCGTTTCCTACACGTTCACGTACCGCTTCAATTCTTTTTACATCCTCTTTTACATTTGTACCGACTTTCATTTTGAAAGATTGGTAACCTTTTTGAATCATGGAAGCAGCTTCTTCAGCCATGTCTTCAGGTTCGGCAATACTTAAAACGTGAGTGACAGGAAATTCTTCATGGTAGCGTCCGCCAATTAATTGATATACAGGTTGATTTAGTTTTTTGCCCATTACATCAAAACAAGCAATATCTATTGCGGCTTTCGCTGTTGGAACACCGTAAATTGTATTATCCATCATATCGTGTATTTTCTCGATATTCATTGGATTTTGTCCGATGAGCGCAGGAGCAAGTGTATGTTTTAAAGTATGGAAAGTACTTTCCCATGATTCTCCTGTAACGTGATCATCAGCAACCCCTTCACCGTAACCGATAATGCCTTCATCTGTTTCCATTTTGACGATAATAGAAGGCATATCAGAATAAGAACCATAACTAATAACAAACGGATCGCGAAGCGGCAAACGAATTGCATAAAGATGAATAGCTGTAATTTTCATTAGGTAGAGACCCCTTCCTGTTTACAATAGTTTTGTACATTTGATATAGTTGACGTTAAATAGTCGTTAATTAATGATAAGGAGTTAGAGAAATGATGATAAAAATTGCAGTTGTCGGTTCAAAAGAGTTTATGGAGACACTTTTACCTGTTGCTCATAAACTAGAAGAAATAGAAATCGATCCATATATTTACCTTCATCCGGCAGAATCTTCTGAACTATTGAAGCGTTTAAAGCCTTGTGATTTCATCTTTTTCTCAGGTGCTTTACCTTATTATATGGCAAAAGAAATAAGAGGACAATTACGAATTCCGAGTACGTACTTGCAGCAAGACGAGACAACCATCGCATCTTCCATCCTTTCTGTCATGTATCACCAAGGTATTCAACCACATCAAATCTCAATTGATTTAGTAGACCGTTCATTCATTACAAATGTGTTCCATGATATTGGCATAAAAGAAAAGCCACAAGTGTTTGATTATAAAAATATGCTGTGGAGTAAAGATGAAATAAATAGAGTTATTGATTTTCATGTAGCTAAATATCAATCTGGAGAAGCACATTTAGCTTTAACTAGTATTCACGCTGTCTATGATGAACTTCAAAAAATAGGTATTCCTTCAGAGCGTATGATAGATCCGAAGCAATCTATTATACATGGGTTAAAAGATGCGAAAATAAAAGCTGAGTTAGCAAAAAGCCATTCAGCTACTGTTGGTGCTTGTATGATTTCTTCTTTAGAATTACGAGAAGGTTTGCTTGAGCAATTAGATGCCATTTCAAAAGCACTACATGGTTCATTTAAAAAAGTTGACGAAATAACATTCATTTTGTATACGACTCGTGGTGATATTGAATCGATTATAAAAAAGAATATGATAAATAATTTATTTGCGAGTATAGAAGGAACGATAGCTATTGGATTTGGTTACGGAAAAACTGTAAAAGAAGCGGAGCAAAATGCTAAAATCGCTCAAGATTTTGCGAAGAACAATCCAATAGACCACTGTTTTTATATACTAACAAGTGATAAAGAACTATTTGGTCCGTTCCCGAAAGAACAGAGAGTACAAAGTTTGAAGAATGAAAATCCGGAACTCATGAAAATAGCGAAAGAAACGAAACTTAGTCCAGCAAACTTATCAAAAATTATTCAATTTAGTCAATCACATTCGTCATTGAAGTTTACCGCAGCAGATCTTTCTGAATACTTACAAGTGACTCGCCGATCAACAGAAAGGTTATTAAAAAAACTAGTTGATTATGGATATGCTCATATTTGCGGCGAGGAAATGCCTTATCAACAAGGGCGCCCTCGCGCAATATATGAACTGAATTTGCCGTTATCTTTAAGCTTCTAATTGAGCTTTTTGTTTTTTTAGTAGTTCTGCTTTTTCAATGTCAGATAGTTTTGTAATTGTGAGACCAGTTATACCATAAATGATCGAGATAATAGGTACGATGAAATTCAATATAGCATAAGGAGCATATTCGAATGCGCCAACTCCAAGTGTTGCGAGTATAAATACACCACATGTATTCCAAGGTACGAACACAGAAGTTAATGTTCCGCCATCTTCTAATGCTCTGGATAAATTTTTAGAATGTAATCCCTTTTCTGTGTATGCATTTGCATACATTCTTGAAGGAACAACAATCGAAATATATTGTTCAGAGCAAGTAAGATTGGTTGCAAAGCAAGATGCGATAGTAGAAGCGATAAGCCCTTTTGCTGATGTCGCTAATTTTAAAATTTGATTTACAATTGAGCGAAGAATACCAGTATGTTCTAGTACTCCACCAAAAGTCATAGCGACAATTGTCATAGAAACAGTATTCATCATCGAATCTAAGCCACCGCGGTTAAATAGTTCGTCTACTAGCTTGTTTCCAGTGTCTATGACAAATCCAGCTTGGAGTGCACCGACAGAGGCTGAGACAGAACCACCTTGAATAAAGACTTGTGATAAAAATCCTAAAATAATACCTACGAGAATAGCTGGTATAGCTGGCACTTTTTTAGCGACCAATACCATAACGACTACAGGTATGATTAATAGGAAAGGTGAGATAACAAAGTTTTGTTGCAACACTTGTAACGTTTGATCGATGCTTTTTGCATCAATATTGTTCTCGCCGAAACTTCTTCCTAAGAATGCATAGACGATAAGAGTAATAATTAAACCTGGGATTGTAGTAAATAACATATGACGGATATGCGCGAATAAATCTGTATTTGTTAATCCTGCGGCTAAGTTTGTCGTGTCTGAAAGCGGTGACATTTTATCGCCGAAATAAGAACCGGAAATGATAGCACCGGCAACCATCGGAGCTGGGATTCCCATACTTAGGCCAATTCCCATTCCTGCAACACCAATTGTTCCCATTGTAGACCAAGAGCTACCGATAGCTAATGCAACAATAGAACAAATAATTGTAATTGAAACTAAAAATAGTGATGGAGTTAAAAGATTTAAACCGTAATAAATCATTGTTGCGACGATTCCGCCGCCAATCCAAGCACCGATCGTTAAACCTACAAGAATAATGATAACGATAGCGGGTAATGCGAGGCGAATTCCTTTATACATTGCTTCTTCAATGTCGTGCCATTTGTAACCGTAACGCCAAGCGACGATAGAAGCAACGGTTGTACCGATAATAAGTGGGACGTGAGGGCTTTGTTTTAATACAACAATTGTAACCATCATAACTGCAACTGTAATGATAATAGGGATCATTGCTACGCCAAAAGGTATTTCTTTTTTCATAAACTGCCTCCTCATTATGTATGTTTGTATTTTTAGAATTGTCGCAAAATAGACGCTATTAAGTTATAATACCTAAAAAATGATATAAGCGTCAATAAAAAAACAGAAAATAAGGAATGTTCTATCGCTATAAAGTAAGTAGAATTAAGTTGTCGATTGTATTTAAAAATAAACAATTGACTTTTTTCTTAAAATTCAATATGTTCATAAAAACATCTGTTTTTCATAAGTATTATTAACCTGAATGGTTTTAGAATTTGGGAAGGAGAATGTGGCTTTGAAAACATTAGAACTACAAGAGCGTTTAACTGAAATTTTTCAGCATTTACATGAAAACCCTGAAGTGAGTTGGAAAGAGTATGAAACGACAGCGTATATTACTAACTTTTTAAAAGAAGAAGGAATTTCATATAAAATATTTGATGATTGTCCAGGCGTGATCGCAGAAATCGGAAGCGGAACCCCAGTTATTGCGATTCGTGCCGATATGGATGCATTATGGCAAGAAGTAGACGGAGAATATAAAGCGAACCATTCATGTGGTCATGATGCACATATGACAATTGTGATGGGGCTTATTTTACAATTGAAAAATATGAGATGGGATAGTGGAACGGTTAGATTTATTTTTCAGCCGGCAGAAGAGAAAGGAAATGGCTCTTTAAAGATGGTAGAGAAGGGTGCTGTGGATGATGCTGACTTCTTGTTTGGTGTTCATTTAAGACCAATTGAAGAACTGCCTTTGAAACAAGCTGCCCCGTCTATTCGTCACGGAGCAGCAGGATTTTTAGAGGGTACGATTCATGGAGATGATGCACATGGAGCACGCCCGCATCAAGGGATAAATGCAATTGATGTCATTTCTATGATCAATTTCGGTTTGAAAAATATATGGCTACCACCGCAAAGTTCCTATTCAGTGAAGATGACGAGATGCCAAGCTGGTGGAGATAATTTAAATATTATTCCAGGTAACGGGCATTTTAGCTTAGATGTCAGGGCGGAGAGTAATATATTATTAGAAGAATTGAAGAAAAAAATAGAACATGTAATAGAATCGGCCGCATCGATGGGATCGGAAACTTCATACAAATGGATTGATCTCGCACCAGGGGCTGAAGTGTCAGAAGAAGCTGAGCGCTTTATGCGAAAAGGCATTCTTGAAGTATACGGGGAAGAGGGGTGCACTGGACCGCTGTATACGACAGGAAGCGATGATTTTCATTACTACACAGTGAAGAGATCACATTTAAAAGCTGTCATGCTTGGACTAGGTGCAAACCTACAACCTGGATTACACCATCCGTATATGAAGTTCGATCATAGTTGTATTATGGATGGGGTGGAAATATTGAAACAAACTGTATTGAAAGTACTAGAGGACAGGAGCTAGAGAGCTCCTGTTTTTTTTGTAGGAATTTGTCGGTAAGTCGATATCTCTTGTCGAAACGTCGATATATTCGAAGTTACGATAGATATATTCAGAAAATCGTTGATATAATTTCACGTACCAATTAATTCAAGTGAAAATTCCTCTCTGGTACATGGTGTATAATAATAAGTACCATTCCTTAATAGGAGAAAGAAACAGTAAACAAAAACATAGACAAAAGTAGGAAAAGTAGTTATTTACACAAGAGTATCAAATCCAGGTCAGAAAGATGCTTTAGAAAATCAGGTTGAGTTTTTAAAAACATTCGCAAATGCACGAGGGATGATTGTAGATGAAGTTATCAAAGATATTGGTAGCGGATTAAACTACAAAAGAAAACAGTGGAATAACCTGATTGACAGTTGTATGGAAAGAAATATTTCGACTATCATCATTGCACACAAAGATAGATTTGTACGTTTTGTATATGATTGGTTTGAAAAGTTTCTTCGTAAAATGTGAGTGGAAATTATGGTTGTTAACAATGAAAAACTATCTCCTCAAGAAGAATTTGTCCAGGATTTAATATCTATCATTCATGTATTTAGCTGTAGAATATATGGGTTGAGAAAATACAAAAAGAAAATGTCGGAGGATGAAGACTTATGAAAAGAGCATATTTAATAGAAATCAAACCGACAACTGAACAAGTTAGTAAAATCCGTCAAACTATTGGGGTGTGTCGATATGTATATAACCTGTATATCTCTAAAAATAAAGAGGCATATGAGTCGGAGGGGAAATTTCTTAGTGGCTATGACTTTTCCAAATGGCTAAACAACATTCATACAAAAGAGTGTGACCAGTGGATTAAAGAAGTGTCGAGCAAAGCGGTAAAACAAGCGATTATGAATGGAGATAAAGCTTTTAAGCAATTTTTTAAAGGTTTATCTAAGTTTCCACGATATAAAAAAAGAAGAAGCAAGATATGAAATGCTACTTTCCGAAAAACAACAAAACAGATTGGACAGTAGAAAGACATAGAGTAAAAGTTCCTACAATTGGTTGGATAAGGTTAAAAGAGTATGGATATATTTCAAAAAATACAACTGTAAAAAGTGGTACAGTATATCAAAGAGCAGGAAGATACTATGTGTCTATACTCTGTGAAGTGAAAGGGGTAAAACCAAATGTAACTCTCAATGCAGTAGGTATAGGAATTGATTTGGGAATTAAAGACTTCGCTGTACGTAGCGATGGAAAAACTCACAAAAATATAAATAAAACAGTACAAGTAAAAAAGATAGAAAAACGGTTAAAACGTGAACAACGCTCTTTATCACGCAAATTTGAAAATATAAGAAAGAGAGGTGAACAACCTGTTACTAATAAAAGAGCGAATATAAACAAAAATATTCTTAGGGTGCAAAAACTACATGCTAGGCTAGCAAATATTCGATTAGCGTATGTAAAGTCTATTGTAAATGATGTGGTGAAAACCAAGCCAATGTTTATTACAGTAGAAGATTTGAATGTGAAAGGTATGATGAAGAACAAACATCTATCTAAAGCTGTAGCGCAACAATATTTTTATGCTTTTAAAACATGGTTATCAAATAAATGTAGGGAATATGGAATTGAACTACGGCAAGTGGACATATTCTATCCATCTTCTAAAATATGTTCATGTTGCGGTCAAAAAAAGTCGGATTTAAAGCTGTCTGACCGAGTATATACATGTGATTGTGGAAATGTAATGGATAGAGATTTGAATGCGTCAATCAATCTTTTACAAGCAAAAAAATATACAATACTAACGTAAATAGATTGTATATATGTACGGTGGGCTACATCGGAATTTACGCCTGTGGAGTGTCACAGCAAACTGTAGTAGCAAGTGATTAGCGAGGCAGGGCACGTAGAAGCAGGAATACTCTAAGAATATACATTTGTCTATATTTTTAGTAGCAGAAGACGAATGAACGAACAATATTACGATGCTGTATTACATATAAAAACTGTCGGTGAGCAAAAAGGCTTTAACAAGTCTATGCACTATCATCGTTATGAGCCGACGCCATATAGCGGATTAGATGAGTTATTGAATCAATATGAAATAAGAAGTAGCGACCAGGTTGTAGATTTTGGATGCGGAAAAGGACGATTAAACTTTTACATGCACCATAAGTGTGGTGCTTCAGCAGTTGGAATTGAAATGAATGAAGAGTTTTATAAAGAAGCAATGGATAATCTTGAGCGCTATGCAAGAAAGGTAAGAAACAGTAAAGATAAAATTGGGTTTGAATGCTGTTTAGCGCAGGAATACGAGATTGATCCACGTGATAATCGGTTTTATTTCTTCAATCCATTTTCTGTACAAGTATTTATGAACGTAGTAAATAATATTTTACTTTCGGTAGAAGAGGCGGAGAGAGAAGTGGATATTATTTTATACTATCCTTCTGAAGATTATATTTTCTTCTTAGAGAACCAGACTGCGTTTGAATTGAAGAGAGAAGTAAGGTTGCCAGGGGCTTATGAGAAGAATGGGAATGAAAGGTTTTTAGTGTATACATTAAGATTATAAAAAAGCAGGTGCCTCGGCACCTGCTTTTCTTTACTCACGTCTATATAATTAGTTACGGATTAAGTAATCAAATGCACCTAAAGCTGCGTTTGCACCTGAACCCATAGAGATGATGATTTGTTTGTACGGATTATTTGTACAGTCACCTGCAGCAAACACTCCTGGTACGTTTGTAGCACCGTGCTTGTCTGTTACGATTTCACCGCGAGCGCGTTCAACTGTTTCGCCTAACCAGTCCGTGTTTGGAACAAGACCGATTTGTACGAATACACCTTGTAATTCAACGTGATGAACTTCTTCAGTTTCACGATCGATGTAAGAAATACCGTTTACTTTGTCAGTACCAGTAATTTCTTTCGTTTGAACGTTTTTCAGAACAGTTACGTTTGGTAAGCTGTTAAGACGCTCTTGTAATACAGCATCAGCTTTTAATTCTGGCATGAATTCAAGAACAGTTACGTGCTTAACAATACCTGCTAAGTCGATTGCTGCTTCAATACCAGAGTTACCTCCGCCGATAACTGCTACGTCTTTTCCAGTGAATAATGGACCGTCACAGTGTGGGCAGTATGCTACACCTTTATTTTTGAACTCAGCTTCACCTGGTACGCCAACGTTACGCCAGCGAGCACCTGTAGAAACGATTACGCTCTTACTTTTCAGAATAGCGCCGTTTTCAAGTTCCACTTCAATAAGTTCTTTTTTCTCTAAACGTTTCGCACGTTGTAGATTCATTACATCGATGTCGTATTCTTTAACGTGCTCTTCAAGACTTGCTACTAGCTTAGGACCTTCAGTGCGTTTTACGCTGATGAAGTTCTCAATGCCCATAGTATCCATTACTTGACCACCGAAGCGCTCAGCAACGATACCAGTGCGGATGCCTTTACGTGCTGCATAAATTGCTGCACTTGCACCAGCAGGGCCGCCACCAACAACAAGAACATCGTATGGATCTTTATCAGAAAGCTCTGATGCATCTGGACCGTTACCCATTTTAGCTAAAATTTCTTCAAGTGTCATACGACCGCTTCCGAAAGATTCGCCGTTTAGGAAAACTGTTGGTACTGCCATGATGTCTTTGCTTTCTACTTCCTCTTTGAATGCAGCGCCATCAATCATAGTATGTGTAATACCAGAGTTTAGAACGCTCATTACGTTAAGAGCTTGTACAACATCAGGACAGTTATGACAACTTAGGCTGATATAAGATTCAAAATGATATTCGCCTTGAATGTTTTTAATTTGATCGATTAATTTTTGTTCAACTTTTGGAGCGCGTCCACTTACTTGTAGTAAAGCTAACACTAATGAAGTGAATTCGTGTCCTAATGGAATACCAGCGAATACAACACCAGTGTCTTCACCAGGGCGGTTTACGCTAAAGCTTGGTGTTCTCTCTAATTCAACTTTTTCTACTGTAATCTTAGATGACATAGTAGCTAATTCGTCTACTAGAGCTAACATATCTTTAGATACGTCATCGTCTCCTGCGCTTACTTTAAGTAAAATATCGTTCTCCATTAACTGAAGATATTGGGATAGTTGTGTTTTTATATCTGCATCTAGTATCATTTTGATCGAACTCCTTAGATTTTGCCTACAAGGTCAAGGCTTGGTTTAAGTGTTGCAGAACCCTCTTGCCATTTAGCTGGGCAAACTTCACCTGGGTTGTTACGTACGTATTGAGCCGCTTTAATTTTGTTAACAAGAATGCTTGCGTCACGGCCGATACCGTCAGCATTGATTTCCATAGATTGGATAACGCCGTCTGGATCGATGATGAATGTACCACGAGCAGCAAGACCTTCTTCTTCCATTAAAACGTTGAAGTTTGTAGTGATTGTGCGAGTTGGATCACCAATCATAATGTATTCGATTTTGCCGATAGTTTCTGAGCTATCATGCCATGCTTTGTGAGTGAAGTGAGTGTCTGTAGATACAGAGTATACTTCAACGCCTAATTCTTTAAGAGTTGCATATTGGTTTTGTAAGTCTTCAAGTTCAGTTGGACAAACGAATGTGAAGTCAGCTGGGTAGAAACAAACTACACTCCATTTTCCTTTTAAACTTTCGTCAGTAACTTGGATAAATTCTCCATTATGGTAAGCATTAGCTTTAAACGGTTTTACTTCTGTGCCGATTAATAACATATTAAAATTCCTCCTAAATGTTGGTTTTGAGCATCAAAAAATAGTGTGCTCATAAAATATATTTTTTAATTAACTATAATAATTCTAATTCGATATTAATTATCATATAGAAGTGGTTATTTTGTCAAGAGAATAAACTAACTTTATATCAATTTAATTAATATTTATTCTCAATTAAGATTGTTAGGGAATTAAAAGATAGTTTTCATGTAATAGATTTTCAATGAGTATGTAAAAGAATAGCGCGTATGTTAGAGATATGTTGTAAGTATAAATTGTTAGGAAGGGAGTAATTCTTAGAAGTTGTGGATTTGAAAAGTGATTGCTTATTTCTATTTTACAAAGAATTGTGTGATAAATAAAATAAAATGAATTAAAATCTTTTTGAACAATTTTTGTCATCTCAAATATATAATTAGGAAGCATATTACAGTGATATAGAAACATTGACTCCCATTTTTAACAAGATATAATAAAACCTAGATATACCTTTCAAAATGAAGAGCATATAATATAGGATGAAAAAAATTAACCTATTATTTTTTATAGCTTTTAGAAAACGCTTACAATTAGTATGGAGGGGAAACCATGTCTAAGTTCACGAAGTATTTTTTAATGGAAGCTAACGATGTGATTGTATATGTGAAAGAGAAATTATCTAAGTTCGAGGATGCAAAGGGGTTACAGTGTAAAGAAATAGGCGATGGTAATTTAAATTATGTATTCCGCGTTTGGGATGAACAGAAGGATATTTCTGTCATTGTAAAGCAAGCTGGGGATACAGCTCGTATTTCAGATGAGTTTAAGTTGTCGACGAATCGTATTCGTATAGAATCCGATGTTTTGCGGTTAGAGGAGGAGTTAGCATCTGGACTTGTTCCAAAGGTGTATTTGTTTGATAGTGTGATGAATTGTTGCGTAATGGAAGATTTATCGGATCACACAATATTACGTACAGCACTTATAAATCATCAAATGTTTCCAAAGCTTGCGGATGATTTAACGACCTTTTTAGTAAATACACTCTTATTAACATCGGATGTTGTAATGAACCATAAAGAGAAGAAGGAACTTGTAAAGAATTATATAAATCCTGAATTATGTGAGATTACAGAAGACCTCGTATACGCTGAGCCATTTACAAATCATAATAAGCGTAATGAGCTGTTTCCGTTAAATGAAGGATGGATTAGAGAGCATATTTATAGTGATAAAGAGCTTCGTATGGAAGTAGCCAAACTTAAGTTTTCTTTTATGACGAATGCACAGGCGCTTATTCATGGTGATTTGCATACTGGTTCTGTTTTTGTGAAAAGTGATTCCACAAAGGTTATCGATCCTGAGTTTGCCTTTTATGGACCGATGGGATATGACGTTGGAAATGTAATGGCGAATTTAATGTTTGCTTGGGTGAATGCAGATGCAACGATGCCGCCCGGTACTGAGAAAGATACGTATATGAGTTGGCTACAATTGACAATGGTAGAGGTAATTGATTTGTTTAAGAAGAAGTTTTTAAATGCTTGGGATATTCATGTGACCGAGATTATGGCGAAGGAAGAAGGCTTTAACGAAGTATATTTACAATCTGTATTAGAGGATACAGCTGCAGTAACAGGTCTTGAGTTAATTCGTCGTATTGTTGGGCTAGCGAAAGTAAAAGATATGACTTGTATCGAGAATGAGGAAGCACGTGCTAGAGCAGAACGCATTTGTCTTCAAGTAGCAAAGAAATTTATTTTACAAGCGAATCAATATAAAACAGGCACAAGCTTTGTAGAAACATTAAAAGAACAGTCAATGAACTATGCGAAGTAAGGGGAGAAGATGATGGAAGAGCAATTAATACCCATTCAGTGGAAAGATGATTCTTTAGTTTTATTAGATCAAACATTATTACCGAATGAGGTTGTCTATGAAACTTTCAAGACAGCTGAAAATGTGTGGGATGCCATTCAAGTAATGAAAGTACGAGGAGCGCCAGCGATTGGTGTTTCAGCAGCGTATGGTGTGTATTTAGGCGCTAAGGAAGTTACTCAAAGTACGGTGGAAGACTTTATAGCAGAAGTCAAAAAGGTGTGTGCATATTTGGCAACATCAAGGCCGACAGCAGTAAATTTATTTTGGGCACTTGAAAGAATGGAGGCAGTCGCGGCAGAGAACTCACATTTATCAATCGCTCAGTTGAAAGATAGATTACTAGAAGAGGCGAAAGAGATTCATAGAGAAGATGAGGAAATTAACCGTCAAATCGGGGAACATGCATTAACGTTATTCCATGATGGAATGGGAGTATTAACACATTGTAATGCTGGTGCGTTAGCGACGACTAAGTATGGTACTGCGACAGCTCCAATGTACTTAGCGAAAGAAAAAGGATGGGACTTAAAAATCTATTCAGATGAAACTCGTCCTAGGTTACAAGGTTCAACGTTAACAGCATTAGAACTACAGCGAGCGGGAATTGATGTTACTGTCATTACGGATAATATGGCAGCTATGGTCATGTCACAAGGAAAAATCGATGCTGTAATCGTTGGATGTGACCGCGTGGCAGCAAACGGTGATGTAGCAAATAAAATTGGGACATTAGGTGTATCTATTTTAGCGAAATACTACAACATTCCGTTTTATGTAGCGGCACCAACACCGACAATCGACTTGAAAACACCGACAGGAAAAGAAATTCCGATTGAGGAAAGAGATGCTTCTGAAGTGATTAATCGTTTCGGACAATATTCTGCTCCAAAAGAAAGTAAAGTATATAATCCAGCATTTGATGTCACACCACATGAAAATGTAACAGCGATTATTACGGAAAAAGGGATTGTAAAAGCACCGTTTACGGAGAACTTAAAAAAGCTATTTCAATAAGTAGATAGAATGAAAAAGTCAGTCATCATAAGCTTCATACTTAGGGGGATGTATATGTTATTACAAAAAGAAAGAGAAGAAATTGTAGCGTATGGAAAGAAAATGATTTCTAGCGGTTTAACAAAGGGGACAGGCGGAAATATTAGTATTTTCAATCGCGAGCAAGGTCTTATTGCAATTAGCCCAAGTGGTTTAGAGTATTATGAAACAAAACCTGAAGATGTAGTTATATTAAACTTAGATGGTGAAGTGGTAGAGGGAGAGAGAAAACCATCAAGCGAGTTAGACATGCATCTTATTTATTATAGAAATCGTGAAGATATAAATGCGCTTGTGCATACACATTCACCTTATGCGAAGACGATTGCATCATTAGGGTGGGAGCTTCCTGCTGTATCATATTTAATTGCTTTCGCAGGCCCGAATGTTCGCTGTGCACCGTATGAAACATTTGGTACGAAGCAATTAGCAGAGGCTGCTTTCGAAGGCATGATTGATCGCCGTGCTGTTTTACTTGCGAACCACGGTTTAATTGCAGGTGCAAATAATATAAAAATGGCATTTACTGTTGCGGAAGAAATTGAGTTTTGTGCGCAAATTTATTATCAAACGAAAAGCGTCGGAGAACCGAAGTTATTGCCAGAAGATGAGATGGAAAATTTGGCGAAGAAGTTTGAAGGATATGGGCAGCAGTAGAATGAGATAAAAACACCCTCAAGATTTCACTCTTGAGGGTGTTTTTATGCTTTCTTAAGCAACAAATACATAAAGTAAGGAGCACCAATTAAAGCAACGACAATACCTGCTGGAATGCCATTAGGTTCAACGATGTTTCGTCCAATTGTGTCTGCTAATAGCAATAGCCATCCGCCGATTAAAACGGCGATAGGCATGAAGATTTGATGTCTTGGACCCACTAAAGATTTCGCGATGTGAGGAGCCATTAGCCCGATAAAGCTAATTCCTCCTGTTACGGAAACAGCTGCAGCAGCAAGCGCAACGGCTGCAATTAATAAGTATCGGCGTTCTTTTTCAATTTCAATTCCAACGCCGATTGCGACTGGCTCGTTTAATGCTAGAATGTTTAATCGATTTGCTTTATAGAAAACGAACGGAATTAATACGATTAACCACGGGAGCATTGCAAAAACGAAGACCCAGTCATCTCCCCAAATGTTTCCGGCGATCCACTTGGCGATAAAGTCCACTTTCATACGATCAGCGGATGAAATAAGGACAATCATCATTCCAGATAGTGCAAATGAGAAACCAATACCAGTTAATGTTAATCGGATTGGCTGAAGCCCAGTTGATTTACTATATGAAAATACGTAAATTAGAACAGCTGTCAGAAATGCTCCGATAAATCCAACGACAGGTAGTAAGTAAAGAAATGAACCTACATCTATTGGAAAGTATAAAAAGAAAATAGCAACGGCAACACCGGCCCCAGAATTGAACCCGAGAATACCAGGTTCAGCTAAATCGTTTCGGGTAATTCCTTGCAGAATAGCCCCTGATAAAGCGAGAGCCATACCAGCTAATAATGTAATGACAATTCTAGGTAGTCTTAAAGAGTATAAAACGAACTCCTCTTTAAAGGTCCCTTGTCCCATTAATGTTGGGAGTAGTCGATCATAAGATAAAGATGCTGAACCGAGTCCCATTCCAACTACAATGGTTGTGATGGTTAGTATAAGTAAAGCGAGTATAATAAGACGTTGTTTTCTTAGAATAGATTGCATCATGAGAATGTTTTTCCTCCTTTACGTACAATGAATAGGAAGAATGGTAACCCTACAATTGCGACAATAGCAGCAACTGGTGTTTCGTACGGAGCGTTAATAGTACGTCCGATTGTATCTGCAAGTAGCATAAAGGAAGCTCCAGCAATTGCTGACATCGGTATAACAAATCGGTAATCTGGACCGACAATTGGGCGTACCATATGAGGCACCATTAAACCGATAAATGCCATATTTCCGACAAGCGCTACAGACGCACCTGCAAGTAAGATAATAATGATAAATAGAATGGTTTTAATAACAATAATTTTTTGACCTAGTCCAATAGCCACTTCTTCACTGAAACTAAGAACCGTCAATTTTTTTGCTAGTAAGATAGCGATAAAGATACTAATTGAAATGACTGGAATAATAATTTTTAATTGGTCCCAAGTTGTTCCAATTACGCCCCCAGCAGTCCAAAGTGATACCTCTTGTGAAATTTTAAAGTAAATGCCAACGCCTTCTGAAATTGCAAGCAGAAATGCTGAAACGGCAGCACCAGCTAATACAATTCGAAGAGGGGAGAGCCCACCTTTTTTCACCATGCCAATGCCAAATACCATAATTGCGCCAATTGCAGCACCGATAAAGCAAGCAAATGTTAAGTAAAGATAGCTGATGGAAGGGTGGAAGGCTATCGTTAACGCAAGTGCAGCATTTGCTCCACCAGATAATCCTAATAATCCAGGATCTGCAAGTGGATTTCGTGTTAACCCTTGCATAATTGCTCCAGAAACAGCAAGTCCAGCTCCTACAAAAATAGCAGCTACTTCACGTGGTAAACGAATTTCGCGAATAATAGATAGTTTGTCCCCTTTAGCGGAGGAAGTGAGTGCTAACCATACATCTTTTATTGAAGTATCTGCAGCCCCTAATACCATTGCCACCATAAAAATAAGAAAGAATGCAATTATGCTCAAAATGAGTTTGTACGTAAAAGCTATAGAACGTGGATTATCGTGATCTTTTGTCATTCGTTTCACATCTTTTCTGTTCATAGAATAAAGGAAGAGGAATTCTTAAATTAAGAATTCCTCATGTTTGTATTATTTACCAAGAAAGCTCTTCTTGAAGAAGTCTAGTTGGAAATCTAATGTAAGTGGATCATTGAAATAGAATTCCATCATGTTTGCTTCATATACGCGATTATTTTTTACTGCTGGGATGTTTTTATATGATTCTGTCTCTTGGAATGAGTTATCAGTATCTTTGTTTTTACTTAAGATTAAGTAATCACCAGCAAACTCAGGTAATACCTCAGTAGATAATGCGTAGTAACCTTCTTTTAATGCTTTTTCTTTTACTTTTTCAGGCATTTTTAATTTCATTTCTTGGTACAGAATTTCTGTTCCACGGCCCCAGTTCTCGCCGTATACATAAAGCTGTTTGTTGAAGTTTTCTACAACAGAAACTGTTGCATCTTCACCGATTTTTGCTTTAATTTCTTTACCAGCGTCTTGTGCACGTTTCTTGAAGTCATCAACCCAAGTTTTTGCTTCTTTTTCTTTGTTTAATAACTTACCGATTTCTAAATGCTGTGTTAAGTAATCAACTTTTCCGTAAGTGTATGTTACAGTAGGAGCGATTTTCTTTAACTTATCAACATTTTTAATATTTGATAAACCAATGATTAAATCTGGATTTAGTTCAGCGATTTTTTCAACATTTTCATCTGATACTTCAGCAACATCTTTAAGTTTGCTATCAAAACGTGGGTTTTGTTTAGACCATGAATCTACCCCAACAAGATTTACATCTAATGACATTACGTTACCAGCAAATGATGATAAAACAACAACGCGTTTTGGATTTGCAGGAACTTCTACTTTACCATTTTCAGATTGGTATGTAATTGTTTCTGATTTACTACCTTTTACATCGTTCTTTTTGTCTGTAGAGCCATTGCTACAAGCACTCATAACAAGAACGAAAAGAACTGTTAGTGAAATAAATAACTTTTTCATCGTTTTTCTCCTTTAACATAGATGATATGTGTATACAATAATTTGTTTAACTGCGATCTTTTTGAATGAGTAGTGGTAATGCAAAATATTCATTTAAAATCTTGAATATGAGATTTTATAATATAGTATTAACCATATTAATAAAAGAAGATGTAATCTCATATTTGCTAATTATTAACAAATTGATAATGATTATCACTATTGATTCTTTAAATAATATAATTTTATAAAGGTGTATTGTCAATAGTAATTTTGATTGTAAATTTTGCGGAAACAAGTTATATTTTATTGAGAATGATAATCAATGATTAGTAACTGAGGAGTGACACGAATGAATAGAGAAGAATTGTTTGATGTAACTGTGATAGGCGGAGGACCTGCAGGGCTTTATTCAGCTTTTTATAGTGGACTCAGAGAAATGAAAACGAAAATAATAGAATTTCAACCGCAGTTAGGTGGAAAAATACATGTTTATCCGGAGAAAATGATTTGGGATATTGGCGGATTATTACCGGTTACTGGTGAAAAGTTAATTGAGCAACTTGTACAACAAGGGTTAACATTTCAGCCAGAAGTTGTATTGAATACAAAAATAGAATCAATTATTCGTAATAAAGATGGTATTTTTACGTTAAAAACAAGCACTGGAGAAGAACACTTTTCAAAAACAGTGATCGTTGCAACTGGAAGTGGTATATTGAATCCACAAAAGTTAGCAATTGAAGGTGCGGAGCGATTTGAAGTATCGAACTTAAATTATACAGTTAAATCGTTAAAACGTTTCAAAGATAAAACGGTCATTATTTCAGGTGGAGGTAACTCTGCAATTGATTGGGCAAATGAGTTAGAACCAATTGCGAAAAAAGTTTATTTAACATATAGAAAAGAAGAATTATCTGGGCATGAGGCACAAGTAAAACAACTTATGAACAGTTCTGCAGAATGTTTCTTTAATACATCGATTACAACATTAATTGCTGGCGATAACCATGAAGCGATTGAATATGTAGAATTAACAAATCACGAAACAGGAGAGGTTTCTCAGTTAGCTATCGATGAAGTTATTATTAATCATGGATATGAACGTGACATTACATTATTAGAAAATAGTGAGTTAGATGTTGCAATTATAGATAATTATTATATTGCTGGGAATGCCAATAGTGAGTCTTCAGTAGATGGATTATATGCTGCAGGAGATATTTTAAAGCATGAAGGGAAATTGCACCTAATTGCGGGAGCATTCCAAGATGCTGGAAATGCTGTAAATAAAGCGAAACAATTCATTCAACCAGATGCAAGTGAGTACGGGATGGTTTCTTCGCATAATGAAGTATTTAAGAAAAGAAATCGTGAATTGATCAAGCAGATGATGAAATAATAAAAAAACAAGTATACCCCCATTTACTTCTCTATTCGAATGATGAGAGAGGTAAATGGGGGTTTTCCTGTTTACTATATTTTCAATCATTATAATGACACCGGTTTCATCAGTTCATGTGAAATGAACGTTTTATTTGTAAATCTTCCTATAAAACAATGAATCTATGTTTTGCTGATGCAGAACAGTCTTACATTATGCTGTTCCTTTAGCTCGTTCGTTAGGAAATGGCATATTTAATATAGAAGCAATGTACTGCTTTCCATGCATTCGAGCTAATGATTCTAATATTTGACGGACACGTTTTGTAAGATGTCCTTGTGCCTTTATAGCTTCACAATATGCGTCATAGAAAGCGTATTTAGCCCAAAGGAAATCATCTTGTTGGAATAAAAAATGATTTTTGTACCATTCCCCAATTGTATGGTAACAATTGTTTTCATGTATTGCTGCGCTTTGAGAAAGAATACGATCAGATAAAGATGTAGTTAAATGCGAAATTGTGTTTTCTGTTTCAACCTGTAATGTTTTTTCTAACATTGTAATGATGTGACGAGTAGCCATATGTTAACTCTCCTTTGTGTAAATGGGTAATACCATTCTATATTTAAAAAATCCTTACTATATTATTATACAATATATGGAATGCATCCACCTTCTTTTTAAATTGCATTTACAAAATCTTTTTTATTTGTTTACAAAAATAAAGTAAGATACAGTATATAGGAAAAAATAATAAAGGAATGAACGCGTTGTATATAACAGTAGAAGAAGCTGCGGAGTATTTGAATTTACCAAAGTCGTATATTGAAGAGCTAATTCAGCAAAAGAAAGTTCGCGCACTATTTGATGGAGAGCAATATTTATTAAATAAAGAACAATTCAATACACATTTAGAACAAATGGAGAAATATAAGCAATTAGTGGAAGAAATGTTAAACGAACCAATTCCAGAAGATATGGATGTTAAAGACGAAGATTAAACGATGGGAAATCCCGTATGAAGATATGCAGAAATGTATCTTCATACGGGATTTTTTTGTGTGAAGATGCCAAATTTAAAAGACCTTAAGTATTCTGTGGGATTTTGATAGGTAGTAGTCTACCATGTTAAAAGCATATTTTTTTCTAGCTAGGACAAACATAGAGAACGTAACCTGTACAGATACATATACTATCAGTGCAAAAGCTTATAAATTAATGGAAGGGGTTTTCTCGTGAGTTTATTTAATTGGGATTTTTTGGAAGGTTTAATTGGATCTTATGTAAGAGTAAACAGAGGTGGACCAGAATCTCAAAAAGGAACAATAGTATCATTAGGTGTGGACTACTTCGGATTAGAGAATGAAAAAGGAGAGAACCATTACTACCAGCTTCGCCATCTGAAAAGCATTACCCGAAATACGAAAGATGGTGGAGTAGGTGATTTAGAATGGGGAGAAGAAGACATTGCAGAAGACTTTGAAACGCTACTTCAAAGCTTCAAATACCGCTGGGTGAAAATTAACCGTGGTGGACCAGAGAAAATTGAAGGTATTTTACAAGATGTTTCTGGCGGTTATGTAACATTGATTATTAAAGAAGAAGTTGTATTAATTGCACTATCTCATATTAAGAGTGTTAATTATAATGCATCTGTAAGTGGAGAGAGTGATGAGAGTAGTGATGAGAGTAGCAATGAGAAAAGTAATGAAAACAGCAATAATTCAAGTCGAGCTCGCGCACTAAGACAATCAAGTAGAGGAAGATAAAACAGAAAGGAGGGTATGAATTTGAAGGATGTATTATGCTGTGATCAAATCAAAGGTTTAGTTGGTGAGAATGTAAAAGTAAATCTTCGTGGACCGGAAAGTCGAGTAGGTGTACTGTCATTGTTAGGAAAAGATTACCTTACACTACAATTACCTCATGGAGAATTAGTGTATTATCAGCTGAAACATGTGAAGAGTTTAGTCAGAAAAGTGAAAGAGGCACAAGGAGAATATGGTTCATGTTTTTATGCGGAAGAAGATACTTTTTTAGATGTATTAAATGACTTGAAGTATAAATGGATAAAGATTAATCGTGGTGGACCAGAGTGTGTGGAAGGTTTATTAAGTGATATACATGATGGAAATATTACACTAGTTAACGGTGATGAGGTCATTTATGTGATTAATTCCCATATTAAGAGTGTGAGTCAAATAGTTAAAAACAAAAAGAATGAAGAAGAATAATGTTTAATAAATAAAAGGGGCATTATGATTGAAAGTGAAGAATGATTTCATATTTCTCTGTAATTATTTTTGGATATATGAAAAAGGGTTTCTTACTATTAAAAAACAGAACATTGCCCCTGATTATTTTTAGAATAAAAGAAAGGGAAATTTTAATTTCATAGGAAGGAGGATATAGATGAATGAGTTAAACAAAAGTATTGGAGAAAATATATATGTTAAATTAATCGGCGAAAAAAGATTTAAAGGTGTATTAATAGACGTAGGAAATGATATCGTTGTTCTTTACAATGGACAAGACTACGTATATATATCTTTATACCATGTACAATATTATAAATTTTTAAGATCGTTTGATGAAGAAATATCAAAACCAGATGTGGATTCTGTAATTAAGAGAGAATCCCCTTCCATTTCCTTGAGGAAAGTATTAAGTACTTCTAAAGGGATTTTTACAGAAATTTATGTAGCTGGAAATGCTCCAATACATGGATATGTTACAAGTATAATGAACGATTATATTGTTTTTTATAGCCCAGTTTATAAAACAGTATATATATCTTTAAAGCATTTGAAATGGTTAATTCCGTATAAAGAAAATCAAGTGCCTTATGCCCTCAATAAAAATGAACTCCCTGTGAATCCGTTAAATATTACGTTAGCTCGAACGTTTGAAGAACAACTTATTAAAATGGCTGGAAAAATCATGGTGTTCGATTTAGGTGAGGAATCTAATAAAATCGGAAAGATGGCGAAGATTGATGAAGGGCATATTGAAATATTAAAAGCGCGTGATGCGAAAATGTATGTGAATATTCAACATGTAAAATCTGTCCATTGTCCGTAAGCTAGTTGAAAGGGCTGGCTTTTTCTTTTATATGCAGAAGAAAAGGTCGAGCCTATTTGTTTAGTTCGATTTGGATGTGAGGGGGAAATGAATTGAATATAAATAAGTTAGTGTAACCGTTGAAGAGAAAATCTTGTGCAAAATTATAAAAAATATGTACGAGCCATCTTTTCGTATATTCAATTTATTTTTTTGAGGGAGAACTGCTTAACTAATATATTAAAGGGGTTTTGTTGGTGGAGCAGTTTTCGAATTCGTTATCGATTACATTACTTGGTAGTGCTGGTGGAGCAGCAAAAGCAGTTTTAGCAATTTTAAATCAGGCGATAGTAAATGAAAAAGACCCGATTTATGAAGCGATAAAGAACGTTACATTTCATTTGGTTGATATAAAACAAAAAGATAAGGCTTATTATGATGATTTGTTTCCAAATTTGAAAGAGCAATTGTTTTTATCCGAAATAGACCTCCAAGATGTAGTGACATTTAAACAGCATTTAAAAGAAAGTGGCACGAGCGTTGTTATCGATGTTTCAGGAGCAGATACGATTAGAGTATTAAGCTGTTGTAACGAACTTGGAATTTGTTATATTAATTCAGCCTTGGAAAATGAGGCAGTAGATCAGGACGATAGCTTAATCGGTTTTCAGCTTACTGAAAGATATACGAGGTTTGAGAAGGAGAAAGAGAAATTTACAAATACAAAAGCAATTATAGGTTCAGGTATGAATCCAGGTGTTGTTCAATGGATGGTTGTCGAACTTATGAAGGAACGTCCAAATGAACAGCCAAAAGCATGCTATATAGTAGAACATGACACGTCATTTTTACATGATGCAGCACTTATAAAACCTCATACACTTTATGCTTCATGGGCAGTAGAGCGATTTCTAGATGAAGCGATATGGAGTTATCCGATGTATATGAGTCATCATCGTCCCCTTTACTTTTATGAAGATGTATATGCTTCAGAGTATAAAGTGAAGTTAGGAGAGAAAGAGTTCTATGGTTGTTTAATGCCACATGAGGAAGTTTTAATTTTAGGGAAAAACTTTAACATGGAAGTTGGGTTTCTTTACCGAATTAACGAGTATACAACAAATATAATTAGGCAGAATTTAGATAAGGTAGAAGATTTATGGAACTGGAATCGTAAAGTATTTAATCCGGCTGAAGAAGAGATTGCGGGCGAGGATCTAGTCGGTGTATTACTCGTTTATGAAAATAGCGAGACATATATGTATAACGTGATGAATAGTAGTCAAGTTTTTCATAAATATAAAACGAATGCGACTTACTTCCAAGTAGGATGCGGAATTTATGCTGGCTTGTGTAGTTTACTGTTCGATAACTTTAAACAAGGTGCTTATTATGTAGAGGAATTATTATTAAATACAGAAAGTAAGTATGGTCAATATTTAAATCTATATATGAAGGATTTTGTAGTGGGCGAAAATGACTTTACGGATGGATTGCTGCATGATCGGGTAAGATGGATATAAGTTATAGTGAAAAGGAAGGGGGAGATCTCCTTCCTTTTCGCGTAATTGGAAAGTATGTATTTTTTACCGACAGTATAATATGCCAGAAGAAAATATTTTTCAGAAAAGTGTTCTTGTTGTGTAAATATAAACATTTTATAAAATGTTTCAAGAAGGGTTTTTTTTATAAAATACTTCGTTTATAATGGAGGAAAATATCGACATGAGATTTGTTATTCATGTAACGGTTCGGTAGTGTTAGAAAAAGAAGGGGTGCACGCGCATCCTTTTTTCTATGCAGATATTATGAAAGAGGTGGTATGATGGAATTAACATTAAATTCGACTGTATGCTTACACACGATTCAATTTCGAAAAGAGCAAAAGAATTATATTGTAAAAGATACAATTACAGGAGAAAAATATGAAATGCCGCCACTTTGGATTGATGCATTGGCAATGATGCGTGACGGTTTTTTATTGGGGGAAATTGAGGAGAAATTAAAAGAAGAGTATCCAGACGAAGAAATAAATATGTTAGCCTTTACGAGGCAACTGTTAGAGCTAGAGCTTGTCGGAATGGTAGATGGGGAAGAAATAGCTTGTACAAAGAAGAAAGAGAAAGATTATTTAGCTTGGTTACGTCCTCGTGTTGAGCAATTCTTTCTTAATTTAAATAAAAAAAATAGAAGCAAAGGTCAATGATGATCTTTGCTTTTTTGTATAGTTTGTTTAAAAAATTACAGCGAATGCTCTTGCAAAAGCACCGTCGCTATCTTTAATTTTTAAAGGTGCCGCTGAGAAGAAGAAACGTTTCGTGTGAATGGCATCTAAGTTTGTTAAGTTTTCGATTAAATAAATATTATTCCCAAGTAGTATGTGATGAATTGGTGATGTTTCTGTCGTTAGCTCATCAGGAGAAATAAAATCTAAACCGACAGATTTTACTTTTAATTGTACTAGTTCCTCCGCTAATTCTTCAGAAAGATAAAAAGCTTCTTTCTCATACGCCTCTGTATTCCATTTAGTAGATAGATTGGAATGGAAAATAACAATATCTCCTTCTTTTATATCAGCATTGTGAAGTACTTCTTTAGGTAGTTTTCGTTCTTGTACATGAGTTACATCAATAAGAACCGCTTCGCCTACAAATTGATCTAGGGGTAATTGGTCAATAGTCGTTGCGCCTGAAATGAAATGAGCAGGAGCATCGCAATGTGTGCCAACATGAACGACAGAATGAAAATCTGTAACTTGATAGCCTGTCTCTTCAACGCTTGTAATGGCTCCTAAATTGATTTTTGGTGTTCCAGGGAATTGGGACATATTGTTTTCAAATGTTTGTGATAGGTCAATTACTTTCACTTTAAATACCTCCAATATATGTTTTGAAATATAAAAAACTCACCTTTCATAATCAAGAAAGATGAGTTTTGCACACAATAGTTACGTTTTATCTTTCAAAATGCATTGCATTTTGCAGGAATTAGCACCTATTCAGTTTATATAAACTGAGGTTGCTGGGCTTCAAAGGGCCGGTCCCTCTGCCTCTCTTGATAAAGACATATTTAATTTTAGTTCTGAATATTCATTGTATTTAAGTTGTAATTCATTTCCTTTTTTCGTGCAATACAAAATAGGTATTCACCCAAATAAAGCTGCTCGCATATTGTAGCTTATGTAAATAGAATGCTGCGAAGGAGTGAGTGCAGTGACAGGGAATGTATTGAATTATTATGCTGGTGGAAATACAGCTAGAGGATTTCATAATTTATACGAAGAGAATTTAAAAGGACTAAACAGATTATTTATTTTAAAGGGTGGACCTGGAACGGGAAAATCTTCTTTAATTAAGGCAATAGGTCGTGAATGGGTTGAAAAGGGATATGATATTGAATTTTTACACTGTTCTTCTGATAACAAATCGGTTGATGGTGTCATTATCCCGAAGTTAAAAGTAGGAATTGTTGATGGAACATCACCGCATGTTATTGAGCCGAAAATGCCAGGAGTTGTCGAGGAGTATATCAATTTAGGTGTTGCTTGGGATTCAGATAAATTAAGGGAGCAGAAGGTGGAAATTGAACGATTTGTCTCTGAAGCAAGCAAATCGTTTCAAGCTGCTTACGCTCGTTTCCATGAAGCGCTAATTATACATGATGAGTGGGAGAAAATATATATTAGTAATATTGATTTTAATAAAGCGAATGAACTAACCGATCAGCTAATTCAGAAATTATTTACAGATAAAAGCGGGCAACAATCGCTTGTGAAACATCGTTTTTTAGGAGCAGCCACACCGAAAGGAGCAGTTGATTTTGTTCCTAATTTAACAGAAGGATTACCACATCGTTATTTCATAAAAGGACGTCCAGGCTCTGGGAAGTCAACAATGCTTAAAAAATTAGCTAAGGCAGCAGAAGAAAAAGGATTTGAAGTTGAAGTATATCATTGTGGGTTTGATCCAAATAGTCTTGATATGGTTATCGTAAGAGAATTAGGGTTTGCAATTTTTGATAGCACTGCGCCACATGAATACTTTCCGAGCCGCGAAGGAGATGAGATTATAGATATGTATGCCCTTATTGTGACACCAGGGACGGATGAGAAGTACGCGGTGGAAATCCGCGACGTCTCCATTCGATATAAAGCAAAAATGAATGAGGCTATGTCTTTCTTAGCGAAAGCAAAATCAGTTCGTGATAAATTAGAACGAATTTATATTGCTGCTATGGATTTTTCAAAAGTAGACGCATATAAAGAGGAGATTCAAAAAGAGTTTGAACGAATTGCGGTTAGTGTAACAGAAAAGAACAAGTAAAAAATAAAGGATTTTGGTAGGCTGTCGGGAATTTTCTGACAGCTATTTTAGTATGTAGTAAAATTAGCAGTATATTTGTCGAATTTCCAAGGAAATAATCAAAAAATGGAGAGGGTATGAAATGAGAGAGAAAATTAGAGTGGAGTTAGCAAGAATTGAACAAGAGAATGATGTGAAAATTTTATTTGCAGTGGAATCAGGGAGTCGTGCTTGGGGATTTCCATCCAAAGATAGTGATTATGATGTTAGATTCGTTTATATGCATCCGGTAGAGTGGTATTTATCAATTCATGATAAACGAGATGTAATTGAGTATCCGATTAGTGATGATTTAGATATAAGCGGATGGGATATAAAAAAGGCGTTACAACTATTCGCAAAGTCAAACCCAGCTTTACTTGAGTGGATTCGATCACCAATTTTTTATTCAAAAAACTCGCATTTTCCAGAGCAACTTCAGCAAATGAGTGAAAAGGATTTTGATCCAAAAGCCACGATATATCATTATCTACATATGGCTTCAAAAAATTATCGTGAATTTTTGCAAGGTGAAAATGTAAAGTTGAAAAAGTACTTCTATGTATTACGTCCTATTTTAGCTTGTAAATGGTTAGAGGAGAAAGAGACGTTACCACCTGTAGAATTTGATCGGTTAATTACAGAATTATCATTAGAACGTAGCGTATTAGATGAAATTGAACAGTTGTTAATAAAGAAAAAGGCAGGTACTGAATTAGATATTGGATTAAAAATTGAGGTGTTGAATCAATTTTTAGAAGAACAAATTCATTACTATCAGCAATATGTAAAAGGAATTGAAAAGGGATCAGGGATAGATATTGAGAGTTTAAATACATTGTTTCGAGATATGTTATTCGAAGTATACAAAAAAGAGCACGAGTAAATTTGTGCCCTTTTTTATTTTGTAGGAATAAAGAAAACAGATATAGCTGCAAGAAGACCGGCAAATGAGAATAAGTAAAAATTCCATGCTAAGTCGTATTGCATTGTCATAATAATACCGACAAGAATAGGACCAGCAATCGCACCAACTCGGCCAAGTCCAAGTCCCCAGCCTAAGGAAGTAGCCCGAATATGGGATGGGAAGTATTGTGTTACATATGCATTTAATATTTGAGTAATGCCGACTGATCCAATTCCAGCAAGACCAATTAAAAGATAGATAATTGTAACAGATGGTTTAATTGTTAATAGTCCAATACATATAGCTGCCATAAGATAAGAGATGCTAATAACAATTTTAGCTCCTATACGATCCGCGATTGCTCCAGCAAATAATGCACCGATAGCGGCAGTAATATTTAGCATAAGTAGAAATGATAAACTAGATCCAAGAGGGTATCCTGCTTGGCGCATCATCTGAGGTAACCAAGTATTTAAACCATATATTAAAAACATTCCCATTATATAAGTGATCCAAAAAAGTAGCGTTGCTTTTATGTATTCTTTTGAGAATAAAGTAAGGAATCCATTTTTCTTTCGTATATTAGGTGGGGATTGATGAGTTTCATCGTTTTTATGGAATTCAATTTGAAAACGATGAAGGATTTTGTCTACTTCTTCTTGGCGATTACGTGATAATAAAAATTGAATGGATTCAGGTAAATAACGAATGATGAAAGGAATGAGGAGCAGTGGAATCATTCCGATGCCAAACATAGTTCTCCATCCGAAATCTTCTAACATAAACATAGACAAAATAGCGCCTAATACGATACCTAAAGGATAGCCAGTAAACATAAGGGCATAAATAAAAGATTGCCGCTTTTTTGGTGAATATTCAACAGTAAGTGCTGAAGCTGTTGGAATAACACCGCCTAATCCGATCCCTCCGATAAATCGCCATATCCCAAATAATTCAGGAGAAGGAGCGATAGCAGCTAGGCCCATTGTAATAGAAAAAAGTGCTAAACAGCATATAAGCGTCCATTTTCGACCGATTAGATCTGTAATGGTTCCAACTAGAATAGCGCCAATAAACATTCCAAACAAAGCATAGCTTGCAATTGTACCAGCGTGTGCCGGTGAAAGTCCCCAGCTTTTGTCTTCTAGGAGCTTTGGTAGAACGGCACCGTAAATACCTAAATCGTATCCATCAGCTAGAATGGCTAGACAACAAATAAAAACAACAAGTTTTGTAATAGAGCTTGAAAAGATAGTTTCTGTAGATTCTAGATGAGGTGGAGCTGAAGAGTGCATAATATTCCCTCCTTTTAATTTGTAGATGAATATATTATTTTATTTTATGTTAATATTTTCCTTCTTGTATCGGAATTTATCTGAAAAGGTTTTATAACAAATAAAGAAGTTCAACAGGTTTCCTGTTGAACTTCTTTATTTGTTTACTCATTATCAACTCGTTTTAACGGTTGATCTGCTGGACCTTCAATAACATCTCCTTCAATTGAAAAGCGGGAACCGTGGCAAGGACAGTCCCAAGTACAATCACCATCATTCCATTCAACTTCGCAGCCGAGGTGTGTACAAGTTGTATCAACAAGATGTAATTTTCCATCTTTGTCCTTATAAGCACCTGCTCGTTTCCCGTTAACATGTACGACAGATCCTTCACCAACTTCGAGATCTTCTGGCTTGCGTAATGCGGTTTCAATCTTTCCTTCAATTAAATGTTTCGCAACATCAATATTTTGGGAGAGGAACGTTTTTATATCTGGATTTGCATGAAAGCGTGAAGGTGCATACAGTTCTTTATATGGACTGTGTACTTTTAGAATAGAATCCTTCAGTAAATGAGCGGCAGCAGTTCCAGTTGTCATTCCCCATTTACGATATCCAGTTGCGACAAATATATTTGGATTTCTTTCGTTAATATGTCCGATATAAGGTAGCTTATCTAGCGTGATTAAATCTTGTGCTGACCATCTATAAGGAACTTCATCTACTCCAAACGTTGCTTCCGCAAAAGAATACAGTGCTTCGTAATGAAGCATCGTGTTTATTCCTTGTCCTGTTTTATGACTTTCTCCGCCAATTAAAATTAACTTTTCACCATTGTTTGTTGTATAGCGTAAGGAACGTTTTGGATCATCAATACTTAAATACATGCCACCTGGATAATCTGTTTTCGCTTTAATAGCAAGAGCATAAGAGCGTTCTGCGTACATTCGTGTAAAGAAAAAGCTATTCGCATCATAAAAAGGAAAATGTGAACAAGAGACAATATATTCACAAGTGATGCGATGTCCGCCCTTTGTAATGACTTGTGGATAATCACCCTTTTCTACATCAATAGCTGTAGTTTGTTCATAAACTTTTCCGCCCATCTCCACAAACTTTTCTAAAAGTGTTTTCAAATAAAGAAGGGGATGGAATTGTGCTTGATTTTTCATGACAAGTGCAGATTGTACTGGAATTGGAATCGATAGAGATTGAACATAGTCACAATGTATATTTAATTTTTGATAGGCTTCATATTCTTTCGATAAATTTCTTAATCCATTATCAGTAGTTGTATATAAATATGAATCTTCATTTGAGAAATTACAGTCGATTTTATATGTTTGCACAGTTTCATTAATAAATTGTAGAGCATGATTATTTGCTTCATAGTAAAGCCTAGCTTTTTCCAAACCGAAATGATTTATTAATTCATCATAAATTAGATCATGTTGAGCTGTTACCTTTGCTGTTGTATGCCCAGTTGTTCCGTTTAAAATAAGACCAGAATCAATTAAAACAACATCGATGCCTTCTTTCGCAAGTAAATAGGCAGTAGTAATACCTGTAATACCAGCACCGATAACAGCAACTTTCGTTTTTACATTTTCGGATAAAGGGGGAAAAGTAGGGATTTGAGTAGATTCAATCCAATAAGATAATGGGAATTGTGGAAATGTATCGCTTGTCATTATAGAAACCTCCCGATTTTAGAACAATTTTCCTTTTAATATTTCCATAAGATATGAAATTCATGTGTGCTGTTTTAGGGAGGGGCTATTTTTATTAAAAGAAAGATAAAGTTATTTTAATATAATTTTTGATGTTGTCGGTATGAAGAGATAGGAGTTGTGTAAAGCTAGATTTAGGTGAGTTTATTTGTTGTTTACACAGAGAATTCTTGAATAAGTTAGAGTCTATAGTATATTAGTGTATGTATATAGATAATGGATGAAACCTTATAAAATCTATGTTTTTTCTTTAGTGAAATAAAGTATAATTATAAAAATATAACCAACTTTTATTACTAGGTCATAAAAGTTGTTGACAATATAGAAATTCTATTGATATGATTCATCATGTGGAAAGGTTGATAGAGAGTAAAAAGAGAAATGTTTTTCATTGATAATAAAAGCGAAAAAATAAGTGACGATAGAGTGAGTATATTTTCCTTATACATAGATGCTTTTTTAATCACCTAGTAAAATCAATCTGGAAGCAAGAATTGATATATGTAAGTTGCGCAAGGCGCGGCATAAGAAAGGGGCAAAAGGATGAAGGAGCTTCATACGTTTGGGTGGTATGCAGCACGTGTATCACCACATTTGCCGAAAAAAGCATTTAAACCAGTTCCGACTCGTTTATTTGGTGGACTGGCTTATTTGCTTGTGGCATTGGCGGGATTAATATCGATTGGTGTATTTGAATTGAATGTGTGGGCGAATCTAGGAATTGCGATTGTTCTTGGGTTATGTTTTGCTTCACTTGGGTTTTTAGGACATGAAATTTTACATGGAACTGTTGTAAGAAAGGCATGGCTTCGAGATTTCTTAGGAGCAATTGCGTTTATGCCATTATCAACAGGACCTAAACTTTGGAGAAAGTGGCACAATGCAACGCATCACGTTCATACACAACATGAAGAGAATGATCCAGATGCATGGCCTACACTTGAGAAGCTTAAAAAGAGTAAGTTTTTGAGCTGGGTATATCGTATGCCTCTTCATGTACGTTCATTCTTTAGTTTTCTGTCACTAACCATTCAATTTACATTGCATTCGACTCGAATGTTCTTTCATTTTATAAAAGAATTTAAGTCATCCAATCAAAAATCTGTATGGCTTCAACTTCTTTTGCCTTGGACAGTTTGGATTAGTTTATTGTTTATTATGGGACCTGGAAAATGGTTATTTGCATATGTGATTCCGTTGTTAATTGCTAACTTTATTGTAATGGCATATATCGCAACAAATCACCGCTTAAATCCAATTGTTCCAGTAAATGATCCGTTAGCAAACTGTTTGTCAGTAACAGTGCCGCGTTGGGTAGACGTTTTACATTTCAATTTCTCATATCATACAGAACACCATCTGTTCCCTGCTATGAGCTCTAAATACTATCCGTTAGTAAAAGAGAAAATTAAAGAAATGTGGCCGGAACGCTATCATGAGATGCCAATGACAAAGGCTTTGGCAGCGCTATGGAATACACCACGTGTGTATTATCAAGGAAGTGAATTAGTAGATCCGCATAGAGAGCATTTCTATGGTTCTTTAGGAAACGGACTAGATCCTCATAATATTTCATATCGTGAGGAACATATAGAGGAAGAAGAGAGTATTAAAAAGATAAATCAGTAAAAATTGATATATGTTGTAGTGAAAAAGCAAGCCATCTCAGGCTTGCTTTTTTTTTATAAAGAAACTTCCTTTTTTTTCTTTGCACTAACTTGAATTGAATTTGTTTCTTTTCGCTGTAGTCGTTTTTCTAAAAGATTAACAAAATAAGTAAATAGAAGAACAAGTACGAGGTAATATAAACCAACGATTATGTATGTTTCTAATTGTTGGAAGTTACCTGCAGCAATTGATAAACCTGATCCCCATAATTCGGATAACCCTACATATGCAACGAGGGAAGAGTCCTTTAACCCAATAATAAATTGATTTCCTAAAGGAGGAAGAGATTGACGAAATGCTTGTGGCAGTACAATACGGCGCATCGCTAAAGGATAAGGCATACCTAGAGAACGAGCAGCTTCCAATTGTCCACGGTCAATAGATTGGATGGATCCGCGGAAAATTTCAGTAATATATGCACCGTTATGGATTGCTAAAGCAATTGCTCCTGCCCAAAAAGGAGTAAAAACAACAACGGATGTAATTCCAAAATAGAGAATGGCAATTTGAACAATTAAAGGTGTACCACGAATAATGGCGATGTATACATGAGCAATACTATTTAAAACTTTATTGTTAGAGATGCGAAAAAAAGCGAATAGTAATCCAATTAGTGAACCGAGTAATAGGGATGTTAGTGTTAGTTGTAATGTGATAATAGTAGCCTTTAAGAGTGTGGGATAAGTAGACATAAAAATTTCAAACATATGTGTCACCTCATATTGTATGGATTTTGGTAGGGAATGAAATGCCCCACTGATTATTATCTCGGACTACTTGGGAGTTTTACTGCCCAGAAATAGCGAGATAAAAAGTGGGGCATAATTTATGAAACATTTGAATAGCTAATTTACTTCGTTTTTTCCTCTTCCCCAAGAATGTTACGTCCAAACCATTTTTTACTGATCTTTTCATACGTACCATCTTTAATAATTTCATCTAAAGCTTTATTTACTTTCTCAACCATTTCTTTATCATCTTTACGAATCGCAATTCCCATTTCATCAAGGTTTAATGGTTTACCAGCTTCTTTTATATTTGATTTACCTTCTTTGATCATACGTAAACCAACCATTTGATCTGTGATTACTGCGTCAATACGTCCAGGCTCTAAGTCCATAAGTGCAGTAATATCGCTATCGTATTCTGTAATTTGATCTGTATGTTTTGCAACAAGGTCTTTAAAGGTACTAGCTTTTACAACACCAATTTTCTTACCTTTCAAATCTTCTGGAGAAGAGATAGATGCATTCTTTTTAGCAACAAAAATTTGGGCGCCAGAACGATAATAAGGATTTGAGAAATTAACAGCTTTTAATCGTTCTTCTGTAATTGCCATACTACCGAGTATTGCATCATACTTTTTTGCTTTGAGACCTTGGATTAGTGTTTCCCACGGATTTGTAATAGGAGTAGGTTTCATATTCATTTTTTTCGCAAGTGCCTCACCTATTTCTACATCAAAACCGGCAAGCTTTCCGTCATTTTCTTTATAGTTAAAAGGTTTATATAAACCACTCATTGCATAACGAAATTCTTTTTCACCATTTGAAGAAGTAGTAGAGCTTTCCTTACTACAGGCTCCTAATATGAAGGATGTACATAATGTAATACTCGCAACAATAGTTAATAGTTTTCTTTTCATAAAACCCCTCCTATATATTGATCATACGGATGGTTTTAAGTATGGTATTTAGATATTGTATTTAGATATTGTATTTAGATATTGTATTTAGATGATTAGTTGTGCACCGTATGAATGTATTTCTTTTTGTTTGAAACAGAAGTTACACTATAAAACGTTGCGTAAAAATTGTTTTGCTCGTTCATGTGATGGAGCTGAAAAGAATTGCGCTGGCGGAGCATCCTCTACAATTTTTCCATCATCCATAAAAATGACGCGATCAGCTACATCTCTTGCGAAATTCATTTCATGAGTAACAATAACCATGGTCATTCCTTCTTCAGCAAGTTCTTTCATAACTTGCAGTACTTCTCCAACAAGTTCAGGGTCTAAGGCTGAGGTAGGTTCATCAAATAGCATAATTTTAGGATTCATAGCAAGAGCTCGTGCAATGGCAATGCGCTGTTTTTGACCACCTGAAAGGAGGTGGGGCGTTACAGCTGCTTTATCTTGTAAGCCGACTTTTTGCAGAAGTTGATTTCCGATTTCCTTTGCATTTGCTGCTTCTAATTTTTTTACATGAATAGGTGCTTCTATGATGTTTTCTAGTGAGGTCATATGGGGAAAGAGGTTAAAGTGCTGAAAAACCATACCGACATTTTCACGGACTTTGTTTAAATTTGAATGCTTTGGATCAATTCGTTCACCTTGTAAGTGAATTTCACCTTCATCGTACATTTCTAAAAAGTTAAGACAGCGAAGTAATGTACTTTTACCGGAACCACTGGCACCAATTAAAACAACAACTTCTTTTTCTTGTACTTCTAAATCAATTCCTTTTAAAACATCAAGTGAGCCAAATGATTTTACTAGATTTCGAACCTGAATCATACAAAACCCCCAGTCAAAAATAAATTTTACAAATGTTGCCCCTTATTTCTGTTATTAGTCACAAATTGTCAGAATCCTTTATTTTTTTTAGTGGATTTGATATTCAAGGAAATAATAATTTTTCAAATCCCTATATCCTTCTATAATGAAAATATGGATAATAATATATAGGTAGTATTTATATTGCTTATAAAAAGGGGGAAAGAAAAAATGGAAAAAGAAAGGAAGAAATTTTCCTTTGGCTTACGTATGCAGCTTATGCTATTTACTACAATTTTAGCTTTTATTACATATTCGACAAGTTTAATTTTTATTTACGTTATATATGATTATTTTCAAGGTTATGTAAGTCAAACCGTTTATAATATCATTGTTATGCTATTAGGTGTAGTATGGTCTGGAATTTTAGCGTATGGAGCAGCAATCTTTTTAATTAAACCACTTCGAAAGTTGGAGGAGGCTGCGAGGAAAGCAGCCGATGGCGATATTCGTGAAGATGTCCCGTTACCAAAAACAGACGATGAGATTAAATCTTTAAGTGTTGCATTTAATATGATGCTAGGAAACTTAAGAGGCATGGTACAAAATATTGATACTACATTTTCGTATACAAATAATCAAGTTCAGCAAATTAGAAGACAAACAGGGGAAGCGACAAAGCAAGCGCGAGGTGTTTCGGAAACTCTTGCAGAGATTTCTTCTGGAGCTGAGCAATCAGCGGCATCAATTCAAGCGATTGTTTCTGCTGTTGATACAACAACTTCTATTGCAAGTGAAGTAGAAGAAAAAGCAAAACAGTCTGATGAGTTGTCTTTAGAAATGGTTCAAGCTTTAGGACAAAGTACACGTGTCTTTACTTCTTTAATTCAAGGTATTCAAACGTTGGCAAAAGAAAATGAAAATTCGATGCAAAATGTACAAAAGTTAGAAGACCGAATGAAACAAGTAGAACATATTGTTTCTGTTGTGAGTGAGATTGCGAGTCAAACGAATTTATTAGCACTAAACGCTTCTATTGAGGCAGCTCGTGCTGGAGAGCATGGAAGGGGCTTTGCAGTTGTAGCTGAAGAAGTACGTAAACTTGCTGATGAAAGCGATCATTCTGCGAGAAATATATCGCAATTATTACGGAATATGCAAGAGGAAGTGCAACAAGTCGCATTTAAAATGACAGAGCAAGTAAAAACAGCTAAAGAAGAGGCGAAACGTGGGGAAGCTACGGAATTAATTTTAAAAGAAATGTCATCAAGTGTTATGGAAGTAGCCGATGCAACGAAGAAAATTAGTGGCTATATGAACGAACAAGTGAGGCACATTCATCAAACTGGAGCACAAACAAAGGCTGTAGCAGCAATTGCTGAGGAAACATCAGCTGGTTCACAAGAAGTGGCGCGTGTGACGTTGCAACAATCTAAAAATATGGTAGTAATCGATGAATTACTAAAGGATTTAGAGCAGCAAGCGGCGGACTTGAAACAAACAATTGAACGATTTTCAATGTAAAAAGGAAGAACAGCATTCTGTTCTTCCTTTTTTTACGTATGAAAAGGAGGGATACTTTGTTGAAAACGAAAAACATTGCACGGATCATATATGGTTTTCACTTTACGCAATCTTTGAAAGTTAGATCCATAATATTTGCCAATTTCTAATGTCGATATCGGGCCAATTGACATAGTCACCTAGTGTATAAGGGTCTAAGCTTTCTCGTAAATCTTTAACCCAGCGTATGTAACGTGCGTGGACAAGAGAAGATAAGGAATGAGATTTAATTTTGTGAGAAATAAAGCATAAGAATAAGGAATCTACATAGAGTTCAATGAAAACAGTTGCAAACTATTCATATTTTGTTATGATAGTGTTACGAAAACGTTTGCATAAAAATTCCGATGGGATGCAAAAGGAGAGAATGACTATGAATAAGACATGGTGGAAAGAAGCGGTTGCTTATCAAATTTACCCACGTAGCTTTATGGATTCAAATGGTGATGGTATTGGAGATTTACAAGGTATTATTACGAAACTGGATTATTTAAAAGATTTAGGTATAGATGTAATTTGGATTTGTCCAATGTATAAGTCACCTAATGATGATAATGGTTATGACATTAGTGATTATCAAGATATCATGGATGAGTTTGGTACGATGGAAGACTTTGATGCTTTACTAGATGAAGTTCATAAGCGTGATATGAAGCTTATTATTGATTTAGTTATTAATCATACAAGTGATGAACATCCATGGTTTATTGAATCCCGTTCATCTAAAGACAATCCGAAGCGTGATTGGTATATTTGGCATGATGGCAAAGATGGTACGGAACCAAACAACTGGGAAAGTATTTTTAATGGTTCGGCATGGGAATATGATGAAGTAACAGGACAATATTATTTACACCTATTCTCGCGTAAACAACCAGATTTAAACTGGGAGAATAAAGAAGTTCGCGAAGTGTTATACGATACAGTTAATTGGTGGCTTGATAAAGGAATTGATGGTTTCCGCGTGGATGCAATCAGCCATATTAAAAAAGAAGATGGCTTCAAAGATATGCCAAATCCAAAAGAACTAAAGTATGTACCATCTTTTGATAAACATATGAATGTGGATGGTATTCAACCTTTATTAGAGGAGTTAAAAGAAAATACATTTTCTAAGTACGATATTATGACTGTTGGTGAAGCGAATGGCGTTAAGATTGAAGATGCTGAGCTTTGGGTTGGAGAAGAGCAAGGTAAGTTCAATATGGTATTCCAATTCGAACATTTAAGCTTATGGGATGCAGAGAAGAAGAAAGATCTTGATGTTGTAGGGTTGAAAAAGGTATTAACGAAATGGCAAAAAGGGTTAGAAAATAAAGGCTGGAATGCTTTATATATTGAGAACCACGATAAGCCACGTATCGTTTCAACTTGGGGAGATGATAAACAATATTGGCGTGAAAGTGCAACAGCTCTTGGAGCGATGTATTTCTTTATGCACGGTACACCGTTTATTTATCAAGGACAAGAAATTGGGATGACAAATGTTCAATTCCCAAATATTGAAGATTACGATGATGTAGCAATTAAAAATTTATATCGTGAGAAAATTGCAGAGGGCGTATCACATCAAGATATGATGGAGATTATATGGGCTTCTTGCCGCGATAATTCACGTACACCTATGCAGTGGAACGATGAGATGAATGCTGGCTTCACAACAGCAGGTGCACCTTGGTTTGGTATGAATCCAAGCTATAAAGAAATTAATGTTGAAAAGCAAAAGAATGAAGAGAACTCTATTTTCAATTTCTATAAACAAATGATTGCCTTGAAAAAAGAGCACGATGTACTGAATTACGGTACGTACGATTTACTTTTAGAAGATGATCCGCAAATTTATGCATACACTCGTACATTAAATGATGAAAAAATCGTTGTAATTAGTAATATCTCAAAAGAGGAAGCTGTATATAATGAGGGTTCATTCGCACTAGAACGCAAACGTTTGCTTTTAAATAACTATGAAGTTGCGGAACATGAACAAGTAACTACAATCACGTTAAAGCCTTATGAAACAAGGGTTTATCGTATTTCATAATAAAAAAGGATGCTCTTAGAGCATCTTTTTTTATGAAAAAAAATAAATTTCTATTGCAAAGTGAAAACGCTTTTATTAAAATAGATTTATGAAAACGGTTGCGTAAAGATAAAAATGAAGTAACATAAGGAATCGTTTTCATAATAGAAACAGAAATTATAATTTAAATCATTACGTTGTTATAAATAAAGGGGAGGAAGAACAGATGAAAATTACGTCTTTTGATTTTTGGCAAAAGTTCGGGAAAGCATTATTAGTTGTTGTAGCTGTAATGCCAGCAGCTGGTTTAATGATTTCTATCGGTAAGTTAATTGGGATGTCTGCTGGGGATGTTAACGCAGTTCATACAATCGCTCGCGTAATGGAAGACATCGGTTGGGCAATTATTACAAATTTGCACATCTTATTCGCGGTAGCAATTGGGGGATCTTGGGCGAAAGATCGCGCAGGCGGTGCATTCGCAGCGCTATTAGCATTCGTCTTAACGAATAGAATTACAGGAGCTATATTTGGCGTAAACGCTGAAATGTTAGCGGATTCAAAAGCGAAAGTTTCTTCAGTATTAGCAGGAGATTTAATTGTAAAAGATTACTTTACTTCTGTACTTGGTGCACCAGCATTAAACATGGGAGTTTTCGTAGGGATTATCACAGGTTTCTTAGGAGCTACTTTATATAACAAATATTATAACTATAACAAACTGCCACAGGCATTAGCATTCTTTAACGGAAAACGATTCGTACCATTCGTTGTAATTGTTTGGTCTACAGTTACTGCAATTGTATTATCACTTTTATGGCCATTCATCCAAAGTGGATTAAATGAATTTGGTCGCTGGATTGCAGCTTCAAAGGATAGTGCACCAGTTGTTGCACCATTTGTATATGGAACGTTAGAGCGTTTACTATTACCATTCGGTTTACATCATATGTTAACGATTCCGATGAACTACACAGAGCTAGGCGGAACATATACGATGTTAACTGGCTCAAAAATTGGACAAGTTGTAGCAGGACAAGATCCTTTATGGCTTGCATGGATTACAGATTTAAATAACTTATTAGCAAATGGAGATACAAAAGCATATAACGATCTATTAAATAATGTTGTACCAGCCCGATTCAAAGCTGGACAAGTTATCGGTTCAACAGCAGCGTTAATGGGTATTGCATTCGCAATGTTCCGTAATGTTGATAAAGAAAAACGTGCAAAATATAAACCAATGTTCTTATCAGCAGCATTAGCAGTATTCTTAACAGGTGTAACAGAACCAATTGAATTCATGTTCATGTTTATTGCTCCAGTATTATATGTTGTATATGCAATTACAACAGGACTTGCATTCGCATTAGCGGATTTAATTAACTTACGTGTTCACGCATTTGGATTTATTGAGTTAATTACTCGTACACCGATGATGGTTAATGCAGGACTAACAAGAGATTTAATCAATTTTGTTATCGTTTCATTAGTATTCTTCGGTCTGAACTTTACATTATTCAATTTCTTAATTAAAAAGTTCAACTTACCAACACCAGGACGTGCAGGTAACTATATTGATAATGAAGATGAGTCATCAGAAGGAACAGGAAATGTACAAGATGGTTCATTAGCAACAAAAGTTATTGATTTATTAGGTGGAAAAGAAAATATTGCTGACGTAGATGCTTGTATGACTCGTTTACGTGTAACAGTAAAAGATTTAGATGTTGTTGCACCAGAAGCACAGTGGAAACAAAATGGTGCTTTAGGACTGATCGTAAAAGATAAAGGTGTACAAGCAGTATATGGTCCGAAAGCTGACGTATTAAAGTCAGACATTCAAGATATGTTAGGTGCGTAATAATATGAAATTGCTAACTTTAAACTGTCACTCTTGGCAAGAAGAAAATCAAATAGAAAAGATAAAATATCTTGCTAAAGTCATTCAAGAAGAACAGTATGATGTGATCGCATTGCAAGAAGTAAGTCAGTCGATAGGGGCTGAAAATGTATGCGGTAACAAGAAAAAAGATAATTTTGGACTTTTACTATTAGAAGAGTTAAAAGCGTTACATGTAAAAGATTACAATATTACTTGGGATTTCTCTCATATTGGTTATGATGTGTATGAAGAAGGATTAGCGATTGTAACGAAACATAATGTTGTAAAAGAAGATACGTTCTTTATTTCAGAAAATAAGGATACAACGTATTGGAAAACGCGCAAAATTGTAAGTGCAACAATTGCTTATAATGGTAAGAACATCACGTTTTACTCTTGCCACCTCGGTTGGTGGAATGATGAAGAAGAGTCATTCACAGGTCAAGTTGATCGTTTAATGGAGCGTGTAAGTCGTAACGAACTTTCCTTCTTAATGGGTGATTTTAATAATAACGCCCGTTTGCAAGGTGAGGGTTATGAATATATGATGCAAAAAGGTTTGTATGACACATATGAACTAGCAATAGAGAAGGATGAAGGAACAACTGTCCAAGGTGAGATTGCTGGTTGGGATGAAAATAAACATAATTTACGCATCGATTTAATATTGTGTAACCAAAGTGAAAAAGTTCGTTCTTCAAAAGTTATTTTTAATGGTACAAACCGAAAGGTGATTTCAGATCATTTCGGTGTAGAAGTACAAGTAGATATATAATAGAAGAAATCCTCACAGATGATGAAAAGCTGTGAGGATTTTTTTAAGGAATACAAGTATTTCCAAGAGAAAATACTTGTATTTTTTATGACATTTCCTATATATTTGTTATTATTGAATGTAAAACCGATTTGGTCATTTTGTATTCATACTTTGACTGACTTCGTTATATAATGTAGTAAGTCAAAGTTATTGGGAAAAAATAGTTCGTTTTTGGTTAATCCACGATGTAGAAAGTGATATAATTGCAAAATGTATGTATCATTTTCTAAAGAAGGAAAAATATATAATTAGGTGATAACTTCTATGAAACAAATTTGGCGTATTTATAAGACAGATTTACGGAATGTAGCTAAACATTGGGCTGCAATTGTTATTGTTTTAGGATTAATGATTTTACCATCGTTATATGCATGGTTTAACATTAAAGCTTCCTGGGATCCGTACGGAAATACAAAAGAGGTTCCCATTGCAGTGTCTAACCAAGATGCAGGCTCTAATTTAAGAGGGAAAGATATTAATATCGGGGAAGAAATTGTAGATTCTCTTAAGAAAAACAAAAATCTTGGGTGGAAATTTGTAGATGAAAAACAAGCAATTCACGGAGTTGAGCGCGGGGATTACTATGCAAGTATTACAATTCCAAAAGATTTCTCTGAAAAGATTGCAACTGTTCTGGATGAAAATCCGCAGAAACCAGAACTGGATTACTATGTAAATGAAAAGGTAAATGCGATTGCACCGAAAATTACAGCAAAAGGTGCATCAGGTATTACAGAAGAAATTAGTAAAAACTTTGTTAAAACAGCAAACGGTGAGATTTTTAAAGTTTTTAACGATCTTGGAATCGATTTAGAAACAAACTTACCAAGTATCGAGAAAGTAAAAGATCTTGTATTTAAGTTAGAAGCGCAGTTCCCAGAAATGAATACACTGATGGATAAGGCGTTAGATGATGCGACTCGAGCAGAGGATATTGTGAAAGTAGCACAAAAAGATTTACCTGTTGTAGAGAGTGTCATAAATGATGGACAGGAAGCATTGGCGAATTTAGATAAGTTCTTTGCAAGACAAGATCAAACATTAAAAAATGCTCCAGGGAAGATAAGAAATGATTTAGTAGTAGCACAAGGTGTTATGGATAGTGCAGCTGCATTTACTGACTTTTTAATGAATCCAGGTGTTGATTTAAACATTCCTGATTTCTCTGGAATGAATGGACTACCTGAATTCCCTGCAAGACCAGACCTTTCTAAGCTGAATAGTGATGGTTATAAGGGAATAGCACAAAATATTAATCAAACAGTAAATAATGTTTTAAGCTCATCACGTGCAGGAACAGCTTATGGGAAAAGTGTTGTAAATGGATTGCAAAATGGTCAGTTTGATCCAGAGCAAGCAAAGAAAGATTTAAATGCAGTATCAGATCAACTGCAAGCTCGTACAGAAAATATTTCATATCTTATTAATATATTTACTGAACTTCAAAACTCAGCCACGACTGATTTTGGAAAAAGCTTCTTCCAGGGGCGAGTGGATCGCTTAACTAAGCTTAAAGGTAGTATGGAAAATGCAAATAATGGCATTAAAGATATTGTAAGTGTTATCGGTACAGGACAAGAAGTAAAGAAAGATGTAACAGATGTAGCAAATCAAAAGTTAGATGCAGCAAATGCATTAATTGATCAAGCGGAAAAAGATTATAATGAAACATTTGTAGCAGATTATAAAAAAGCAGTTAGCACTGTAGATCAAGCTAAAGCAAATGCGAATGAAATATATGATAATGCAAAAGCGGATTATGAGAAAGCAAAGAATAGCCTTGAAAGTACTAAATCTAGTGTTCAAAAAGCATTAGAGGATGTACAAAATAGAGGTGTTAATGGTTTAGAAGGTTCGAAGGAAGCCTTAAAAAGTTTAAATGGTCAATTCCAAGCTGGAATTGGTTTAATTGATGATATGATTCCTGTTCTAGAAAGTACAAATAAGGTTTTAGCAGATGTAAATAGTGATAAAAACCTTAATAATGGAATTGCGAAATTAAATAAAGCGAAAAGTAGTCTGCAAAAAGGTGTAGAGGCAACGAATAAGGGAATTACACTTCTTAACAATGGCCAGAAACCTACAAAAGATGTAATTGAAAGTATTAACAACGCTGCGAAGGGCGGATCAGCTCAATTAACGGATGTATTATCGACGTATGATTCAGAAATTGTACCTAATTTCAATACAGCAATTGCTCGTACAAAAGAGATGTCGAAAAATACAACTCAAATTTTAAATGATGCAGACAAAAAGCTTCCAGATGTAAAAAAACTACTAGAAGATTCATCAAAAGGCTTAGTAGATGGTAAAAAGAAATTAGCAGACATTAAAGCTGAAATGCCGGAAACTGAGAAAAAGATTAAAGAATTAGCAAATAAAATTCGTGATTTTGAATCTGAAGAGGATTTAAAAGACATCATACGTTTATTGAAAAATGATGTTGAAAAGCAAAGTGACTACTTTGCGAATCCAGTAAATTTAAAAGAGAATAAATTATTTGCGATGCCGAACTACGGTTCAGCAATGTCACCATTCTATACAGTGCTTGCATTATGGGTAGGCGCATTATTAATGGTTTCATTATTAACAGTAGAAGTACATGAAGAGGGCGCGAATTATAAGAGCCATGAAATTTACTTCGGACGTTTATTAACATTCTTAACGATAGGTCTTTCACAAGCGTTTATCGTATCAATGGGAGATATATTCTTACTCGGTACGTACGTAGTCGATAAGTTCTGGTTTGTATTATTTAGTTTATTTATTGGTGGGGTCTTCGTTTGTATCGTATACTCACTCGTTTCTATTTTCGGAAACGTTGGGAAATCGATGGCGATTATTTTACTTGTACTGCAAGTAGCAGGATCGGGCGGAACATTCCCAATTCAAATGACACCAGCGTTTTTCCAAGCGATTTATCCGTTCTTACCGTTCACATATGCAATTAGTGCAATTCGTGAAACAGTAGGTGGAATGCTGTGGGATATTGTAACTCGAGATTTACTTGTGTTAAGTGCTTTCGTAGTAGTTATGATTGTTGCTGCGTTATTACTGAAAACACCAATTAACAAATCAAGTGAAAAATTCGTTGAGAACGCAAAAGGAAGTAAAATCATTCACTAAAATAAAAGGTTCCTACCGATAGAGGTAGGAACCTTTTTGTTTAATCAAATTTTAATTTTTTTAACGCTTCTGCGAACGGGTTGTTTAATGGTTCTTCTTCTTTGTTCTGTTGTTTCATGTATTTTTGAACGTCGCGCTTATCAGCTTTATTTCCAGATTCTTTTTTACGTCTCTCTTGGAATGTGGAAAGTTTTTCGCGATAGCCACATTTACATGCAAAGATTTGTCCTGCACCTTCACCACGTAATTCTAACTTCTTCTTACATTGCGGACAGCGAGCGTTTGTTGTACGAGATACATTTTTACGGTGACCACATTCACGATCTTGGCAAACGAGCATCTTTCCTTTTTTGCCGTTTACCTCTAGCATTGGTTTACCGCAGTCTGGACAAGACTTCGTTGAAATGTTGTCATGCTTATATTTTTTATCACTCGATTTAATTTCAGATACAATTTCTTTCGTATAGTTCTTCATTTCTGAAATGAACACTTCTTTTTTCAGTTTACCTTTTGCGATAGCCTCTAGCTTTTGTTCCCATTCACCAGTTAGTGTAGGTGATTTTAATTCTTCTGGTACTAAATCAAGTAACTGACGGCCTTTTGAAGTAATGTGAATATCTTTACCACGTTTTTCAATTAAGAATGAATTGAATAGCTTGTCGATAATATCAGCACGCGTTGCTACAGTACCTAATCCACCAGTTGATTTTAATGTATCAGCAAGTTGTTTATTTTGCGTATCCATATATTTTGTAGGATTCTCCATTGCTGAAAGTAAAGTCGCCTCGTTAAAACGTGCAGGTGCTTTCGTTTGACCTGATGTTTGCATAATTAACTTTACAGTTAATGTATCGCCTTTTTCGATGCGAGGTAAAAGTTGCTCTTTTACGTCATCCATTACATCATCATCTTCAAAGCGGTTTTCATATACTTCTTTCCAGCCGGCATGTAAAATTGTTTTTCCGCGTGCAATGAACGTTTCATTGCCAACTTTTGTACGTAACGTTAGTTGCTCGTATTCGAATGCTGGGAATAAAACAGCTAAGAAACGTTTTACAACTAAATCATAAATTTTACGTTCTTTATCTGTGAAGGCGGAGAAGTTAACGTATCCTTCAGTCGGAATAATTGCGTGATGATCGCTTACCTTACTATCATCAACAAATGATTTATTAGCCTTAATAGGCTTTTGTAATACTTTATGTGCTAAAGGACGGTACTCTCCAACTCCACACGCCTTTAGACGTTCTGGAAGTGTTCCAACGATATCAGATGAGATATAGCGTGAATCTGTACGAGGGTACGTTAACACTTTATGTTGCTCATACAATTTCTGCATAATGTTTAATGTTTCTTTTGCAGAGTAACCGAACTTTTTATTTGCATCACGTTGCAATTCAGTTAAATCGTAAAGACCAGGAGAGAATGACTTCTTCTGTTTTTTATCAATTTCCACAACAGTAGCATTATGTTTATCTAAAACTTTTACAATATCATCAATTTTTTCTTTATTAAAACTGCGGCTATTGCCGTTAGTATCTTGCCAAGTTAGCTTTAACTGATTCGTCGTTTGTGCTTCGATGCCGTAGTAAGTTTGAGCTTTGAAGTTCTTTATTTCATCTTCACGATTAGCAATCATAGCGACAGTAGGTGTTTGCACACGGCCGCAATTCAGCTGGGCATTAAAGCGAGTTGTTAGAGCTCGAGTCGCGTTAAGACCAATGTACCAGTCAGCTTCTGAACGTGCGACAGCTGAAGCGTATAAATTGTCATATGCTTTACCTGGTTTTAAATTTGCGAAGCCATCTTTAATTGCTTTATCAGTAACAGATGAAATCCATAGACGTTTGATCGGTTTGTTAACTCGAACTTTATCGATAATCCAACGAGCGACTAATTCTCCTTCGCGCCCAGCATCTGTCGCTACAATAATGTCATTTACATCTTTTCTAAGAAGCTGACTCTTCACAGCATTAAATTGTTTACCAGTTTGTTTAATAACCGTTAATTTCAAACGCTCGGGTAGCATCGGTAAATCTTCTAAATTCCACTTTTTATATTTCACATCATAGCTTTCTGGATCTGCTAATGTAACGAGATGGCCTAAAGCCCAAGTTACAATATATTTACTACCTTCAAGGTAGCCGTTTCCTTTTTTATCGCACTTCAGTACGCGAGCAATATCACGTGCAACGGAAGGCTTTTCAGCGATTATAACGCTTTTTGACATATTAAAAACATCCTTTCAAATTTCCATACGTTAACTATAGCATACATCTTCTTGAGATTCAGTTTCGCTCTAGATTTGAACGCTTTTTAGTGGAGTGAACAAAATCTGTTTGAAATCAAATGCTATCGACAGAACATAGTATGCACCATGATGAGACTATGAAAAAAGATACTTATTTATTATGCTTATTGTTTTATTAGTTTCCTCTATATTAAATAGAAAAGTAAAGAACTTGTTATTTTATTAGAATAAGAGTAGACTTTGAAGTAGAAGAATAATAAGCACATGGGAGTTTGTGGATGCAAACTGAGAGTATGACTAATCCGTCATTGACCATTTGAACCTGTTGGATAATGCCAGCGTAGGGAGAGTGTAAAAGCACATGTTCAGGCACTTTGCGTACGCGCAAAGTGCCTTTTTGTGTATCTCCCATCACTATAGTTAGGGGATGAGAAGGATGAATATGAAAGAAATTAGTAAAGTAGTGGATTTGGTGAGAGAATCTAATCCGCTCGTTCATAATATTACAAATGTTGTTGTAACAAATTTTACAGCTAACGGCTTGTTAGCGTTAGGAGCATCACCTGTAATGGCGTATGCGAAAGAAGAAGTAGCAGAAATGGCTAGCATTGCTGGAGCGTTAGTATTAAATATGGGGACACTTCGTCCTGAAGAAGTAGAAGCGATGTTACTTGCGGGTAAATCAGCAAATGTGAACAATGTACCAGTACTGTTTGATCCAGTTGGTGCAGGAGCAACATCGTATCGAACAGAAGTTGCGAGACATATTCCAGCCGAAATCGAATTAGCAATTATTCGCGGAAATGCAGCTGAAATAGCGAACGTTATTAATGAGAGATGGGAAATTAAAGGGGTAGATGCTGGTGCTGGAAATGGCAATGTCGTAAGTATTGCAAGGCAGGCAGCGGATGAATTAAATACAGTAGCGGTGATTACTGGAAAAGAAGATGTTGTTACGGATGGAGAGCGAACGATTCTTATTCGAAATGGTCACTCTATTTTAACGAAGGTTACGGGAACTGGTTGTTTACTAACTTCTGTAATAGGAGCATTTGTAGCAGTAGAAACGGATTATGTAAAGGCAGCGGTAGCGGCATTAACGTTTTATGGTGTAGCTGCGGAACTGGCAGCTGCCAAGACTGTGGAAAAGGGACCTGGTAGTTTCCAAGTTGAATTTTTAAATCAGTTAGCGAATACTACTTCAGGTGATATTGAGAAGTACGGGAAGATTGAGATTATATAGTAAGGAGGGGAACTAGATGCCGCGTATTACAAAGGCTAAAATGTCTGGATTATTATCAGTATATTTTATTATGGGAAGTAATAATTGTACGAATGATCCACTACAAGTATTGAGAGATGCACTGGAAGGCGGTATAACAATTTTTCAATTTCGTGAAAAGGGGGAAGGCGCTTTAACGGGAGAGGAACGTATTTGTTTCGCGAAAGAGCTACAAGCAATTTGTAAGGAGTACGGTGTACCATTTATCGTAAATGATGATGTGGAACTAGCTCTCGAGTTAGATGCAGATGGCGTGCATGTTGGACAAGATGATGAAGGAATTACTTCTGTTCGTGAGAAAATGGGAGATAAAATTGTTGGTGTATCTACACATACAATTGAAGAAGCACGCTGGGCAATTGAAAACGGAGCTGATTATTTAGGTGTTGGTCCTATTTTCCCAACGAGTACGAAAAAAGATACGAAAGCTGTGCAAGGAACGAAAGGTTTAGCTCATTTTAGAGAGCAAGGAATTACAATACCGATCGTCGGGATTGGTGGCATTACAATTGAAAATACAAATTCAGTTATAGAAGCGGGTGCGGACGGTGTTTCTGTTATTTCTGCGATTAGTTTAGCGGAATCTGCTTATGAAAGTACGAAGAAGCTAGTAGAGGAAGTAAGTAAGAGTTTGTAGAAAAAAGCTATGTAGTATTAAAATGCTACATAGCTTTTTTCGTATTAATCATTAGAAATAGGGGGGATTATTTGAAACGAAATAGGTTTGTAGAGTTGCAGAATGAGTTGTTTCGTTTATTTGAAAAAGGGAAATTTGATGCCATTTATAGATGTATAGGTGAAGCGGAAAGAGAATTTCCTGAAAGAATAGATAAAACGAGTTTTTGGAAAGCTTGTGCATATTCAGTAGAAGGCAAGGATGAAGAGGCGATTGCTATTTTAAATGGAGCTATGCAAAAAGGGATATGGTGGAATCCCCATACACTTATGTATGATGAAGACTTAAAGGGATTGCAAGATAAACCAGGTTTGAAAGCAATAGTAAAAAGGTGTGAAGAAATATTTAAGAAACAGCAGTTAACAGCTAATCCGGAGCTATACAGTTATGGGAATGAAAAAGCAAAAACTGGCTTATTTTCTTTACATTGGAGAGGATCAAATATAAATGATTTTGCACCATATTGGTGTGAAGAAGAAATACTAAGTGAGTATATGTTAGGTTTTTCTCAATCCTCACAAATATATGGGATGAACTCTTATAGTTGGGATAATCATGAAATAGCTATAAAAGATGTTATGACAACTTTTAATGAGTTCACAGATAAGTATAAATTGGGAGATATCATTATTACAGGAGCTTCTCAAGGTGGGAGTATAGCAATAGAGTTAGCGTTAAAGAATATGTTAGGGACTCAAAAATTTATTTCAGTTATACCTGCTATTCGAGATGTAGAGGCGATTGAAAGGATGGTTGTATCAAGCCAGGTAGCAAATATGAAAGGATATATTATTACGGGAGATAAAGATCCATTTTATGAAAACACACTTCAATTAATGTCTATGTTTGAGAAATATAATGTGGACTGTAATTTAATTGTGAGAGAAGGCTTAGGTCATCTTTTCCCAAAGGACTTCACGCAAATATTAAAGAACATAATAGAAGAATGGACAGTTAAAAATCTTTAAACAAACGTTTGATTAAAAAAGCACAAACCCTTTAAGAATGTAGGTTTGTGCTTTTTCTTTAAAACATAATTGATATTAAGAGCATTCCAATTCCGATAGAAGTGAATGTTGCAATGAGGCCTGGAATCATAAAGCTATGATTTAAAACATATTTACCAATGCCAGTTGTACCAGTGCGATCAAAGTTGATGGCAGCAACGATTGTTCCATAGTTTGGAATGAAGAAATATCCATTTACTGCAGGGAACATCGCGATTAGTAGTGCTGGTGGAATACCGAGTGATAATCCAAGAGGCATTAAAGCACGTACTGTTGCGGCTTGGCTATATAGTAAAATAGATAGAATGAATAATGCGATGGCAAATAGCCATGGTGCACTTGTTACTAGGTGCTGAATTGATCCTTGAATCATATTTAAGTTTCCATTAAAGAAAGTATCTCCCATCCAAGCGATACCGAAAATAGCAACAACTGCTGTTGCCCCTGCTTTAAAGACGTTACCAGACACGATGCTTTCTACATTTGGTTTACAGAAAATAATAATAAGAGCTGCGATCGTTAACATAACCATTTCAATTGTGTTTGGCATGGAAAGACGAACTAACTTCCCGTCAACCATCCATCCTGGACGAAGTGCCTCAAACGAACCGAGAAGTACAACAAGAAAAGTTGCTACTAAGAAAAGGATAACGGATAGTTTAGCGCCTTTTACACCAACAAATTCCTTTTTCTCTTCAATCTTAGGAATCATACCTTCTTTTAATCGTTTTAAGTATTCAGGGTCTTCATTTAAGTCTTTCCCCATTTTACTAGCAACAAATGCAGCTACCATACAAGCGATGAAAGTAGAAGGGATACTTACTTTTAGAATGTCTAATAAAGTGATTTTATAGTCAGCTAGCATTGCTAAAAGTGCAACTGTTGCAGCTGATATAGGACTAGCTGTAATTGCTTGTTGGGAAGCGATTACGGCAATTGACATCGGTCGTTCCGGTCTAATCCCAGATTCGCGAGAGACTTCTGCGATAACAGGAAGTACAGAATAAGCAACGTGACCAGTTCCTGCGCAGAGTGTAAATAAATAAGTAACAATTGGAGCAAAGAATGTAATACGCTTTGGATTTTTTCGTAATGCTTTCTCAGCCAGATGAACAAGGTAGTCCATTCCTCCAGCGGCTTGAAGTGCACCGGCAGCTGTAATTACTGCTAAAATCATAAGCATTACATCAATAGGAGGAGCTGTAGGTTGTAAATGGAAGACGAAAACAAGTATTGCCATACCGACGCCACCCATTACTCCTAAACCAACTCCGCCTAGGCGTGCGCCAATAAAGATGCAGAGTAGTAACGTAAGAAATTGTAGCCAAAACATGATAAACTACCTCCGAAATTCATTAGTTAAGATATATTTGAATAATTTAATTTGAACGAAAATTAAAATAAATACTCAAAACAATCCTTGTGTTTCATACATTTTTTATTATATAACACAAGAAATGTAACATTCACGTACTTTGTTAAATTATTTCGAAAAAATAATACATTGAAACTTTACATTTACATTTATAAATAGGTAGACATTTTAATTTTTATGTTGTAATCTTTGATAGAGAATAATTTAATTCTCATAGAACTCCCATATCGTTCAACTCGTTCAGCGAGAAAGGCAAACTGATGGAAACATTAGGACGCAAAACTACAGGAGCTAAGGCCGAAAGGCTATGCTAGCCAGTTACCGGACGGATAGGGTTGGTCTTGACCAATGCTCTTTTCATTGGTCTTTTTTTTATTTGTAAAAAAATGAGAACCTTTATCAATTGTTAATGAGGTTTATATTTTAATAGTCTTAATTTATATTATGTTAATTAAGAAAGGTGATGTTAATGGGAAAATATTGGCACAAGCTATCATTTCTTCAAAAAAATGTATTGTTAACTGTGCTAGTTATTTTGACGCTTGTTGGTACTATGGGAGCGTTAAGTTTTAACATGTTTCAAAATAGCATGATGTCTATATTTGAAAGGCATTCTTTTGAAACAGGAGATACGGTATTACATAAATTAGACGTGGAAATATTGAGAGATGTTGCAAAAGACCCAACGGCAGAAAGAGAAAAGAGAGAGAAGTTAACAGAGAAATTAGATGAATCAACGGAAGAATTGAGCAGTGTTGGACAAACGTATATTGTTGGAGCGAAAAAAAATGAAAAAGGTGAGCTACAAATCATTGATTTGTCTACAGGTTTAGCAAATGTTGTTGAAGTAAGGCCGGGAGAATATTATAAACAACCAGATCTTTGGATGGAAGCATATGATAAAGTAATGAGCACAAAAAAAGCAAACATGACAGTAGTATATGAAGACGCATTAGGAACATGGGTGACGATATTAGAGCCAATTAAAGATGGAGAAGGTAACATTGTGGCACTTGTTGCAGCTGATGTAGATGCCTCTATTGTTCCTAGTACAAAGGAAAAGTTCATTATACAAGGTTTAATGTTTATTTGTATTTCTGTTTTAATTGCAACGGTTATTCAATTCCTAATCGTACGTAACGCACTTGCTCCATTGCGGGATTTACGTGAAGGATTGCGCAAAGTCGGTGAAGGTGACTTAAGTATTAAATTAGAGGAAAGACCAGATGATATTGGTATTATTAATGCGTATTTTAATAATACTATCGAGAAGTTTAAAGGAATTATAGATAAAGTAAAGCAGACAGCAGAACAGGTTTCCTCATCTTCACAAGAATTGTCAGTGAGTACGAAAGAGAATAGCATGGCAGTCCAAGGAATCGTAAGTTCTATAGTTGAGTTAAGGGCTGGCGTTCAATTACAAGAAACTGCAGTACCAAAGTATTTAGATATTATATATGAAATGGAAGATAGGATGGAAGAAATAACGAATACTGCAAAACAAATGGCGAAAGAGTCTGAAGGTACAAACCATCATTCAGTAAAAGGAAATGGTATTATTGAGCAGACGATTAATCAAATGAACATAATACAAAATGCAGTACAAGATTTATCTTCTATTATTTATTCTTTGGAAAAAAGATCAAAAGAAATTAGTGACATTGTAACAGTAATTACTGGTATTTCAAATCAAACGAATTTGCTAGCTCTAAATGCTACTACTATTGAAGCTTCATGTGCTGAGGAAACTGGTGAGGGATTTGTCGTTGTTGCGGATGAAGTGCGTAAATTAGCAGAGCAGACGGAAGCATCAGCAAAAGATATAGCAAAATTAATAGGGGAAACACGAGCTGGTACGGAAGAAGCTGTTGTTTCAATTCAAAATACTTTAAAAGAAGTAGAATCTGGAATGAAACTTGTTGAAAGTAGTGGTGCTTTCTTTGGTGAAATTTCAAAATCAGCACAATCTGTTACAAATCAAGTTAGAGTTGTTTCTAGCAATTCAAGTAATATATTGCAAAATAGCCAAAATATTGTTCGTGTTGTAAATGAACTATCACTTATCGCAAATACGTATGCAAATAGTAGTAATAATATTGAAGAAAGTATGAAAGAGCAGGAAATGTCTGTACAAGATATTGCTGAATTAGCAAGTTCTTTAAGCTGGCTTTCACAGGAGTTACAAGAGTTAATAGGAGAATTTAAAAGTTAAATGAAATGATTATACGTACTTTTGTTTGTTCAATAAAATAAATCATGCTACAATGAAAACGAATTAAGGACCGGGGAGCCAATTGGCTGAGAGGATGTAAATAAACATCGACCCTCAACCTGATCTGGATAATGCCAGCGTAGGGAGTTACTTAAAGTGATGTAGCATATGTTATTCTATAATAACTTGCATACAAGGCTTTCCTACGCAGTAGGAAAGCCTTTTCTTGTTTTAACATTTCATATTATAAGGGGGATTTTACTATGTCACAACAAGTTACAATTTCATTTTCAGTAGTACCACAAGCGAAGAACAAAGATGTGTATTCTGTTGTTGATAAAGCAATTGAGGTTGTACAACAATCGGGAGTTCGTTATGAAGTAGGGGCAATGGAAACAACGCTGGAAGGAGAATTAGATGTACTTCTTGATGTCATTAAACGTGCACAACAAGCGTGTGTGGATGCTGGAGCAGAAGAAGTAATTACTTCTATTAAAATCCATTATCGTCCAAGCACTGGTGTAACGATAGATGAAAAAGTTTGGAAGTACCGTGATGAATATGCAAAACCAGAAGCAATCTAAAATAATTACAACAATTTGGCTTATCCTTCTCATTGCGATATGGGAAGGATCTGTTTCATTATTTAAAATTGAACCGTGGATTTTACCCAAGCCTTCTGCCATTGTTCAAGAATTAATTGGAATGAAAGATTTACTATTACCGAATACGATGCAAACGCTGCAAGAGGTTATAATTGGACTGTTCTTTGCGATTTTAATTGGGACAAGTATTGCAATTATTATGGACGTTATTCCTTTATTTCGTATTTTAATAAATCCGTTGCTTGTTATTTCGCAAACGATTCCAATCGTTGTACTTGCACCGTTATTTATTATTTGGTTTGGATATGGAATGCTACCGAAAGTAATGGTAGTCATACTCGTTTGTTTCTTCCCGATCGCGCTTAGCATTTTAGAAGGTTTTCAAACAGTAGATAAAAATATGTTGAAGTTGTTGCAAACGATGAAGGCAACGAAATGGCAAGTTTACCAGAAAGTAAAGTTTCCAGCAGTACTTCCATACTTTTTCTCAGGGTTAAAAATTGCAGTTACATATAGCGTAATGGGAGCGATTATTGGAGAATGGCTCGGTGCCAGTGAAGGATTAGGAGTTATGCTTACGAGGGCTACGAAATCCTTTTTAACAGCCCGAGTATTTGGTGTTGCAGCAATTATTGTTATGGTGACATTATGCTTGTATTTTATCGTAGAGTTTATGGCAAGAATAACAGCACCATGGATATATAGAAAGGACGGCAGAAAATGAAAAAAGGTTTAAAAGTTATGTTGGCTGCCTTATTAGCAGTAGGTGTGGTTGGGTGTAACCCAGCGAAGAAAGAAGAAAGTGCAAGTAAAGATCAAAAAGTAAAAGTAGTATTAGATTGGTTTCCGAATACGAATCATACTGGCTTATATGTAGCGCAAGCGAAAGATTATTATAAAAAGCAAGGCTTAGATGTAGAAATTATTCAGCCTGGTGATAATGTGACAGCGGAGCAAATGATAGCTTCAGGAAAAGCTGACTTCGCAATAAGCGCACAAGAAAATGTAACGTTGGCTCGTGTGGAGGGGATTCCTGTTGTATCTGTCGGAGTGATTATTCAGCATAACACTTCAGCTTTTGCATCGCTTAAGAAAGATAACATGACTTCACCGAAAGATTTTGAAGGTAAACGTTATGGAGGCTGGGGAGGACCAGCAGAAGAAGCTACATTAAAGACAATTATGGAGAAACATCAAGCTGATTTTAATAAAGTTGAAAAAATCATCTTAGGACAAACCGATTTCTTTAAATCAATCGGCCGTGATGCAGACTTTGAATGGATTTATTACGGATGGGATGGAATTGAAGCGAAGCGCCAAGGAAAAGAGTTAAATACGATTATGGTGAAAGACTTAGACCCAGCGCTTGATTTCTATAGTCCAGTTATTATTACGAGTGAAAAACATACGAAACAAGATAAAGACTTTGTGAAAAAGTTTATGAGTGCAACGACAGACGGTTATAATTTTGCAATTAAAGAACCGAAAGAAGCTGCTGATATTTTAATTAAAGCTGTTCCAGATGTGAATAAAGACTTAGTACAAGAAAGTCAAAAGTGGTTAAGTACGAAGTATCAAGATGATGCAAAAGCATGGGGAGTACAGAAGGAAGAAGTTTGGACGAATTACATGAATTTCTTATATGATAACAAAGTTATTAAGAAGAAAATTGATGTAAAAGATGCCTTTACAAATGAGTTCCTTCCAAGTGAAAAATGAGTGGATTACAAATAAAAGATGTTGTAAAATCTTTCGATGGAAAGAATGTATTAGCAAATATTAGTGCTTCTATACAAGAGGGAGAGTTTGTTTCCTTTGTAGGACCGAGTGGTTGCGGGAAAAGCACATTATTAAATATGATTGCAAATGTTGAAAATCCAACAAGTGGGAATGTAACGTATAAGGATACGCACGTACGAGAGCAAGATGTCGTAAGTTATATGCCACAACAAGATTTATTACTACCGTGGCGATCAGCTTTGCAAAATATAGTCCTGCCATTGGAAATCGAAGGTAAACCGAAAAAACAAAGGCTCACAGAAGGAATGGAAGCATTAAAGCAATTTCAGCTAGATGAATATGCGGACCATTATCCAGATGAATTGTCCGGTGGTATGCGTCAAAGGATTAGTTTTCTGCGCACATATTTATGTGAAAAGCCAATTATGCTACTTGATGAGCCTTTTGGAAAATTAGATGCTTTTACAAAAATGGAAGTACATAGCTGGCTTTTAAACTCTTGGCACCAAGAGAAGCAAACAATCGTTATGGTTACACATGACTTAGATGAGGCAATCTTGCTTTCGGATCGTGTATTTATTTTATCTCAAAGGCCAGCATCAATAGTTGGCGAGGTACAAGTGAAATTACCTAGGCCGAGAACGATGGATATGTTAACATCACTTGAGTTAAAGCAGGATAAGGAAGAAATTTTGAGAGTATTAGCTCCTTATATGAAAAAATAGAAAAAGCCTTTTAACAGTTTTTAGTATAATTACTGTTAAGAGGCTTTTTTATATAGGGGGAGAAAGATGAAATCTATAGAGCAAATAGTTGATTCGTTAACAGCTAATAATCTTGAAGAAGGAAAGTCCTTATTAAAAAATCATATTTTATTAATGAAGTATGGTATGGAACATCATGAATTAAAAGAAGAAGAAATGACAGAAGTTTTAAAGTGGGTTCAAGGCCGGGATCAATTGAGAAAAGATGTTCCAGAATTACGTGATTTACATTTAGTTAAAAAGTTTCAAGTGCTATTAGATGAATTTATTCATTCAATAATTTCAAATGGTTATGTAGAAGATGCGGTAGAAATTTTAGAGAGTGTATTAAAAAGTATGGGAGCAGTCGCTCATATTGTAAAAATTATGTTTGTTGGTAAAAGAAAAGTTAATAGAAATTCTTTAGAGATGGTAGAAGAGTTAAAACGAGAGTGCTACAACTTAATGGAACAGCGTGCTGCTATCGGGTTGCATGCTCAAATCTTTCACGTTTTAGGTTTCGTTCATTCGATCCAATTTGATTTAGAAGAAAGTTCACAGGAACATGGACGATCTGTAATAGGCCTTTTAACAGATTTTAAAACGAATGAATTGAAATCTGTACAACAATTTCAAAACGAAGACCATATCCCAGAAGTGAAAAATATGGTGAGTAAAGAGTATGGGATAGAATTACAAAGAAGAATTTATATGTGGAAATCGTTAACGCTCATCTTTACAAGTCCATATGCATTAGAAAAGATGTATAAGGAAATTTATGCAGAAAATGAAAAAGTGGAGAAGGAACAAAAAGAAAAATAGAGAATAGAATATAACAGAGTAGTTTATACTCTTAATATAACAAATGTTAAAGGAGTGAAAGGATAAAATGACTTTATCAACTGTTCTTCAAATGGTTTTAGCTTGATGCGGGAGAAGTCTGCCCATTTTTAACGATTAAGCTAAATTGAAGACAGCAGGTAAAGAACCTTAATCCTTTTTTACGATAATATGTAATGGGTAAGGTGTATTCACCTTACCCATTTTCTATATGCACAATTAAATAAGGCTTTATACTGTTGCGCTCTCTATTTAGCTTATGAACTATAAGTAAAGGAGAGAAAAAATGAGTATATTAACAGTAGAAAATTTAAGTCATTCGTATGGTGAGAAAACCATTTTATATAATGCGTGTTTTCGACTACTAAAGGGCGAGCATGTTGGATTAGTAGGGGAAAATGGAATTGGAAAATCAACATTGTTAAAGATTTTAACAGGAGAACTTATACATGATGATGGGAACATTGAATGGTTTCCACATGTGAAGATAGGTTTTTTACAGCAGCATATGGATTTACAAGAGGGGATCACAATTGAAGGATATTTACAAAGTGCATTTTCGGATTTGTATGCGATTGAACGCGAAATGTTAAAAATTGCAGAAGAAATGGATGGAGCAGAAGAAATAGAAAAACTGTTAGTAAGATATGGAGAATTACAAACTATATTGGAAAGCTCTAATTTCTATCACATTCATACAGAAATTGAAGAAATAGCAATCGGTTTAGGTTTATTTGAAATAGGGCTTAAAAAGGATGTTTCAAAGTTAAGTGGAGGACAGCGAACAAAGTTATTACTTGGGAAGCTCCTTTTAGAAAAAGCTGATGTTTTATTGCTAGATGAGCCAACAAACTATTTAGATACAGCTCATATAGAATGGTTGCAATCGTATTTGAGATTGTATGAAAAAGCTTATGTGATCATTTCGCATGATGAAATATTTTTGAACAGTATTACAAATGTTATTTATCATCTAGAAGGAGGGAAAGTAAAGCGATACGTAGGAAATTATGAAAAGTTTGTACAAAGTTTTCAAGTGCAAAAGAAACAATTAAAATCGGCGTATGCGAAACAACAAAAAGAAATTTCTCAGTTAGAAACGTTTATTCAAAAAAATAAAATTCGAAAAGCGAAACAGGCTAAAAGTCGAGAGAAAGTATTGGAGAAAATGCAAAGGGTTGAAAAGGTTACTCATGTAACTCGATCCCGTTTTGATTTCAATGTTTATGAGGAGCCAGTGAGTCGTATATTGCAAGCTGAGAAACTAAGGATAGGTTATAGTGATCCGTTATGTCCAGAGTTGAATTTACAAGTGAAAAAAGGCGAGAAGATAGCGGTTATTGGTCATAATGGAATTGGAAAAACGACGATGTTAAAAACGTTATTAGGTCAAATAAAGCCGCTAAGCGGTTCAATTTCTGTTGGAGAACGAGTAAATCCTGCTTATTTTGCACAAGAAGAGTTTGCATCAGAAACAACACCATTAGAGAAAATTTGGACAGAACGACCAGATATGACAAAGAAAGAAGTACGTCAAGCATTAGCAAAGTGTGGATTGAAAGAAGAACACGTATTAAAACCTATTCGTTTATTAAGTGGTGGAGAGCAAACGAAAGTACGTTTATGCGAACTTATCGTAACGAAAAGCAATGTTTTAATTTTAGATGAACCAACTAATCATTTGGATATAGAAACAAAGAAGGCGTTGCAGGAAGCGTTACAACAATATAAAGGAACAGTTTTACTTGTCTCACATGAGCCTTCTTTCTATGAAGCATGGATAACAAAAGTATGGAATATAGAAGAATGGAACGCTGAACAATATGAATAAAGAAAAGGCATTAGCTTATACAAGCTAATGCCTTTTCTTTGTGATTAACATGATTTTCGAGAACTCTTACATGAGAATTGTATGAAGAAGCACTCTTATGGTGCGCTTATAAGCGTGCTTTTTCTTTTGTTATGTTTATATTTATAATCATACTAGATGCCTTTCCCTAATAGGCGACTATCTTTCTTTGTATATATAGATAGTTTGAAATGGAATGAAAACTAATTCCTATATGTAAAGGATAATGTGATTGGTATAGGAAGACAATAGAACTCAAAGGAAATTCATGTAAAATTCACATGAACTTCACATGAACTTCATATTAGTAACTAAATATTATTATAATAGGTTATCGTAATGTTTGTTTGTGATTTTTCATAAAATTAAAAGTTTGAATTTAGGATAGAGCACTCAAACCTAAATTCAAACTTTAGTGAAATAATTAATGGAGATTACGTTTAGTTTTCGCTAATGGATGTATTTACAAGTTCAGCAGGGTTGCCTGTTCCTGCACCTCCGATTGTAACCGATCCTCCAGGAGGAATTTCACCATTCCATCCTGCATTCGTAATTACGTAATGATTATTTATTTTACTACTAATTTTAGAATCCCAAACTTGTGTTAAATTGCCGTTGTAATCAAATTCTAATTTCCAGTTTTTAATAGGGGTCGTTCCACTATTTTTAATTACAATCGAGAAGTTGTAACCACTTCCCCAATTTGAAGTGACTGAAAAAGTAGCATTCCCATTTCCACCAGGAGGTGTTGTGTTAGCATCGTCTGTTTTTACAATAATAGAAGTAGGCTGTGATTTATTCCCAGCAGCATCTTTTGCTATTATTGAAAATGTGTATTCTGTATTAGATTTTAAGTTTTTAATTGTAATGCTATTTGTAGTTGTACTCCATTTCTCTTCTCCGGCAGTAATTTCATATTCCGTAACTCCTACGTTATCAGTGGATGCAGTCCAGTTTAATTGAACGGAGTTTGAGGCTTTATTTGTAACAGCAATGTTTTTTACGTTTGTTGGTGATTCAGTATCTTTTTGAGTAATAGGTCCACCAAGTAACTCTTTTACTAGCGTATCAATTAATTTAGGTCCACTACAACTATATTTCGGACTTGTACGGCAATCCCCGCTTAGTTCCCAAAACATTGCGCCACTTAAACCTTTTGTTTTTATATAGTCTGTTTTATACTTCATAGATTCGCTGTCATCATAGCTAATAAACGTGCCCGTAGTCGCATTATATAAATAAGGTACTTTCGCTACATCGTTCCAATAGCGAACAAAACCATTTTTATTAACATAATTAGCTGCTAAATCACCATAATCGTACACACCTGTGTCACCGGTAGAATAATCATCCCAAGTTCCTTTAGAAGCGAGTTTTCCATCACTACCTGGCTTACAAGATTGGTATTGGCCGTTATTTTCTTTTCCGCAACTTTTCCATCCACGTCCGTAAAAAGGTACACCTAATACGAGTTTATCAGCTGGAACCCCTTCATTTGTATAAATGTCTATCGCACCATCTACGTAAAATTTCGTATCTGCTGCTGGGTCATTTGGGTCTTTGTATAGAGCTGCATTATGGTTAGAAGTAGCTTCCCATCCGCCGTGGAAATCATATGTCATAATATTAATCCAATCCAGTATTTGAGAGATTTTCTTTAGCTCTGTATGATCAGCATAACGTTGGCTTGCACCAGACGCGATTGTTAGTAAATATTGTTTCCCATCCTCTGCACCAGCCTTCGTTAATGCATCTCGAACATCTTGAAGGAGTAGGGTGAAGTTTTGCTTATCTTCAGGACGATAACTACCGCCAGGAATCGTTTCAACGCCCGGGTATTCCCAATCTAAATCAACACCGTCAAATCCATATTCGCGAAGAAAAGCTACTGTAGATTCAGCGAATATTTTTCTTGTTTTTTCATCAGCGGCCATGTCAGAAAAGCGGTTAGACCAAGTCCAGCCACCAACAGAAATAATTGTTTTTAAGTGAGGATACTTAGCTTTTAATCGTTTCAGTTCTCCGAAATTTCCGCAGCGGGCGTATTTATCACAATCTTCCCAAGTTGTACCTGATCCCGGATAAGATTTTGTGACATCAGCCCATGGTTCACCGAGTACGAGAGTACCATTAGGAACCTCTTTATTTTGCAGTGGTACACCAGACTCTTTACAGTTCCACGTTTGTTTATTTGGATTATCGGGGTGAGTAGAAGGATTTCCATGTTTTCCATTCCAGCAAATATCAGCGAAAGCATAGTTTAAATGAGTTAGCTTTGATGCATCAATGTCTGCAACTTGATAATTACGTCCGTAAATGCCCCACGAAGGAAAATACCCAACAATTTTTTGACCTTGCTTTGGTGAATCTGCTAATGCGAAATTTGGAGTAATAAAGTTTGTGAGAAAAAGAGGTAAGAAGAGTAGTAGGGATAGTAATAGCAGCGTGAATTTTTTTGATCTCATAGTCATTTCTCCTTTCAAAATAAAAGATATATTTAAAGGCATCCCCCACTGATTATTAGCCCTCACCAATCGGACTTTAATGGGCAGCCCGCCCCCCACCTAACTTCTTTGCTTTCGCTAAATTTTGAGGTGGGGGTCTTACTGCCCATTAAAGCGGGATAAAAATGATCAGACATCACGAAGTCTATACAAGGGAGCTGGGGGTGATTAAATCGTAGCAAATGTAAGATTTGGTGTAAACGCTTTATTTGATTCGAAAAGACTTTCTCAATATGAAATGGCTCTAATACAGATTACACATGAAAATAAAATATTGATTAGGGAGGAAAGGGCTTCTTGGAATTAAATTTGAGAAAAAATTGTATGAGGTCAATTTGGAATAGCGTAGCAAGATGAGAAAATATCATGTAAAATAATAGTAAAAATATGTAAAGGAGCGAATGGTGTGGATGTCTTTTTGAACATTGCTGAAGAAAAAATTCGACAAGCAATACGGAATGGAGACCTTGATCATATTCCGGGAAAAGGAAAACCACTACAATTAGAAGATCTTTCAATGGTACCTCCAGAACTTAGAATGAGTTATAAAATCTTAAAAAATGCGAGTATGATTCCACCAGAAATGGAACTACAAAAAGATATATTAAAAATAGAAGACTTAATTGCGTGCTGTTATGATGAAGCAGAGAGAAAAAAATTACAAGAAGAGTTAACAGCAAAAACGCTGCGTTTTCAGCAGGTAATGGAAAAGAGGAAAATTAAAGATAGTTCAGCTTTTCGTATGTACCAAGGTAAATTATTTCGTAAATTACGCTAAGAGGGATAAGATGAATACATTTGAAACGATAGAAGAATTAGCGACATATATTGAAGAACGACAAATAGTACTTCTGTTTATTAAAACAGAAAATTGTGGTGTTTGTGATGTTATGTTAAGAAAAGTAAATGGTGTATTAGAGAATTATGATTACGTAGAGAAAGTAGAAATATTACTACAAGACATGCAAGAAATTGCGGGGCGATATGCAGTATTTACAGGGCCAACAGTTTTATTATTTTATAATGGAAAAGAGATCCTTCGTGAATCTCGCTTTATTTCACTTGAAAATCTAGAAAGAACCATTCAATTATTCGAAGATTAAGGGAGGTTTTTATATGGAATTTATTATTTTTATACTATTATTTGTTGTAGTTGGAATAATTGTAACAGCAGTTCGATCGAACAAAAAGAAGGTAAATCTTACGAAACAAAATAACATTCATAATTCATCTAACAACTCATCACCATTATTTTTCTTTGCTGGATCTGATAATGATAGCTCGCATGGAGGTTCACATGATTGTGGAGGATCTTTCGGTGGAGATAGCGGAGGCAGCTGCGATGGTGGCGGAGGTGGCGGTGATTGATGAAAATGCGCCTTATATAGGCGTATTTCTTTTTAAACAAACGTTTGATTAGTTGGCTTACATATGCATAACAACAGTTAAACAAACGTTTGTTTAATATTTTTAACGTACTAAGGGGAATAGAAATGAAAAGGAAACCTAAAGTGAAAAATAAGGGGAAAGTAGTATTATTTTTATTAGCTGCAGGAGGCGTATTTCTTGTTAAATTAGGATTTAAAATTGGAATAATACATATGATTCGAACGTGGTTTGAAAGTACGTTTTCTTAAATAAGGAATATAGCCTCTTGTAATAGAGGTTTTTAATTTGTTATTATTAGACTGAACGGTCGGTTTAAAGAGGTGTGAATATGAGAAGAAGCGCAGAAGAGATAAAAAAAGAAATTGCATATAAAGCAGAAAGTCTGTTTTCACAGAAGGGCTATGCAGCTACATCTATGGAAGAGATTTGTGAAATTACAGAGCGAAGTAAAGGAAGCATTTATTACCACTTTAAAAGTAAAGAAGAATTATTTTTATTTGTAGTAAAACAGCATACGTATGATTGGCTTGAAAAATGGAATGAAAAAGAGAAGTTGTATAGTACGAATACTGAAAAACTATATGGTCTCGCGGAATATCATGTAGAGGACATACAGCAACCCATTTCAAATGCAATAGAGGAATTCTCTATGAGCCAAGTTGTAAGTAAAGAGATTTTGGATGAACTATTAGCTTTAACTAGAGAATCATATGTTATGTTTGAGAAACTAATTGAAGCTGGCATACAGTCTGGAGAGTTTCGTGTAGATAATACGCGCGATCTTATGTATATTGTGAATGGATTATTATCAGGGCTTGGAGTACTTTATTACGAGTTAGATTATAAAGAGCTGAAACGTATTTATAAAAAGGCAATAGATGTATTGTTAAAAGGAATGGCAGCTGAATGATAGATCAGTTGCTTTTCTTACAAAACAAATTAGACTGAACGGTCGGTTTATGAAGGGAGAATGAAAATGAACGCTTTATTTAAAAATCGAGCATTTATGCTCGTTATGGCGTCTGATATTTTACAACAATTTGCAATTTGGATTAGAAATATGGCTCTTTTGTATTTCATAATGGAGCGAACGAATAATGATCCAGTTTCCGTTTCATTGTTATCGGTTATGGAATATGCACCTATTTTTATTTTCTCGTTTATTGGTGGTGCGCTAGCTGATCGCTGGAATCCGAAAAGAACAATGGTTGCTGGAGATGTATTAAGCGTACTGTCTATTATAGGAATTGTCTTGTTGTTAAAGCTGGATTATTGGCAGGCTATATTTTTTGCAACACTCATTTCCGCGATTGTAGGCCAGTTTTCTCAGCCGTCATCTTCGCGTATATTTAAGCGCTACGTAAAAGAAGAACAGGTAGCAAATGCGATTGCATTTAACCAAACATTACAGTCATTATTTATGATTTTCGGACCAGTGGTAGGATCGCTTGTGTATACACAACTTGGTTTATTTACGTCACTATATAGCTTAATCATTTTATTTTTGTTATCTGCTATCGCTCTTTCGTTTTTACCAAAATGGGTGGAACAAGAGCAAGTGGCGAGGGATTCATTAAAAAATGATATAAAAGAAGGTTGGAAATACGTTCTTCATACGAAAAATTTACGTATGATTACGATCACTTTCACCATTATGGGCTTAGCTGTTGGACTAACGAATCCGTTAGAGGTGTTTCTTGTAATAGAGCGTCTTGGAATGGAAAAGGAAGCAGTTCAATATTTAGCAGCAGCAGATGGGATAGGTATGTTAATTGGTGGTATTATTGCTGCAGTTTTCGCTTCAAAAGTGAATCCGAAAAAGATGTTTGTATTCGGTATGAGCATATTAGCTATGTCATTTTTAGTAGAAGGGCTATCTACATCATTTTGGGTTACTAGTTTTATGAGATTTGGAACGGGTATTTGTTTAGCTTGTGTTAATATCGTTGTCGGTACGCTTATGATTCAACTTGTACCAGAAAATATGGTTGGAAGAGTAAATGGAACAATTTTACCACTGTTTATGGGGGCAATGTTAATTGGGACTTCACTAGCTGGCGGATTAAAGGAAATGACCTCACTAGTTACTGTATTTTGTATAGCGATGGCGCTTATTTTATTTGCGATAGGTCCGGTTTTACGTATGCAAATAAAGAAAGAAGATATTGTTAATGGAGAGGAAATGACGAATTCATTGGTTTCGAAATAGCTATTGTAAGGGGGCTGAATAGCTCCCTTTTTTCATGACGATCTTTTGACAATGAAATGTACCGACTATATACTAATGTTGTAAAAACGATTTTACATGTTAGGAGAAAAGATGTGAAAAATCAAATTTATGAATTACGCACTGAAAATAATATTTCACAAGGTGCATTAGCTGATAAGTGTAAAGTTTCAAGACAGACGATAAATGCAATTGAGAATAATAAATATGATCCAAGCTTAGCATTAGCCTTTCGTTTAGCGGAAGTATTAGGAACAACTGTTGATAAACTATTTTTGTATAAGATGTAGCGTCTTTCGTTGTGAGGCGTTATCGCTATAAGAAAAGAGCCTCTTCTTATGTGAAGAGGCTCTTTTCTTATAGCGTTTTAGTTTTTGGGCTAGGTGGTGTAACGGATGTAGGATTTTCCGGAACTCTAGTTAGTAAGAATCCCCCGATAACGAACAGTACAATAATACTAAGGACACCAGCGTTTGTTTTTCCCGTTAATTGCGTTGTAACACCGACTAATACGGGACCCATAATCGCGGCAAACTTGCCAAATATATTATAAAATCCGAAGAATTCATTTGCCGATTCTTTAGGTACTAGTTTAGCAAAATAGGAACGACTAAGTGCTTGAATCCCGCCCTGAGAAGTGGCAACTAACATTGCTAAAATCCAGAAGTCGAGTGTCGTTTTTAAAAAATAAGCATATGTGCAGATAATGATATAAATGATAATACCGACATATAGCATCTTTTTACCTGTAAATGTTTCTGATAATTTTCCGTATAATAAAGCAAATGGACAAGCTACAATTTGTGTGACGAATAAGATGATTAATAGATTCGTTGCACTAATACCAAGATCTGTTCCATAAGCGGTGGACATAGTAATAATTGTATCGACCCCATCAATATAGAAAAAGTAAGCGATTAGGAACATGAATACAGTTTTATATTCTTTAATATTTTTAAAAGTATTAGCAAGACGTTTAAAGCTCATTGTAATTGGTCTAGGGTGACGTTCAATATAGTGCGTCTGCTCTACGTTTTTTAGCATTGGAATCGTAAATAACCCCCACCAAAGGGCTGTTATCGCAAAGGAAATTTGACTAGCAATGCCAACAGATAAAGGGATAGTTCCTTTTTGAGCAAGAATGATAAGAGCGATACAACCGATGAAAGGAATAGTACTCCCAATATAGCCTAATGCGAAACCTCGCGTAGAAATTTGATCCATTCTATCTTCAGAAGTGACATCTACTAAAAATGCATCATAAAAAATGTTTGCTCCAGCAAAACCGACTAATGCGAGCATATAGCATCCTAGTAATAAGTACCACTGAGATGTTGGGACGACTGCTAGCATACTTGTAAATACGATACCGAGTCCAAAGAAGAATGTGAAAAATCGTTTTTTAAATCCTTTATAATCAGCAACTGTGCCGAGAATAGGGGCAAGTATAGAAATTAAAAGTGTAGCGAACGAGTTTGCATATCCCCAATATGCTGTTGAAGTTGCACCAGATAGTCCAGCTTCTTTTGCAGCTGCCTTAAAGTAAATTGGGAATAATGCAGTTGTAATGATGAGCGAATATACGGAGTTCGCCCAATCGTATAATATCCAGCTTTTTTCTTGTCTGGACATTTTTTTCATATAGTGTTCCCCCTTAAATTTGTTCTACTAACAGTGTACAAAAATAAAAATTATAAAAAGAGAAACAGTGATGATTTTTTACATAACTTTTACATATATACACAGTTCTTTACAATTGGAGTAAATCCTCTACAATTGATCCGTCTGTTTCACCTAAGTGTAAACCGAGTAGTCTAGCGATAGTTGGACCTTCATCAATAAGTCTCATATACGGAATGGTAACGCCGTTTTTTATCCCTTTCCCAGCAGCGATAAAAATTGTTTCATAGTTAGGTTTTGTTGGAGAGTATCCATGCGTACCAAATGTATATTTTTTACTAGGCGTAACGTCTTTTTCAGTAATCTCTTTTATAAAATCTCCTGTATAGTTTTCAGTGAAATAATACCCTTCGCGAGCTTCTAACATAAATAAACAATTACCATCGGCACCGCAGTCTTTTGCAGCTTCATCATGAAGTATAAATTCAATTCCATTTTGTTTATTTTGAAGTAGTTCTTCGAGGAGTAGTTGTACGTCTCGAATTGTATCGGTATCGTTCTTATTTTTCACATATACATAAGCAGATCCGTCACAACTTTGACAATAGGCCTTCCAGTCTATTAATTTTCCTTTTGAATTTATAGATAGTAGCCCGTTTTGATGAAATAGTACATTTAATTGAATGGCTTTGTTTTCACTTAAAGCGCTATGATCACCAAGAGCGATAATTGTACTCTCTTCGTATAGGTCACTGTCTTTTAAAGCTTGAATAATTTTCCCTAGCCGTTCATCGTGTCTATGAATTGCAGCTATTGTTTCTTTTGATTCAAAGCCGTGATAGTGTCTTTGAGTGTCTAAATCGGTGAAATGTACGAACATGACATTAGGCTTCTTCTTCTGGATTGTATGCACAGCAGAAGCAAGTACGAAATCATCGAGTTCAGGTTGTGACAGTCCATTTCGTATATGTCCGAAGCGCTGATTTAAATCTAATTGATATAGCGGGCTACCGCTAAATAATGAAACTAAAACTTGATTTTGCCACGGTCTATTTGGAAAGATTTCTGGTAAATTGTAATCAATATTTGCTCTGCCAGTAACAGGCCATAGAAGAGCTGCTGTCGTTAAATTTGCTTTACGTGCTTCATCGTATAACGTTGTTCCTTTAATAGATTTTCGGTACCAATGCCAATCTGGTGACTCACGTCCCGGTTGAAGTAATGTATTGCTAACTACGCCATGTTTATTAGGATAGTTTCCAGTAACGATTGTTGAGTGACTTGGGTATGTTACAGAAGGATAAATAGGTTCCACTTTTTTCGCCATCGCGCCCTTGTTTATTAATGTTTGGAAATTAGGTAGTTTTTGTAATATAGGAAAATCTAAAGCTGATAAGCAATCGAAAGATAAAATAATGACGCGGTTTGTTAATGCTTTATCCATAAAGTTCCCTCCTGATTATATAAAACCTATTCTCATATATTACTATTAATACCTAGTAATAAAAATATATTTTGAGGTGAAAATTTATTGTTTATTTTCAGAAAAGTTAAACATATAATTAAGTATAAGGGAATGAATGGAAGGAGGAAACACTATGGATTGGCTAGATGGATTTAGTATCTTTTACATCATTGGCGGAATTACGATTATCCTTGTATTTGCTATTTCGTATTTACTAAAGAAACGGTTTCCAGACAAGCAGTTTGATATTATATTTGCACTTAGTTTAATACTTCTTTGTTTAGCATCCTTCCCGGTTACAATGATGGTGATTGGTGGATGGGAAGGAATGGGATATGGATTTATTGGTTTTTTCGTTCTACTTGGTACACTTATCGGTATGATTGCACATCAACTTGTAAAAATCACGAGAAAAAGCTACGTATAAAACTGCAGAAAATGAAAAGAATATATAAAAATGAGAAAATTAGCTATTGTTTTAAAAAAGAATTTGTATTATGATAATCAACAAATTTATTTCGTTATAACGATGAAAAAGGATTAGTACATGTTCAACCTTTTTAGCAGAGAGAGAATCCAGCAGGCTGAAAGATTCTTAAAAAGGCAATATGGAACCTACCTTTGAGTTCTGCATATGCAGCGGGAATTTCCCGTTATCAAAAAGAGAGCATGCGCAATTTTTGTGCATGAATCAGGGTGGTAACGCCGGCAAAGCTCGGTCCCTATTTAGGGACACGGGCTTTTTTGTATTTTCTAGAAGGAGGAAGACTGACTATGGCAAAAGAACAAGTACAAGCGATTACGAAGATGGAAGAGGACTTTGCACAGTGGTACACAGATATTGTGAAAAAAGCAGAACTTGTTGATTATTCAAGTGTAAAAGGGTGTATGATTCTACGCCCGTACGGTTATGCCTTATGGGAAAATATGCAGAAAGTTATGGATGAGAAGTTAAAAGCAACTGGTCATGAAAATGTGTATATGCCAATGTTTATTCCAGAGAGTTTATTGCAAAAAGAGAAGGATCATGTAGAAGGGTTTGCTCCTGAAGTAGCATGGGTGACACATGGCGGGGATGAAAAGTTAGCAGAAAGGCTTTGTGTACGACCTACATCTGAAACTTTATTCTGTGAGCATTTTTCAAAAATTGTGCAATCCTATAATGATTTGCCAAAGCTATATAATCAGTGGTGTTCAGTAGTTCGTTGGGAAAAGACAACGAGACCATTCCTTCGTACAACGGAATTCTTATGGCAAGAGGGTCATACAATTCATGAAACGGCAGAAGAATCGCAAGCTGAAACATTAAATATTTTAAATCTATATGCTTCTTTCTGTGAAGATTACTTAGCGATACCAGTAATTAAAGGACAAAAAACAGAAAAAGAAAAATTTGCGGGTGCAAAGGCAACTTATACAATTGAAAGCTTAATGCATGATGGGAAAGCACTTCAAACAGGAACATCCCATAACTTTGGAACAAACTTCTCAGAAGCATTTGATATTAAGTTTTTAGATCGTAGCGGTAAGTGGCAATATGTACACCAAACATCTTGGGGAGTATCAACAAGAATGATAGGTGGACTTATTATGGTTCATAGTGATAATAATGGGCTTGTAATGCCTCCTAAAGTCGCACCAGTACAAGTTGTTATCGTACCAATTGCTCAGCATAAAGAAGGAGTTTTAGCGAAAGCAACAGAGTTACAAGGACATATTCAAAAAGTTGCACGCGTGAAAATAGATGCTAGTAATAAAACACCGGGCTGGAAATTTAATGAGTATGAAATGAAGGGCATTCCAATTCGATTAGAAGTTGGGCCTAAAGATATTGAAAAGAATCAAGTTGTACTTGTAAGAAGAGATACGAAAGAAAAAGAATTTATATCAATGGATCAATTAGAAGAACGTATTCCAGCATTACTTGAGGAAATTCATGACTCTTTATTTAATAAGGCAAAAGTATTTCGCGATGAGAATACGTATAGTGCGACGAATTTTGAAGAGATGAAACAAGTAGCTGATGAAAAGCAAGGATTTATTAAGGCAATGTGGTGCGGAGAATTAGCTTGTGAAGAGAAACTAAAAGAAGAAGTTGGAGTATCTTCTCGCTGTATGCCTTTTGAGCAAGAGCATTTAGCTGACGAATGTATTTGTTGTGGTAAAGAAGCTAAACAAATGGTGTATTGGGGAAAAGCGTATTAATAATCCTTCTGATAGGTGATAAAAAGGACTTTAGGCTGCATAATAAAATGCAACCTAAAGTCCTTTTAGTTTTTACAATTTATTTCATGTATTTTTTAGATGGAAGGATGTGTTTTATTTTGCGTTTTTACGGCGAATAAATAGTAACATACCAATTAGGAATGTTGAAAGTCCCATTAAAATAGATGCAGGATAATGTGTTGCCGTATTCGGTAACTTATCGCCTTGTTTTTTCGCATTATCTTTTACATTGCCACCTTGAGAGCCGTTTCCACTGCTATCGCCTTTAACACGGTTACCGCCCTGAGAGCCATTACCACCTTGAGAGCCGTTTCCACTGCTATCGCCTTTAACACGGTTACCACCTTGAGAACCATTGCCACCAGAGCCACTGCCACCAGAACCGTTACCACCAGAACCATTGCCACCAGAACCGTTACCACTGGAACCGTTACCACCGGAACCGTTACCACCGGAACCGTTGCCACCGGAACCGTTGCCACCAGAACCGTTGCCACCAGAACCGTTACCGCCCGAGCCATTGCCACCAGAACCACTGCCATCAGAGCCGTTACCGCCCGAGCCATTGCCACCAGAACCACTGCCATCAGAACCACTGCCATCAGAACCGTTACCGCCCGAGCCATTGCCACCAGAACCACTGCCATCAGAACCGTTGCCGCCCGAGCCATTGCCACCAGAACCGTTACCACCAGAACCGTTGCCGCCCGAGCCATTGCCACCAGAACCGTTACCACCAGAACCGTTGCCGCCCGAGCCATTGCCACCAGAACCACTGCCATCAGAGCCGTTACTGCCCGAGCCATTGCCACCAGAACCGTTACCACCAGAACCGTTACCACCAGAACCGTTGCCACCAGAACCACTGCCATCAGAGCCGTTGCCGCCCGAGCCATTGCCACCAGAACCACTATCGTCCTGAGAGCCACCGTTTCCTGGTGGTTTATTATTATCTTTTGAGTTACCTTCTGCTAAATGATCGTTATTTTGTACAATTGCGTTTGTTGCTGGAGAGAAGTTTTCTGTTGCTGCATTACCGATATTTAAACCGCTAAAAAAAGATAAAGAGAGTGTTGATGCTAAAATGAAGATTTTCGTCATTGTTTTCCTCCTAAGAAATTAATATCCCATCTAAAATACATCCCTTTGTAATATTTCTTAGGAAAAAGAGTTTTATGCAAAAAAAACTATATATAGAAAAAGGTGGTGTATTTCTGAAGAGAGAAAAGAGTTAGTGTAAATTGTTTATAAATAGTAGAGTGGTGGGAATTTTACACTCATTACAGTAGAGGAAGTGACAGCAGATGAAAGAATATATTGCATTTGATATTGGTGGTACACAAATTAAATATGGAATTGTTTCAGAAACAGGAACAGTACTAAAGCATAAAACAGTTTCAACAGAAATTCAGTTGGGTGGGGAACAAATCATTCAAAAACTTATTCTTCTATCCAAAGAATTAATGGATGAACATACGATTTCGGGAATTGGCATTAGTACTGCGGGAATTGTTAATATTCATAAAGGGGTTGTAACGGGAGGGGCGGAGCATATTCCGAACTACGCGACTATTCCTATTATGGATAGATTGCAAAGGGTATTACAAGTTCCTGTGTCCGTTGAAAACGATGTGAATTGTGCAGCTTTGGGTGAGAAGTGGAAAGGTATTGGAAATGGAAAAAGAAATTTTATTATGCTTACTCTTGGAACTGGTATTGGAGGAGCGATTTTTATAGATGGAGAGTTATACAGAGGACATTCTTTTAGTGCTGGTGAATGGGGAAATATGTTAATAGAAGGAAAGCCATTTGAAGAGGTTGCTTCCATTTCAGGGTTAATTCGTCTTGTGCGAAAATATAAAGGTGAAAGTGATTGGAATGGAAAAACGATTTTTGAACTGTATGATAAAGGGGATAGAGAAGTTACGCAAGCAGTTGAGGTTTTCTTTAAACATTTAGCGATTGGAATTAGTAGCCTTGCTTATATTTTTAATCCAGAAATGATTGTTATAGGTGGAGGAATTACTGATAGAGGAAATCATTTCTTAAAAGAAGTAAAAGAAGAGGTAGAAAAATATTTAAATAAAGAGATTTATAGTAATTGTGAGATTGAGCTTGCACAAAACGGTAATTGCGCAGGAATGATTGGTGCCATTTACCACTTCTTACATCATCATAAGTAAATTATATGAATGTTTTCATATAACTGAGAATTTATCCTTTTTATCACTAGGTAAATAATGCTACAATATAAGGGAAGAATACAATATTTTCCGCCTTGGAAAATGCTTTGTAGAAAGGAAGAAACTTCATGCCTATTATTTTAGAAAAAGGTCAAAAGATCGATTTAACGAAAGGACAACCAAAAGTAGCAAAACTACAGGTTGGCTTAGGCTGGGATCCAATTGGGCAATCAGGTGGGTTTCTGTCTTCATTATTTGGAAGTAAACCAAATGTAGATTGTGATGCATCTGTTGTTATGTTAGAAGGGGATCGTTTTTTAAACAAAAACGATTTAGTTTACTTCGGAAACAAGCTTTCTACTTGTGGTAGTATGATTCATTCAGGAGACAATTTAACAGGTGAAGGCGCTGGTGATGACGAAACAATTTTCGTAGAATTACATAAAGTTCCGAGCCGTATTAATCGTTTAGTATTCGTTGTAAATATTTATGACTGTGTAAATCGTCGTCAAGATTTCGGGATGATTCGTAATGCATATATTCGTATTCAAAACCCGCAAACTGGTGAAGAATTAGCACGCTATAATTTATCGGATAATTATGCTGGCAAAACGACTCTAATTGCAGGTGAAATGTATCGCCACGGAAGTGAATGGAAGTTTTCAGCTGTTGGAGAAGGTACACAAGATAAAAACTTAAGTGAGATTGTATCACGTTATCAATAAAATAAACCGAGGAGGAATCGTGTATGGCATCAATTTCATTGAAAAAAGGACAAAAGGTAGACTTAACAAAAACGAATCCAGGTCTTTCAAAAGTTCTTGTAGGACTTGGTTGGGATACGAATCGTTATGACGGACAAAACGATTTCGATTTAGATGTTAGTATTTTCTTAGTAGGTGCTAACGGTAAAGTTTCAGGTGCAGAGGATTTCGTCTTCTATAATAACCCAAAAGGTGCGAATGGTGCTGTAGAGCATTTAGGAGATAACCGAACTGGTGAAGGTGAAGGCGATGACGAATCGATTAAAGTAGATTTAAAAAATGTACCTGCACATATCGAACGTATTTGTTTCACTATCACAATTTACGATGGAGAAGGTCGTAGCCAAAACTTCGGACAAGTTTCTAACTCTTTCGTACGTATTTTAGATGAAGAAAAGAATGCAGAGTTAATTCGTTACGACTTAGGAGAAGATTTCTCTATTGAAACAGCTGTTGTAGTAGGTGAATTATACCGTCATGCAGGTGACTGGAAGTTCAATGCAATCGGAAGTGGATTCCAAGGTGGATTAGCGTCTCTATGTAATAACTTTGGTTTAGATGTAGAGTAATAGATTAATAAATCCATCAGTGAAACGTATGTTTACTGATGGATTTATTTTTAAAAATTAAATTATAGAGGTGAATATAAATGGTTATTCAATTGCAAAAAGGACAGAAGATTGATTTAGGCAAGACAAGCCCAGGCTTAACAAAAGCAGTAATTGGTCTTGGGTGGGATATTAAATCTTACGACGGTGGATCAGATTTCGATTTAGATGCATCAGCATTCCTATTAGATGCGAACGGAAAATGTACGAAGGAAACTGATTTTATCTTCTATAATAATTTACAGTCTCCTTGTGGATCTGTTCTACATACAGGAGATAACCGCACAGGTGAAGGTGAAGGCGATGATGAACAACTTGTTGTGGACCTGAAGAAAGTTCCAGCAGATGTGCACAAAATTGCTATTACAGTTACGATTTATGATGCAGAAGGCCGTAGTCAAAACTTTGGACAAGTAGGAAATGCGTTCGTTCGTTTAGCGAATGAAGAAACGAATGAAGAAGTTCTTCGTTTTGATTTAGGGGAAGATTTCTCCATCGAAACAGCAGTTGTCTTTTGTGAATTATACCGTCATAATGGACAGTGGAAGTTTAATGCAGTAGGAAGTGGATTCCAAGGTGGTTTAGGTGCGCTTGTAAGAGCGTATGGCTTGGATGCATAGAAAGGAAACGACATTCGTTTCCTTTTTTTGACCTTTCTATAAATCTAGCAAAGAATAGGGGATATAGGTAAGATGAGTATTTTGCAAGGAATCCTTGATACGTATGCTCAGTTTTTCGACTTGGACATGTGGATTAAAGTGTTGCAGGATCCAGTATCTTGGGGATTAATTGGTACACTTGTTGTACTTGAAGGGTTGTTATCTGCTGATAACGCACTTGTATTAGCAGTAATGGTAAAACACCTTCCGGAAGAAAAACGTAAAAAAGCATTATTCTATGGACTTATTGGAGCTTATGTATTCCGATTTATTGCAATTGGAATTGGAATGTTCTTAATTAAATTAGCATGGGTAAAAGTGTTAGGTGCACTTTACTTAGCTTGGCTTTCAGTTAAATACTTCATTGATAAAAGAAAAGGTAATGCAGAAGAAGAGGAAGCTCATGGTATGAACCAAAACAGTATTCTCTTCAGAATGTTTGGTGTCTTCTGGGGAACAGTTGCGATGGTTGAATTAATGGATATCGCATTCTCTGTAGATAGCGTACTTGCTGCATTTGGTGTATCAAATGAAGTTTGGATTTTATTATTAGGTGGAATGCTCGGTATTTTAATGATGCGCGGTATCGCTGGTGTATTCTTAAAGTTGCTAGAGCGTATTCCAGAACTTGAAACGACAGCATATATTTTAATCTTAATTATCGCAGCAAAAATGTTATTGTCTGTAATTGATATTCATATTAGTCATACACTGTTCTTCATTATTTTAGTTGTAGCATTTGGAGCAACATTTATAATTCACTACATGAAGAATTCTGGACAAGCTAAAGAAGAAGTTGCAGCTACTAAAGAAGACAATAAATAATTGAAATGGGTTTGCTCGTTTTACGAGCGCCCATTTTTTATAACCAAAAATAGTTTATAATAGAAGAAAGACTTAGAAAAAACGTAAATGTTTTTGGAGGTGAACTGTTGTGTTTTCACGTTTTACACTTCAACCATATGCATTAAAAGATGAATCAGATTTAAAGCAATTTGAAACACTTTTAGAAAAACGTCCACAATATGAGCTGACAGAGAATGAAATGAAATTTAGTTATATAGCATGTCGAATTCTTGGCGTTCCGAATGATGTAGATGAATATTTTAATGAGCTGTTTGATTATAGTGAAGCGAAAGGAATCGAAGTTTTACATGAACAAAATTTAAACAAAGTGATTGATTCGGAAAAACTTCGTCACATTCAAGAAGTGTTCGGATTACATCAAGCAGCACCAAATGGTCTGACAGTAAATAGGCTAGTGGCACACTTATCTGGGAAACAACTTTTGCCGAAAGTGGACAATCCTGACTTACAGCATTATATACATACGACATTTATTTCTGTATTGAAATTATATGAGAAACAACATAATCAATCTTTAAAGACAGAAGGCTTCCGTCGTTTCTTAATCGACATAATTAAATTAAGCGAAAATTACGTAGCGAAGTGGTTCTCTACAATTAACTATAAGAAACAAATGCCGCGTATCGTTTGGTACGGTGATGCACAGGAAAGCCGTATATATTTCTTATACTTTCTTATTATGCTCGGCTGCGATGTACTTTATTATCATCCAGAAGGAAAAGATGGATTTGAGAATGTTGATGAAGAAGGAAGAACTTTTATTGTGTCTCATCCAGGTCGCATTTCCCTTGAACCATTTCCAGATCGCCGTCGCGAGCGTGTGGCAACAGTAGCATATCAAGCTTCAAAAGAAATTGAACAAGTACTTCACCACGATAATTCACTGCTGTACAAACCATGGCAATTCCGTTCGTATACGCCTGTAGCTCGTACATTAAAAACAACATATGATGAACTCTTTTTAATTACGAAGGAAAAGGCGTTCGTACGCCCGACATTCTTTGTTGAAAATAAACACATTTATATTCCTTCTTTATTTGCGAAAATATCAGGTGTTTCAAAAAATGATAAAGAATATTTTCAACGATTAAAGGCTGTTACATCGTTTGATAACAGTTTATTAATTAATACATTCCCATTTACGAAAGAACAAAAAGCGAATTTCCAATATCATTATCGAGATGCATTAGACCGCGGGGGGAAATTACATCCAGATTTAATTATGAATAGTCATTGGTGGCCGCATAAACGATTGCCAGAAGGATTACAGCATGGTATTGCAGAGGCGATCATCCATACGTGTGAAAGTGAAATGTGTAAACCAATTGCAAAAGAGACGAAACAAGATGTAGCGCTATATGTTTTCGCACAACTTTCTCAAATACCACCGAATATTTTAGAGCAGCTTGAGAAATTTGATTATTCACAAGATGTACCAAAAATTGTTATATTTAATAATGAGAAGAGTGGAGAATTGACTCGTTCTGATGCTGTTTTATTACTATTTTTAAATCAAATAGGAGTAGATGTATTCCACTTCAATCCAACAGGAAGAAACGATATTGAACCGTATATTGAAGCGGGGGCATTTGATTCACATTGGCTTGAAGAAGTTAATTTCGATCTTGAGTTTCATGGTTCATCAGCCTATAAAAATTTATCACAAACAATAAAAGGACTATTTCGTCCATTTTTATAAGGAAAGGGAGAATACCATATGAATAACCCAGTCGTACTAGATTCGAAAACAGAATTAAATGAGCAAACAGCACAAGATGTTCGCTTGCAGCTGAGACAAGATGCGGATGTACAACGTATTTATAATGCGGTAGATATTAAAGATCAGTTAGAATTAATTGAACTTGGAAAAGAACCTTCTATGGAAATTTCACGTTTTGCTGATCAAATTTTACATACAATGTCATTATCAAAAATAGAAGATTCGGGTGAATTATTAAAACAACTTGGTAAAATTATGGACCGATTTGATAGCAAAGACTTTGCGGAAGAGAAAAGCGGTTTCTTCTCACGTATGTTCAAAAAAGCGGATAAAATGATTGAACAAATCTTTAGCAAGTACCAAACGATGGGCCGTGAAATTGATAAAGTATATGTGGAAATTACGAAGTATCAAGATGAAATGAAAAAATCAATTGGTACGTTAGACGGTTTATATGAGCAAAACTTAAAATATTACTTAGACTTAGAAAAATACGTAGTAGCAGGGGAAATGTTATTAGAGCGTTTAAATACAGAGCTAGTTCCGATGTATGAAGAGCGTGTACGTAACAATGACCAATTAGCAGGTATTGAATTAGAGTCACTTAAAAACTCTGTTGAAATTTTAGAACAGCGTATTGATGATTTAGAAAAAGCACGTATGGTTGCGTTACTGACAGCACCACAAATTCGTATGATACAACGTGGTAACAATAAATTAATTGGTAAAATCAATACAGCATTTATTACGACGATTCCTATCTTTAAAAATGGTATCATTCAAGCGGTAAATGCGAAGCGTCAAAAACTTGTTGCAGATTCTATGGCTGAACTGGATCGCCGTACAAATGAATTACTTAAGAAAAATGCACAAAATATTGCAACGCAAAGTGTGGAAGTGGCGAGATTATCAGGTTCTTCTAGTATTAAGATGGAAACACTTGAGGAAACTTGGAACATTATTTCAAGAGGTATGCAAGAAACGCAACAAATTGAAGAACAAAATAAACGTGAGCGTGAAGAAAGCCGCAAACGTATGGCTACATTAACTGAGAACATTAAAAAAGAATTACAAGGGTAAATGAAAAGGCAATGAGGAAGAGTCCCCATTGCCTTTTAGTTTCTCTTTACTAATTTAATGATCTCATTCACAACAAGTGGAATGATACTTAATAAGAGAACAAATCCCCAATCTCGCATCGTTAATGCATGCACACCGAATATATTTGCAAGAGGTGGGATAGAGATGATACAAACTTGCATAAGAATACCGATAAGAAGAGAGAAGACTAAATATTTATTTGTAAATAACCCAATTGAAAAAATAGATTTCGTTCTTGAACGCAAGTTAAATGAATGAACGAGCTGAGAAAAACTAAGAACGACAAATGCCATCGTTTGAGCGTGTAATAGAGCATCCTCATCAATTCGCTCTGGGAAAAGAGGGAATAAATTTGTATCTCCGGTATAGAATTTTGCTCCGGCGATAAAGGCTATTAGCGTTAACAGTCCAATGACAGCCCCATTGAAAATAAGAAAAGGAACGCTACCACTAAATAAACTTTCTTTCGCATCCCGTGGTTTTTCCTTCATCACATCTGGATCTTCAGGATCAACCCCAAGTGATAATGCAGGCAGTGTATCTGTAATTAAATTCACCCACAAAATGTGAATAGGTCGTAGTGGTGTTGCCCAGCCGAGTAAAATGGCTAAAAATAAAGCGATAATTTCTCCGAAGTTACAAGAGAGTAGAAAGAGGATTGATTTTTTTATGTTACGATAAATATTTCTACCTTCCTCAACAGCTTTCACGATAGATGAGAAATTATCATCTGTTAAAACGACATCCGCTGCACCTTTTGCAACGTCTGTTCCTGTAATACCCATCGCTACACCAACATCTGCTTGTTTTAAAGATGGAGCGTCATTGACGCCATCACCAGTCATAGAAACGATATTTCCTTTCGCGCGTAATGCCTTTACAATTTTCACTTTATGCTCTGGAGAGACCCTGGCGAATACATTTAAGTGATTAATTTTGCTTGCTAGTTCTGTATCTGAAATGTTATCTAATTCAGTTCCAATCATAATTTCAGATATTTCTTCAGCAATACCAAGTTCTTTAGCAATGGCAAAGGCGGTATCTTTATGGTCTCCAGTAATCATAACTGTGCGAATACCAGCTTTTTTACATTCTGTAATGGAGTCTTTTACTTCAGTTCGCGGTGGATCAATCATACCGACAAGACCGATAAAGATGAGATTTTCTTCAAGATGATCTATATTCACATCGCTTGAACTGTATTGTTTAAATGCGAATGAAAGTACTCTTAAAGCCTCTTGAGACATTGCCCCGGCAGCTTCTAATATTTGAGTTTTATCAGCCTCTGTTAAGCCCTCGATTTTACCATTTTTAAATATGTGAGTACATCGAGGTAAGAGTTTATCGATAGCACCTTTCGTCATACTATAGTAGCTTTCATCGTATGTATGAACGGTTGACATCATTTTACGATCTGAATCGAAAGGCATCTCGTTAACGCGCTCATGTATCTTTTCTAAATAATCTTTTTGCATGTTAAAAGTGCTTCCAGCAACGAGAAGAGCAATTTCAGTCGGGTCTCCGGTTTGTGATTCGTTATTGTAAGATGCATCGTTACATAGCACCATATTTTCTATCAATACACGATGCACATCATTATCTACATTTAAATTTTCTATGTGATCGTATGTGTTATCACTATAAAAGTGAGTAACGGTCATTTTATTTTGTGTTAACGTACCTGTTTTATCTGAACAAATAATTGTGACAGAACCGAGAGCTTCAACAGCTGGTAGTTTCCGAATGATGACGTTTTGTTTAATCATGCGCTGCACACCAATTGCAAGAACGATGGAAACGATAGCTGGCAAGCCTTCTGGAATAGCTGCAACGGCTAAACTAATAGCAGTCATAAACATTTCTAACGTATCCCGGCCTTGGAAAAAGCCGATGAGAAACATAACGATACAAATCGCTACAGCGACAAAGCCTAAATACTTTCCGACTTGTGCTAAGCTTTTTTGAAGTGGTGTCATATCATCGTCTGCTTCATGTAAAAGGGTAGCAATCTTACCAATTTGTGAGTTCATGCCAGTTTCAACAGCAACACCGACGCCTCGCCCGTATGTTACAAGAGTAGACATAAAGGCCATGTTTTTTTGATCGCCGAGTGGTACTTGTTCATCACTTTGCATGGAAGGGTGGTAAATTGCCTCTTTATCAACAGGGACAGATTCACCAGTTAGAGCAGATTCTTCAACTTTTAAATTTGCGGTTTCGATCAGACGTAAATCGCATGGGATATATCGTCCAGCGTCGAGCATAACGATATCACCGGGAACGACGTGCTCAGATGGAATTTCTTTTAGTTCGCCATTTCGTTTGACGATAGCTTTAGGTGTCGCCATCTTTTTCAATGCCTCTAAAGCTTGTTCTGCTTTTGATTCTTGGACGACGCCAATAACAGCGTTTAAAACTACAACGAGCGCGATAATACTTGCATCAGCCCATTCACCTACAAAGGCTGAAATAAGGGCAGCAATAATAAGGACATATACGAGAACGTCATTAATTTGGGCGAAAATACGCTGCCATAACGTGCGTTTTTGTTTTGTAGCTAATTCATTAAAACCGTATAGCTTTAAACGCTCATTTACAACTTCATCTGTTAAACCGTGTTGTTCGTTTGTTTCTAAGTCAATTAATGTTTGATCTTTCGTCTTACTGTACCAATTGCTCATAAGTAAGCACCTCCAGTAAAAACAGTTAGCAATGGTAGTGTTGCTATTATTTGTGAGTAGTATGTATGGAGAAAAAATCTAAGATGAGGTTCTACTTCCATTGTACAATATTTTACAGTTGGTTGAGGGAAAGAGAAGAGTTGTCATGAATTTGTTGGAAATAAAAAAGAGCCTCGTAAGCGAGGCTTTTTACTTTTTAATTAATGTACCTAATTCTTCTGTAATAGCTTGCATTTCACTGATGCTAAATGTTTCACGTTTCATAACATGATCATAAATGTCACGTAAGTCTTCGTACATTTCTTCATTAAAGCTAGCGGCTCTCATCGCTCCAGCATTAACCATACGTAATTTTTCTTTAATAGCTTCGACCATATATTCAACGTTTTCTTCTGACTTTACGGATAAATCCACCGAAGTGTCCCCCTTTAAAATAACATAAGGCTATCTTAACATTTTTTATCATTTTCGTTAATGAATCTTTTCAATCCTATTAAATTAGTAGGGATTTCCTTTATATTCACTAATTGGTTGTTTATACTATAAGTATATATAAAGAAATGCACCAAGAAGGGAAGAAACAAAATATGGTTCAAGTATTGTTTGTTTGTCTTGGGAACATTTGCCGTTCTCCGATGGCAGAAGCGATTTTTCGAGATCTTGTCGTAAAAGAGGGACTCGAAGAGAAAATTGTCATTGATTCTGCAGGAACTGGAGATTGGCATGTTGGCCATCCGCCACATAAAGGAACACAAAAAATTTTAAAAGAAAATGCAGTCACTTTTGAAGGAATTAAAGCAAGGCAAGTAGAAAAAGAAGACTTAACAAAGTTTGATTATATTATTGCCATGGACAACAAGAATATAGCAGATTTAAAAAGTTTAGGTAAAACTGGAGGCTATATTGGTAGGCTGTCCGATTTTGTTCCAGACGGTGGCTGGACAGACGTTCCCGACCCTTACTATACAGGGAATTTCCAAGAAGTATATGACCTTGTAACAGAAGGTTGTACAAAGCTATTAGCTTTCATTCGAAATGAACAAGGAATATGAGGAAGCTTAGAAAGAAATACTTTCTAACATAAGAAATGAAAGGGTGAAGGAATATGGCAAAGAAAAATAATATTGCTCGAAACATTGCGATTGGTGTAGCTGCAGGTGTAGCTGTATCTATGTTGAAGAAAGAAAACCGTGAAAAAGTAAAAAATACGGCGGAAAAAGCAAAAACAAAGATGATTGAAATTGGTGAAAATGCAAAGATTAAAGAAAAAGTGCAAACTGTTACAGATAAAGGACGCGAACTTGCTGATTTAAATGTAGTGAAAGCGAAAGTCGCAGAAATTAAAAAATTGACGCCATCTGTTGTAGAGACGTTAAAAGAAACGAAAGAAATTTTTAGTAAGAAAAAAGTTGAACCAACAGAGAAGCCAGAAACGATTGAAATTCAAGCTGTATCTCCAAAAGTAGATGAACTGAAAGCAGAAGAAGAGCCAGTAGTTGCTGAAGATGGCGGTATGAAAGAAGCGCGTGAACTATTTATGAAAGACTCTAATGTAGAGGAAAAAAAAACTGAAGCGTACATTGAGTTAAAGCAAGATAAAGAAGAGAAGAAAAGCGTTTAAACATATATGAGAAAAATTTTAGAAAAGGTGAGAAGAAATCGTACTTATTCGTTTGGTAAAGATTTATATGACCGAACGATGCGCGATGATGTAGCGGGCTTGGCAGCACAGCTCGCTTATTTCTTCTTGCTTGCAATTTTTCCTGGGCTCGTTTTCTTAATTACGCTTCTTGGATTTATTCCCATTCAAACAGAGGATGTGCTTAGTTTATTAGAGGTTTATGTACCAGATGATGCAATGAACTTAATTGAGGTAAATGTAGATAAAGTTGTAAATCAGCAAAATGGTGGTTTATTATCATTTGGTTTATTATCCATGTTATGGTTTGCCTCAAATGGTGTTAATGCGGTTATGAATGCTTTTAACCGCGCCTATGACGTGAAAGAAACACGTTCTTTTATTACAACAAGAGCGTTATCAATTGTGTTTACATTAGCTATCATTTTTATGATTGTCTTTGCTTTAATTGTCCCGGTATTCGGACAAGTTATTGGAGCAGCGGTGTTTAAAGCACTCGGTTTATCAGATAGTTTCTCTTTCGTATGGAGCATTACACGATTAGTAGCGAGTTTCTTCGTACTATTTGCCTTGTTTAGTTTCTTATATACATTTGCACCAGACCGAAAGTTAAAAAGAAGAGAAGTCATTTCAGGGGCGTTATTTGCTACTGTAGGATGGATTGTGGTATCGTACTCATTCGCTTATTATGTAGATAAGTTTGCGAATTACGCCAATACATATGGTGGTCTCGGTGGTATCATTATTTTAATGTTATGGTTCTACTTAACTGGATGGGTAATTTTACTTGGCGGTGAAATTAATGGTTTACTCCATCATTATAGAACGGGTGACAATAATTCCCGTAATGAAAAATGACCTCTTGTTCCATAATAATAGGGAACAGGGGGGATATTTCATGAGTAATAATAAAAAGAATCACAACAATAAAAATAACAATAAACAAAAGAGCAGTTCGCATCCAAAGCATAAAACGAGTAGTAGTGCGAACGGACATAATAGCTATCACTAAAATAAAACGGGTCCTCTATGAGGGACCCGTTTTTATTTGTTTCCTTTTAATAATCGTAAGCCATTCAAAATGACAAGAATCGTACTTCCTTCATGTCCAATAACACCGAATGGAAGAGCTAAAAATTGCAAGAAGTTTGAACAAATCAGCATTGCAATTACAGCTAGTGAAAAGATTACGTTTTGCTTTACAATACGGTTCATCCGTTTTGATAAACGGATTGCTTGGGAAAGTCGAGATAATTCGTTCTTCATAAGTACAACGTCTGCAGTTTCTAAAGCTACGTCTGTTCCTTCCCCCATTGCTACACCAATGCTAGCAGTAGCGAGTGCAGGGGCATCATTTATACCATCTCCGACCATTGCTACTGTCCCGTATTTTTCTTTTAGCTTTTTAATCGTTTCAACCTTTGTTTCTGGTAAGCATGATGCGTAATATTCCTTTATATTACTTTCAGAGGCAATAGCTTTTGCTGTTTCTTCATTATCTCCAGTAATCATAATGGCCTCGACACCGATGCTTTGTAATTCGCGAATAGCAGCTATTGTTTCTTGGCGGAGTGTATCTTTTAAAGCGATAAGTCCAAGAATGCCTTCTTCATCACTAATATAAACGACAGTTTTACCTTCTTTTTCAAGTGAGGCAGAAATACCATTATGAAATGTCTTTGTTTCTTCACCGATAAAATCAGCTTTACCTATTTTATAAGCTTTGCTTTCGAATATTCCTTTTAGCCCAAAACCAGTTACATCTTCAACCTTTTCTGGTTTTTTTAATGCAATGTCATACGCATGTTGTGCATATTTAACGATAGATTCAGCTAAAGGATGTGTAGAGTGACTTTCAATTGCTGCTGTAATAGAAAGTACTTCTTTTTCTGTCATATTTTCTCGAACATATACATTTGTTACGGTAGGTTTTCCTTCTGTTAATGTTCCTGTTTTATCAAAGGCGATCGCTTTTACAGAAGCGAGGCGTTCTAAATGTATGCCACCCTTAAAGAGAATACCGTTTCTTGCTCCGTTAGAAATTGCAGATAATGTTGCTGGTGTAATGGCAGCAACGAGTGCACAAGGAGATGCAACTACAAGTAAGATCATAGCGCGATAAAATGTTTCATTCCAGCTCCAATCCAGTAAGAAATGAGGGAGGAACATCATAAGTGCAACAACGAGTAGTACACCTTTTACATATGTTCCTTCAAACTTTTCAATGAATAGTTGTGATGGTGATTTTTCACTTTGTGCACTTTGGACGAGACGGATAATCTTTTGGAATAATGTTTGATCGCTCGGCTTCGTAATTTTAACTTCGATAGCACCGCGTAAATTTACAGTACCAGCAAATACTTCATCGCCATGTTTTTTTTCATTTGGAATAGGTTCACCAGTAATCGCTGCCTCATCGATATTTGTTTCACCGCTATGAATTGTACCGTCAGCAGGAACACGCTCACCTGGCTTAATTAAAATAATGTCGTTAATTTGTAATCGTCCAACAGGAACACGTTCTTCAGTTCCATTTGAAATACGTAATGCTTCTTCAGGTTGTAGATCAAGAAGCGCTGAAATTTCTTTTTGACTTTTACTTAATGTATAAGATTCCATCGCACCGCTTAGTGCGAAGATGAAGATTAAAACCGCGCCTTCTGCCCAGTAGCCAATGAGTGCGGCACCGATAGCAGCAAAGAGCATAAGCATTTCGACATTTAGCTCTTTCTCTTCAATTGTATCTTCAATACCTTCTTTTGCTTTTGCATATCCACCAACTATATAAGCAAGGATATAGCAAGTAATGCCTACATTCATTGCATCGTTCTTTGTGAATAACCAACCAGCTAAAATGAAAATACCAGATGTGATTGCAAATATAAGTTCATAATGTTTCTTTAATGTATCCCATAAAGAGGGATGAGAAATAGACTTTTGTACTTGTAATGTTTTTACTTCTGAGTTCATTACTACTCGCTCCTTCCAAATTCTTATTGAGAAAAATAATCAAAATCGAAACCCCTATAAAACGACGAAAGCTGCCATCCATAATGGATAGCAGCATTTCTGTTGAATCTGTTTTTAACAGTTATTATGTTGTAATTATTCTATAGTATAGCATATGTTTTCGTTAGATGATATGTTTTTGTTTGCGTATAAACTGAAAACTTGTGTTTTCACAATTCCTTTGGTATATATGAATATTGTTCATAAAAAGATCGGAAAGGAAGACAACAAGTGAAGACAGAGAAATTTTTTACCCATCCGATTGGCGTACTAATTGCTGCAATAGTAGCGACTTTTTTATGGGGGAGTGCATTCCCATTTATTAAATTAAGTTATGCTGAACTTGGAATTCAGCCACAAGAAGTTGGAGAGCAAATATTATTTGCTGGTTATCGTTTCTTTTTATCTGGAGTCATGCTCTTATTATTCTTTAAAGTGTTAGGAAAAGATATGAGCTTCAAAAAAGGAACGGGGAAGCAGTTAGTACAAATTGGTTTATTTCAAACATTTCTTCAATATATATGTTTTTATATTGGAATGAGTTATAGTTCTGGTATTGAAGGAGCTATCATTTCAGGAACATCATCATTCTTTCAAATTTTACTCGCACACTTTTTATATAAAGATGATGCTCTCAACATGAGAAAAATGATTGGGGTCTCTATCGGTTTTTGTGGTGTCATTTTAGTAAATGTACCGAGTGATGGTAGTTTGTCATTCCATTTCGGGATCGGTAGTTTATTACTTCTTAGTGCAGCAATGTTGTATTCATATGGAAACATATTGGCGAAAGAAGGTAGTAAAACATTAGATGTTGGCTATATGACAGCATACCAAATGATTTTTGGTTCTATCGGGTTATTATGTATAGGGACTTTGCAAGTTGGAGTTATGCCATTTACATTTAGTGTACATGCAATATTTATGCTTATGTACTTATCTTTCTTATCCGCAGCAGGATTTTGCATTTGGAATACAATTATGAAGTACAACAAAGTTGGAAAAGTATCAATGTATATGTTCTTTATACCTGTATTTGGTGTGTTATTATCGAGCATGATTTTAGGAGAAGCAATTCATTCATTCGTACTATTCGGTTTAGCATGTGTAGCTGCGGGAATTATCGTGGTGAATCGGACACCAGCTAAGCAAAAAATAGAGCAAGAAAAACAAGTAGCATAGACAACGAGAAAACGATTACAATGGAAGAACAGTACTGTTCTTCTTTTTTTATGTAGAAAAAGGATAATAGACTAGGTGTAACGAAAAAGGATACAAAAAGCATTTATTGAGGAGAACATGTTATGAATCTACTTTACATGGTGTTAATCGGACAAATCATTCTTTTTTTAATTGGTGCAATGTACGCAATAGGACAGACAAAAAAGACAAGAAAGGATATGCCGTTACCGTTAGCGGTGCGTCTTATTCTTAGTTTTTCGTTAACAGCAAGTGCAATTTGGATATGGTTACAAGATCCATCAGTGGAGTATAGTACGTGGGTTGCACTAGGTATGACGTTATCAACTGTAGGAGATTTATTTATGGCGGGTTTGATTCCAATTGGTCACAGGTTAATTGGAGGGATGATTACTTTTGCGCTTGCGCATTGTTTTTATGTAAAAGCATTTTTGCAAACAGGCATTTCATGGAATGGTTTTTGGATTGGTTTACTCGTGTACGGACTCTTTCTCATTATAGGTTGGTTCTTCTTTATCCGAAATGAGAAACAAGATAAATTGTTTACGATAGGAGCTTTAATTTACGGACTGTGGGTTGGAGGAATGGCTTGCTTTGCGTTCGCCTTATACTATGAGAATACAGGAATATGGTGGATACCAGCTTTTGGTGGCTTACTATTTGTCATTTCTGATTTTATTATAGGCGTGACAGATATTGGAGGGCACAAATTAAAGTATGAGCCACTTTGGATTTGGTTTACATATGTAGCGGCTCAAATGTGTATTGTATATGTGGGAATATAAAAAGATACTCTTTGAATAGTGGATAGACTATTTGAAGAGTATCTTTTTTACTATTTTCCTTCAGCCGAATTTTGAGAAGGTATGTTTACTGCCCACAAATAGTAAAATAAATATAGATTATAGTATTTAAAATAAGAAATTTATCCCGCTTTAATGGGCAGTAAGACCCCCACCTCAAAATTCAGCGAAGGCAAAGAATTTAGATGGGGGTCGGGCTGCCCATAAAAGTCCGATTGGTTCAACTAATAATCAGTGGGGGATGAAGAAAACCCCCACTGATTAAAGTTTCACTTTATGAGGAGAGTTATTTTTAAGTTTGTAATATTGTGATTTTATAATTCAAAATTTTGTGGAAATTATACAGTTGGAGTCTTTATAATAAAAGTAAAAAGATGATGAGATGGTGGAATGATGCAAAAGAAAAAACATTTGCGTGAATTTTTTGGAACAATTGCAATTGCATGTTTGTTGGTATTTTTAGCGAAAATTTTCGTGTTTTTTCCTACGACTGTAAAAGGAGCGTCGATGAAGCCAACGTTACAAGATGGGGATAAGGTGATTGTGAATAAGTTGGCAAAGCAATTTGAAAGTTATGGGAGAGAAGATATTATTGTTGTGAAGACGGATAATTTTTATGTGAAAAGGGTTATTGGTTTGCCTGGCGATGTCATTGAGGTGAGAAATGATCAATTATATGTGAATCATGAAGTGATAGAGGAAGCATATTTGTATAGTAATAGAAAACAAGCTGAAAAAAAACTTATGAATTTAACAGAGGACTTTGGACCGATTACAGTTCCTAAAAATAAGATTTTTGTTATGGGAGATAATCGCTTAATAAGCAGAGATAGTAGAAATGGTTTAGGACTTATTGATAAAGCAGATGTATTAGGCGAATTAGCGGCAATTTATTATCCATTTGAACATATGAAAATAATGAATTAATGTAAAAAACCAAGCAAATTTTAGTTTGCTTGGTTTTTTATGTTAAATCGTAGGAGACTCATTAAATTCATAGGCATCTTCATTATTTTTGTTCGTACTTAAAACAAATTTGTGCTGCAATAGTTGCAGTTTAAAGAATGCTAACGGATCGTGATAAGTTTCTGGGTTGCTTCTTAACGTTGCTAATGTTTGCTCGTCTTCCTGTATCTCAAGTTGAGCGGCTTCTACATTTTGTTTCAATATGCTAAGTGGATCTTTAAAGAACATCATGATATCTCGTTCTAATGCGCCTTCAAATACTTCAAATTGAAGGAAGAATTGTTTTGAGATTGTTTGAGCAATTTCCGTATAATCTTCCGTTTCAATGTACTGTTTGTATTTGTTTGCGAGCATAGATTGATTTTTTTGCATATTACCAAATAGTTTTCCAGCACTCTTTAAGAAGAATTGTGTCGGTGTAAAGCGTAATAAAATATTGATGTTCGATACTGTAATTCTATTTGTCATGCGTACAACATCTCGATGCCAATCATCTAGTAATTTGAAATCGCAAGGAAGTTTCATACGTTCTTCTTTATATAATTTATTAAACGTTTCACTCATTTCATCTAAATAAGATTGAGCTTGAATAAATTCATTATGGGCTGTTTCAATCCACTCTTGAATAAACCCAGTAAATTTAGGAAGAAGCACTTGCTGTACATGTTTTTGAATTCGTTCGTTCATCGCAGCATTTAATTCTTCATGAACTAATTTGAAGTCACTATCTTCTTGAACAAGGTCAGAACAGCTCTGCAATAATTCAGGAATTTGAGAATGGATGTCTCGTGTGATTTCTTCTTTCGTTAAAAGATAAGATTCTGTAATAGAACGAATTTTATCTTTTTCAAGAGCAGTAAGATTGTTAATAAATCCGTTTAGTTTTACTGAGATATGTTTATTCCAGCGTACTGATTTCACTAATGTGTTTTCTAATTCCACACGTTCATTTACAAGGTATGCGATTGTCTTTTGAGTAAACCATATTAGTTTTTCTATACGTTCTTGTTCTATGTCGCGTCCTGCTAGATTAGAAAGAATAGACTCTGTAACATCTCCAAGTTGCTGACTACTCTCTTGTGAAGGAGAGTATGGGAAGAACTGCGCATTTTGGAAATGGACTTTAATCTTGTTCATTAGTTTTTCATTATTGTCCGCACTATTTGTGTGTAATACGAAATGGATTTGTAAGTTTGGTACTTGTTCACGTAAATAAAGTAATGTATCAAGCTCTTCACCGTGTAATGGTGAAGCTGAATTTAATACGTAAATAAGGCTATCTGCTGCTTGTAAGTATTCAAAGTATGAGCTGTTTTGATCCACTTGTCCTTGAACAGATGGCGTAACAAGAAATGCAAACTTATTTTTTCTTAAAAATCTACTCGGTAATTTAATTTCTATACATTTTTTCTCAATTTCTGATTCGGGAGGTGTAGCCATTATTTGATGGAATTCATCAAAGTTTGGTATATTGTGCACATCTAACGCAGTGAATTCTGTTATTTCAGTTTGGCTATTATCTTTAAATAGAATAGGAGTTGTCACAGTCTCAGTTAAGATGTTCTCTCCTAATATAGAATTGACGAATGAAGATTTATCAAGATCACTAGTTCCCGCTATTAGTAATTGTGTAACATTTAAATCACATAGTTCATGAACGAGTAACGTAAATTGATGACTTAAATCTACATCATTTTTTTCAGCCCATACAGCAATTGTTTCGAATAAATGAGAAACGGTTTCCATATTTACATTTGTTTCAGCTGTTGAATTAGAGAGTAGGGCTCCTGCACTTTTTACGAGTAATGACTCTAAAGTTGTAGGTGAAACTTCATTCCACGCTAACACTGCAGCAGAGACAAATAGGGCATCTTTTGCTTTCGTTAAACTAAACCAATTTGTTAATAGGTCAGGTACAAGGCCTTGCATTTCATGCATGAAATGTTCACCAGTAATTAATTCAAAGTACGTATCTTGATAGCGTTCAATAATTTCATGCCAATCGTCATTGTTGTCTGTTTCAATATGTAAGAATAAATGATTTATTGTTTGAATCCAAGGTAGATGCAAGTTTTCATTTTGATAGCTGTTCCAAAGAGCGATAACAAGTTCTTTAAATTGGACTTGATCAATTGCATATAGAGCTTTTAAAGATTCATAGAAATATTCGGGTTTGATTTGTTTCGTAAACCCTTGGTTCACATAAGTAATTAAAGTGTCGAACCAGTGCAATGAATTTGTTCGAATTCCTTCTTGCACGGCAAGTTCGATGGCGTTATTCCAATCTGCTTGTTTTTCATAGAATGAGCGAGCAATTGCAGTAATATTTGGATAGTCAGGTTGGAATGCAACAGCCTCACTAATCGTCTTAAATGCTAGACCTAAACGATCTTGTTCGATGTAAAGAGAAAGAAGTTGTAAGGAAACTTCCATTGTAAGAGTTGTATCTTCTGTTTGGATAGATTGATACATTTCTTCTGCCTTTGGCAAGAATCCTAGTTCAAAATAAGAATCTGCAATATTTTTGGTTGCCCAAAGTGCAAGTTCGTTATTTACTTTCTCCCATTTAAATATTGCTGCTTCAAAGTCTTTATGTTGGTAATAAAATTCACCTTGAGCAAAGCGGATATTAGAAATGTTGGAGAATTCATTGGTAGATTCATTTATATATGCTTCACCGAGTACTTCTGATATTGGAGTAGAAGTTTCTTCTTTTAAAAATGTTTTATAGTAAACTTTTTGGATAAATTGATTTTCAATGGTCATGTTCGTTCCCCCTGTATAATTTAGAAAAATGATGTTGTATGTAAAGGGTGCATGTTCTTTTAATAGGTAGAAGTTGCATTATATCGACCAAACTATATTTTTGCTAGGTATATCATTTTTCCTGAGAGTTAAACCGTTGCGAAAAGTAACTTTCCTTTATTGTAACAAAAAAATAAGCATATGAATTTTTATTTTTTAATCCCGCTATTTGTGGGTAGTAGGACTAGCGCTTCAAAAATCGGTGAATACAAGGGAAGTAGTCGGGAGTCGGGCGCCTAATTGGTGTGTAATGAGGATGAACAAATCACCACTGACTAATGGTTCCTTTTCTTCTTGATAAAGGAATTGATAGAAGTAGAGTTCATTATAAAAACAATGTATAGTGAATATGTATACCATGTTTGTCTGAAAGATAGAAAGGGCACAATGTGGAATAACGATCGTGCATAGGATGTGTCTTCCGAATGGAACAACATATTGGCGAGTTAATCGCACATTATGGGTATTTTGGAATTATTATAGCTTTAGCTGGTGGGATTGTTGGATTACCGATACCAGACGAGTTTTTATTGACCTTCGTTGGTTATAACGTTTCAAAAGGCGTTATGTCAGGAACTGCTGCGTTTTTAAGTGGGATGGCTGGTGCGATGTTAGGTATTACATTAAGTTACATACTAGGTTTAAAACTTGGACTTCCTGTTTTAAAAAAATATGGGCCGAAAATTAGAATTAAAGAACATCACATTGAAAAAACACATATTTTATTTGAAAAATATGGTCCATTTCTTTTAATGATTGGTTACTTTATCCCAGGAGTACGTCATTTAACAGCATATTTTGCTGGGATGTCGAATTTAACGCTCTGGCGTTTTTGTTTGTACGCTTACGGTGGTGCACTTATTTGGATAAGTGTTTTTATTGGGCTCGGCTGGAAGTTAGGAGAGAAGTGGCGTTTCGTTGAGTATAGTTTACATCATTATGGAATATGGATTATATCCATTTCAGTAGTTGTTACATGTGTCGTATGGCTTTACATAAAGAAAAAGAAAAACCGCTAATCGCGGTTTTTTTAGCTGAAAGCAATAAATAGTACACCAGCTGTAATAAAGACAACACCAATACCAGTCATAAAGTTTAACTTTTCGCCGAGTATAATCATAGCGAGAATGATAGAAAATACGACGCTTAGTTTATCGACAGGAGATACTTGGGAAACTTTCCCTGTTTTGAGGGCAAGAAAATAAAATAGCCATGACGAAGCACCTGCAACCCCGCTTAATGTGATAAAGAGCAGTGCTTTTTTATTAAGCAGTACGTCGCCAATATTTTGAAATTTACCTTGTATAATAATAACACCTACCATAAATAATGCCATAATAATAGAACGAACCGTTGTCGCGACATTGGCATCGATTCCATCTAAACCAATCTTTCCAAAAATAGATACAAGGGCAGCAGCAATTGCTGATAATAGTGCGAATAAGAGCCATGAACTCATAGTAAAATTCCTCCAATCTTACATTATTATACATGAAAACCATTCTCACGTATAAAGTGAAATTTTAATCAGTGGGATTTTACTACCCGCAAATAGTGGAATACATAACGAAATAATCCCCACCTTATAGTTTTAATAAGGTGGGGATTATTATACTACTCTGCAATTTCTTCATATAGAAAGTACGTTACATTATAAATATGTTCTACTTCATCATCTGTCATAAACAATAATTCGTCACGCTCAATCCCTTTTTTCTTTTCAATAAACTCAATCATGTTTTTGCGTTCTTCTCTTTTCATCAATGTTATTTCTCCTCTCAATCTGTTTTAATACAGTTTATTTAAGTTACTGCTATTATATAACAGAATCTTTAGAAAGTTCCACCTATTTTATTGTTTTTTTCAGAAGAAGTTTTCGACAAAACAAGCCCACCTAAAGGGGGCTTGTTTTGTTTTATAGTCGTAAAAACTCGGGCTCCGTCGTACCAGCACCATCAATGTAATAAATTGTGTCAGGATTGATTTTTATTAATACGTAATTAGGGTCTTCAGGACCAAGTAACCAGCGTTTTAAGCTATTATTCCAAAACTTATTTTTTAATGTGGAGTCTTCCTCGATTGAAGCTAAGCCTTCCAGTTCAATATAATCTTCATCTAATTTTTTTCCTTCACGTCCAAGTAATACATGAACATTTGGATTGTTTTCAATATCTGTTATCTTTTTTGATTTCCGATCTGTTGCAACATATAACACAAAATCTTCGTGGAAAAACATCATAAAGGCACTATGAGGTTTATTTTCACGTACAGTAGATAATACACCAGTTCGTTGACCAAAAATAATAGTTTCAATTTTTTCTTTTAAATGCATGTTTTTAGCCTCTTTCCATAATTTATTGTTTTCTCTGTTTAAACGAGATAATTTGAATATCTTTCATACTGTTTTCTTCAATCCGACTTTTTAAACGTAATTGTGATGAAATCGGACAAGTTAGGAGAAGAATAATAATAATATCGAGGAGAAATACATACGATGGAAGGGTGAAAAGCATGTTTAATAAAATATTTCTTATAGTAGCGCTGATCGGGGTACCACTTTCTGTACTTGGAAAAACGCTTCATTGGCCTCAAACAATTATGTTCGCTGTGTATTGCATTACGATTATCGCATTAGCGGGCTTTATGGGGAGAGCAACAGAAAGTTTGGCAATTGTATCGGGTCCTAGAATAGGCGGATTATTAAATGCCACTTTCGGTAATGCTGTTGAACTAATCATTTCGATTTTTGCACTTCAGGCAGGCTTAATTGAAGTGGTGTTAGCCTCATTAACGGGTTCTGTACTTGGAAATTTATTATTAGTAGGAGGGCTATCCTTCTTTGTAGGGGGGCTTAAATACAAAAGACAAAGTTTTAATGTGTATGATGCAAGGCATAATTCAGCTTTATTAATCTTTGCTGTAGTAGTAGCTTTTGTTATCCCAGAGATTTTTTCAATGAAGATGGATGCTGGAAAGACGTATCAATTAAGTATTGGTGTTTCAATTATTATGATTATTATGTACCTTGCTGCATTGCTATTTAAGTTAGTTACACACCGCGGTGTATATCAGCATAAAAGTGATGAAGTCGCTCATGAGGAAGAACCAGAGTGGTCAAAAGGGAAAGCACTACTCATTTTAGCAATAGCGACAATTGCGGTAGCGTATGTGTCAGAGGCGCTCGTGCATACATTTGAGACAGTTGCAAAATCATTTGGTTGGTCAGAATTGTTTATAGGTGTTATTATCGTTGCAATTGTTGGGAATGCAGCAGAACATGCATCTGCAATTATTATGGCGTATAAAAATAAAGTAAATATTGCAGTTGAGATTGCGATAGGTTCTACATTACAAATTGCCATGTTTGTTGCTCCTGTATTAGTACTGCTTTCTATGTTTTTCACGCAAAGAATGCCTTTAGTATTTACAATACCAGAACTTGTTTCTATGATTACAGCTGTTTTCTTAACGATTGCGATTTCAAATGATGGAGATACAAACTGGTTTGAAGGCGGTACTTTATTAGCTGCGTATGTCATTATGGGAATTGGTTTTTATTTATTATGAAAAATAGGCATAACAATTGTGCTCAGAGAAAACAATAAACGAAGTAGTATATATACCTTTATGTAGGAAGGAGCCAGACAGGTGAAACGAGTATACAGCATATGTCTTTCAACTATGGTCTCGTTTATTTTATTATTTCCTAACAGTGGCTTTGCAAAGACAACGGTAGAAACAAAAATGCCTTCATCTGTTTTAAATATTTCTAAAGACAATACGTTTCCAAATGATGCGCAAGATTTACCGCGTTTACAGCCGAGTAAGTTTGCTCAAGAATTATTAAAAACAGCAAATATTAAAATTGAAAATCCGGACTTAATTCGAATGTTTAATGAAACAACAATTTCGAATGCGCCACTTGCGGTAGGGTACCGAGCAAAGATTTATTTAGGGCAATGGGCTTTACATTATGAATCGATTGATACATCGGTTAATTGGGAATATAAACAAGTAAATCGCAATGTGTACGATAATCGCGGAGGAGATCGCCTATATCCACTACGCTATAAGCAAGAAACACAAAAGACGGTTGAAGGCGATTTAACAGCAGATATGAAAGATGCTGCAGATGTGAAGAAAATGATGCTTCTCAAAGCACTTGAAAAAGTACAATTGCCACTTTCATTTAAAACGACTATTGGTTATGGTACAGGGCATGAGCGTGTGTATAATATTAGTCCGAGTCAACTTGGATATTTATATGCTTATACACCAGCAGTAAATGAAAAAGGAAAAGTAACATTTGGAGAAGTATACCTCGTATTAAAAGGAAATCAAAAAAGGCTTGTTGTAAAAAATATTACTTCTCAAGGAATTGGAGCCGCTATCCCAATTCATGATCATTTATATTTTAAATTCATTTCTTCTTCTCATTCACAATAAGATAAAAAAACGTCAGCTTATAAGCTGACGTTTTTTTATAATGTAATATTTGCTGTTTTTGATAAGAAATCTTCGGTTGGATAGTAGCTGTTTTTTACAAGAACATTCGGTCCAAGACATTTTACTGCAGGACAATGACAGCTTAATGATTTTGCTGTTTTTGAAGCGCTCCATTTTTCATACGCTTCTTGTAACGTATTTGTTTGAATGTTACCTAGAAGTGGAACATCACCAAAGTCCGTTACAATAATATTTCCATCAAAAATATTTACATTTAAACGAGAACGGCCATCTGGATCGTTACGAACAGTTACATTTTTACTCTCTTGTAATTTTTTAAATGTGGCAATGTCTCGCTCATCATCGCTACAAGCATAGAAAGGTAAAGTTCCAAATAACATCCATACATTTTCATCACGAATTTCTAGTAAATGCTCAATTGCATCACGAATCTCAGCTTTTGTTAAAATCTCTAGATTACTCGCGAAGTCACTTGGATACATTGGGTGAACCTCATGACGTTTACATCCCATTTCATCAACGATTTGACGATGAATATGCTCAATGTGTGGTAGAGTTCGTTTATTCAACATCGTTTCGGCTGATACGAGTACACCTGCATCTGATAGAGCTTTACTATTTGTGATCATACGTTCAAATAATTTTGCACGCTGTTCATACGTAGGTTTACGCTCCATCATTGCAAATCCGCCTTCAACGAAGTCGTCAATTGTTCCCCAGTTATGAGATATATGCAATACGTCTAAATAGGGAATAATTTGTTCGTAACGTGCTAAATCTATAGTTAAGTTTGAGTTGATTTGAGTGCGAACACCTCGTTCGTGGGCGTATTTTAAGAGTGGTGTTACATAGTTGTCGACGGATTTTTTTGAAAGCATAGGTTCTCCGCCAGTAATACTTAAAGAACGTAAATGAGGAATCTCATCTAATCGTTTTAATAAAAGATCCATCGGAAGCGGATTCGGGTCTTTCGGCTGTAACGTGTAACCAACAGCGCAATGCTCACAGCGCATATTGCATAACGTCGTTGTTGTAAACTCAACATTTGTTAATAGTAGTTTGCCGTACTCTTCAAGGTCCATATACGCTTCCCATGGATCGTAAGAAGGAGTAATCGGCTTCATTTTTTGTGATATCGTCATATGAAATACTCCTTTGACTATTGAAATAACAATTTGTCCATCCTCTATAATAGAAGAATATGCGCTTTTTATAAAGTGAAACTTTTTTTGAAAAAAGAGAGAGGGCTTACATTTAAATGGATGACTGTGACAATATTGATGAATTTACATACCCATAGCAATCATTTTTGCGGTATAATAAAAGCAACTCGAATTAAAAGGAGAGTGCCTTCATGGGAAAAGCAATTCAAGATAAAGACACACAATTAGTATATTTAAAAGAACGTTTAAATATGTTCATTGAAGTAATTGATACAATTGAACCTGAAGAAGTAGAATTAGAAGATGTAGATCGTCTTCTTGCAATGCTAGATGAATTAGAATTAAAATGTGAGCAATTTAAAAAAGACGAATAATATATTAAAAAGGCTGCCAATTCTAATTTGGTAGCCTTTTTCTGTGCGGATAATAGAAGGACGATAGAAAAAGAGGTATAATCAAGTTGTGAAAAATTTCATGTATGCTTGAATAGCGTGAAACAAATAAAAAGCTGCAGAGCATAATAGTGGAAATTTCAGCTCATAACGTTTTGGTAGCGTTCACAATTGAGGGGGAAGTAACAATGGAAAAGCTTCAAGAAAGCATGTATCAACTAATTGTTGAAACGTCAACGAACTTACCGAAAGATGTTCGTCGTGCGATTCAACAAGCGAAAGAGCGAGAAAATGCAGGGACTCGTTCTGCGATGGCACTTGGCACAATTACAAATAATATTAAAATGGCTGATGATAACATCTCGCCAATTTGCCAAGATACAGGGATGCCAACGTTTAAAATTTATACACCAGTTGGTGTGAATCAATTAAAGTTGAAGGAAGCTATCTATAATGCGCTTGAGCGGGCGACAAAAGATGGTAAACTTCGTCCAAATTCTGTTGATTCTCTTTTTGGAGACAATAGTGGAAATAATTTAGGACCAGGTACACCGGTTATTAAGTTTGAACAATGGGAAAAAGATTATATTGATGCACGTTTAATCCTAAAGGGTGGTGGCTGTGAGAATAAAAATATTCAGTATAGCTTACCGTGTGAACTAGAAGGACTTGGAAGAGCTGGCCGTGATTTAGAAGGGATTCGTAAATGCCTTCTTCATGCGGTATATCAAGCACAAGGTCAAGGATGTAGTGCAGGTGTAATTGGTGTTGGTATCGGGGGAGACCGCACATCAGGTTACGAATTAGCAAAAAATCAATTATTCCGTACATTAGATGATGTCAATCCAATCCCAGAGTTACAACAACTTGAAGAGTACGTATTAGAAAATGCGAATAAGCTTGGCATTGGTACGATGGGATTTGGCGGAGAAACAACTTTACTTGGCTGTAAAATTGGCGTGTATAACCGTCTGCCAGCTAGTTTCTATGTATCTGTGGCGTATAATTGCTGGGCATACCGTCGCCTTGGTGTAACAATCCATCCTGAAACAGGTGAAATTATGGATTGGTTATATCAAGAAGGTGAAGATACACTGGAGCAAGAAGTACAAGAAAAAACAGAGCAACGTGAAATTGTATTACAAGCGCCAATTACAGAAGAGCAAATTCGTGAACTTCGCGTTGGTGATGTTGTAACAATTAATGGCATGATGTATACAGGTCGTGACGCAATTCATAAGCATTTAATGGATAACGATTGTCCAGTAGATTTAAATGGACAAATTATTTACCACTGTGGTCCAGTTGTTGTGAAAGATGAAAATGACAATTGGCAAATTAAAGCGGCAGGTCCAACGACAAGTATTCGTGAAGAACCGTACCAAGGTGATATTATGAAGAAATTCGGTATTAGAGCTGTCATTGGAAAAGGCGGCATGGGTGCGAAAACATTAGCAGCTTTAGAAGAACACGGTGGTGTATATTTAAACGCAATCGGTGGTGCAGCGCAATATTATGCTGAATGTATTAAAGAAGTGAAAGATGTTGATTTCTTACAATTTGGTATTCCAGAGGCAATGTGGCATTTACGTATCGATGGATTTAAAGCAGTTGTAACAATGGATTCTCACGGTAATAGCTTACATGCAGATGTTGATAAAACATCACTTGAAAAATTAGCTAGCTTTAAAGAGCCAGTATTTAAGTAAACAAAAATGCATCTCGAACGATTCGAGATGCATTTTTTTGGTATATATAGAAAAACATGTTCAGCATGAAAGAATGCGTAGCAACAGAAACTACGAGTACGATTATATATGGAAAGGAGACTATTTATGAAACATAAATGGTTATATATCGGTCTCATTTTTTCAATTATGATGGCACTTGTTCCAGTTTCGGCACTAGCTTATACAAATACTCCACATAACTGGGGAATCCCGCGCCCTAAAAATGAAACAGTACCAGATGCAGGAAAGTTATATACAGATTTGCTACAGAAAAATGGTGGTTTTTATTTAGGGGATACGAAGAAAAAGGATATTTATTTAACATTTGATAATGGTTATGAGAATGGATACACAGGAAAAATCTTAGACGTATTAAAAGAGAAAAAAGTACCAGCAACTTTCTTTGTAACGGGGCATTACATTAAAACACAAAAAGATTTATTGTTAAGAATGAAAGATGAAGGACACATTATTGGAAACCATTCGTGGAGCCATCCTGATTTCACAGCGGTAAATGATGAGAAACTTCGTCAAGAATTAACGAGTGTAACGGAAGAAATTAAGAAAGTAACCGGGCAAAAAGAAGTGAAATATGTACGTCCTCCGCGCGGCGTATTTAGTGAAAGAACGTTAGCTCTTACGAAAGAAATGGGCTACTATAATGTATTTTGGTCACTTGCATTTTTGGATTGGAAAGTGGATGAGCAAAGAGGGTGGCAATATGCCCATAATAATGTTATGACGATGATTCATCCAGGATCTATTTTATTACTTCATGCAATATCAAAAGATAATGCAGAAGCACTTGCGAAAATCATTGATGATTTGCGCGAGAAAGGGTATCATTTTAAAAGTCTAGATGACTTAGTAAAAAGCAATCAACCGTAAGCATGTATGCTTGCGGTTTTCTCATGCTATAATGATGTGTAAAAAGGATGGGGAAACGTATGTGGAGCGAACATGTTACGTTAGAGTATCCGTATCATTTTGAAGAAGTATTAAAACGTTTATCTTTTGATCCTCTTAACGTCATTCAATTAGATGAGAAAGTTATTTATGTCCCGATTTGTATAGACGAGGAACAGATTGTTGTTCGCCTGCAAGGGATTGGTACTGTTCAAAATCCACGGTTTTGGATTTCTAGTCAGACAGGAGATCCAGAGAAAGTCATGAAACGAATGAGGGCCATTTTTCATTGGAATGAACCGTTTCAAGATATACAAAATCATTTTTTAAACACATCATTACGTCCACTATTTGAAACATATGCTTATACTCCAATTATTTTAGAATTTGATTATTTTGCTTGCCTTCTTCGCTGTATCATTCATCAACAAATAAATTTGAAATTTGCTACTGTGTTAACAGAACAGTTTGTGAAACGATATGGAACAGAAAAGAACGGCGTATTCTTTTTCCCAACTCCAGAAAGAGTAGCAAACATTTCAATAGAGGAATTGAGAGAGCAGAAGTTTAGTCAGCGAAAAGCTGAATATATAGTAGGATTAGGTAGAAGTATTGTCAGCGGTACATTAAATTTAGCGAGTATAGAAACCAGGGCGGAAGAAGAGGTTTCAGCACAACTGTTACCAATTAGGGGGATTGGTACATGGACAGTGCAAAATTTTTTAATGTTTGGGCTTGGACGGAAAAATATGTTTCCGAAAGCGGACATTGGGATTCAGCGTGCAGTACAAGGTGTATTTCAATTAGATGATAAACCTGATGATGCATTTTTAGAAAAAGTGAAACAAGAGTGTGAACCATACTGCAGTTATGCAGCGTTATATTTATGGAAAAGTATAGAGTAGAGGTGTAATAATGATACAAAAGCAACATGAGAGTAAGTTGGAAGTTGGTCAAACGTTTCCTGTGACAATTAAACGTCTTGGGATTAACGGAGAAGGCGTTGGTTATTTTAAGAGACAAGTTGTTTTCATTCCAGGGGCATTACCAGGAGAAGAAGTTGTTGCTGAAACAACGAAAATTCAGCGTGGTTTCGCTGAAGCGAAAGTGAAAAAAGTTCGTAAAGCTTCACCACATCGTGTGAAAGCACCATGTCCGGTATATGAAGAGTGCGGCGGTTGCCAATTGCAACATTTAGATTATAAAGAACAACTAAATCAAAAGCGTGATATCGTTGTACAAGCATTCCAGAAGTATATGAACAACGGTTTGGAAGAGAAAATTCATCCGACGCTTGGCATGGAAAATCCATGGCATTATCGTAATAAGAGTCAACTACAAGTGGGGCGTAAAGACGAAAAGGTTATTACAGGGCTGTATAAACAAAACTCACATCAGTTAATTGATATTGCTCATTGTATGATTCAACATAAAGCAACGAATGAAGCGACAAAAGTTGTAAGACGTATATTAGAAAAGTTAAATGTTTCTATTTATAATGAGAAAAAGCAAAAAGGTTTAGTACGTACAATTGTGACACGTACTGCAGTGCAAACAGGGGAAGTACAAGTTACACTTATTACAACAAAAGAAGAATTGCCAAATAAAGAGCAATTTATCGCAGAAGTACAAAAACAGATGCCAGCTGTTAAATCAATTATGCAAAATGTAAACTGGCGTAAAACATCTGTTATTTTCGGTGATAAAACATTTAAATTAGCTGGAAAAGAAGTAATTCAAGAAACGCTTGGTGATTTATCATTTGAATTATCAGCACGTGCATTCTTCCAGTTGAATCCAGAACAAACGGTTGTTTTATACAATGAAGCGAAAAAAGCTGCTGCTTTAACAGGCAATGAGAAAATTGTAGATGCGTATTGTGGCGTTGGTACAATCGGACTTTGGCTTGCAAATGATGCAGCGGAAGTACGTGGTATGGATGTAATTCCAGAAGCGATTGCAGATGCAAGAAAAAATGCGAAGCGTCACGGATTTACAAATACGAAATATGAAGCAGGTAAAGCTGAACAATGGTTACCGAAATGGGTAAAAGAAGGATGGCGTCCAGATGTAATTGTTGTCGATCCACCACGTACAGGTTGCGATGATAAATTACTGGAAACAATTTTAAAAGTGAAGCCGAAACAAGTTGTTTACGTATCTTGTAATCCTTCTTCATTAGCTCGTGATGTACAAGCATTAATGAAGAGCTATGAAGTGGAATATATACAACCAGTTGATATGTTCCCGCATACAGCTCATGTAGAAAATGTAGTGAAGCTTGTTAGAAAGTAAAGTATATTCATATTCCCTCGCGGTTCGAGGGAATATTTTCTATGAAGGAGAATGAAATGTACAATTATAAATTAACGATTCAGTATGACGGTGCACGTTTTAAAGGATGGCAACGTCTCGGTAATAACGATAATACGATTCAAGGGAAAATTGAAAGTGTCATCTCTGAAATGGTCGGAAAAGAAATTGAAATTATCGGTTGTAGTAGAACAGACGCTGGTGTACATGCATTGAATCAAGTTGCTAACTTTCAAAGTGATGAGAAGTTAGTGGAACATAAAGTGAAAAAATATTTAAATCAATATTTACCAAATGATATTAGTATTACGAATGTAGAAGAAGTACATGATCGCTTCCATGCTCGTTACAATTCTAAAGCAAAAACATATCTGTATAAAATTTGGAATGAAGAGCACACAAATCCATTTATGCGTAAATATAGCATGCATGTGAATAAAAAATTAAATGTGAAAAGCATGAAAGAAGCTGCGAAACATTTAGTTGGTTCACATGACTTTACTGCCTTTTCAAATGCAAAATCAAAGAAAAAGTCTATGGTTCGAGAAGTATATACACTTGAAGTGATGGAAGATGCAGGATTCGTACAAATTAGAGTAAGTGGTAACGGATTCCTTCATAACATGGTGCGAAAAATTGTTGGAGCATTAATTGAAGTTGGATTAGGACAATTAGATGCAGAAGCAATTCCACACATTTTAGAGTCGAAACAACGTAATCAAATTAATTGCCTTGCTGAGGCGAGTGGTTTGTATTTGGAGAATGTTGAGTTTTAATAGTAATAAAAAAATCGAGCTGTGTAGGCTCGATTTTTTTTATGGTTTGGAGTTAAGAAGATCTTTCTCTCTTCATACGTATCTTCAAATTCCAAAAAGCAGCAAGCATAATAGCTGCAAAAGAGCCGCTAATTGTTGCTAATAGTTTTGCATAAGGATAGGCGTTTATATCAACTAGTAACATCATACATACAATGGTAGGGAAGAAGGCTAAGTATTGTAATAACTTTAATTTGTTATCATTACTCATATATATCGTTCCTTTCTAGTATGTTATATGTTTATTATAGCATATTTTACCAAATGTTTATTTGTACTTTAAAGCAGATTTCTGCTATATGAATAAGCAATAAAAGTCGAATAGGTGAGAGTTAGTAATCGACTCATTCAAGTTTCATTTCATATGTGTAAATGCAGTTTTTTAATTCGATATTGTAAGTTTTGCCTACTTAACCCCAAAAACTTTGCAGCTTGTGAAATATTACCGTGATACTCTTTCAGAATTTGAGTGATGTAGTTTTTTTCCATTTCTTCTATTGTGTGCTTTAACGTTTTAGGTGTATCAGTATCGTTATTAGTTAGGAGAGGTTGCATATTGAATTCCTTTTTTATTCGTTCGCGAAAGCGAGTGGGAAGATGAAACGCTGTAATGATGTTTTCATCTTCAACTAAATTCATTGAACCTTCAATGATATGTTCCAATTCTCTTACGTTTCCAGGCCAATCATATACATACAAAAATTCTCTTACATGCACATCTACATCTGTTACACTAAGTCCAAATTGAATGTTGTATTTTTCGATAAAGTGCTGAACAAGAGCCGGAATATCCTCTTTTCGTTCACGTAAAGGCGGAAGACATAAAGTAACGACGCTTAATCGATAATATAAGTCTTCTCGTAATCGATTGTGTGTAATAGCTTCAAGAGGGTCTTCATTAATAGTTGCTATAATACGAACATCAATTTCTTTTTCTTGTGTGCCTCCGATTCTTCGTATTGTTTTTTCTTGTATAGCTCGCAGTAACTTCGCTTGAAGTGCTGTACTTAATGAGTTGATCTCATCTAATAACAAAGTTCCTCCGTTCGCTTCTTCAAATAAACCAGCTTTATCGATAGCTCCTGTAAATGCACCTCGGTTCGTACCAAATAATAAGCTTTCTATGAGTGTATCAGGTATAGCGGCACAGTTTTGTGAAATAAATGGTTTGCCTGAACGCTGACTTTCGTTATGGATACTTTGTGCAAATAGTTCTTTACCGGTCCCTGTTTCCCCTACGAGAAGTATGGAGGAGGATGTACGAATGACTCTTTTAGCTTCTGTAATGACAGATTGAATAGCACTAGAATCACCGATTATGTGATCAAAGGTAAACTTATTATTTTGTTTTCGAGAAAGGCTTGTTTTCATTGTTTGTTTGGAATGGTTAATCTCTGTTGAAATTTCAATCGCACCTTTAATTTTTCCGTTTTTTATTATAGGAAAAGTATTATTAATCGTTGTAATTTCTTGCCCTTTATTGTTAAAATACGTTTGTTTTATATTTTTGTTTGTTTTTCCTAATTTTAATGCCTCTATAAGAGTACTATTTTTATTTTCTTCAAATGCAAATACTTCTAAAGGACTTTTATATAATACATCTGAGCGTTCCATTGATTCAATTTCCATCATTTTGCGGTTGTAGATAATCGTTTTACTTTCCTCATTAATAATATGAATCCCGATATCGAGCTCATTGAGTAAAGTTTCATATAGCATATTCATTTCAACGATCTGTTTTAAATTAATTTCTTCTGTACGCATAGATTATCTTCTCCTCATTTCACCCTATGAAGACTGACTTTTTATAATTTTATTAAAATTCTTATAAAACCGCAAAATTTTTTTGCTATTTTTCTTTTAAAACTTCTTACATGATAGAAAAATTTTGCGGTTATGAAGATTTTTTTGTTAGGAACCTTCATTTTAAGTAGGAATTGAAGATTGGTACGCATTTTGCATAAATAAGAGTTGAAATCTCTAAAGGAGGGATATGCAACGTTTCAGTACCAATTAATAAGAAGGAGGAGTTTATAAAGTGAAGACGGTCATAGAAGGCGTGTATAGTCCTTGTTACGGGAAAGTAGAGAAGTTATTTGTTGCGGAAAGTTCTTACGTATACGAGTGGGAGAAATTAGCGTTAATTGAAACAATAGATAAACAGAAAGTAGAAATTAAGGTAGGAATCAGTGGGTATATCGAATCATTAGAAGTAGTAGAAGGACAAGCTATCGCTGATAAAAAGCTATTAATAACAGTGAGGGATGATCTTTTAATAACAGGTAGTGATTAATACTATGTATTTTGCTCTTTTTAATAATTATTCTTATTATGAACATTTTTAAAAACGCTTACATGAAATGGGGGGATTTATATGATGGATCAAAACCAAGGGTTAAAAAGAGAATTGAAAAGTAGGCACATATTTATGATTGCACTTGGAGGAGTTATTGGTACCGGTCTTTTTTTAGGATCTGGGTATACAATTCATGAAGCTGGGCCTGGAGGAGCAATTGTAGCGTATCTTGTTGGAGGATTTGTTATGTATTTAACGATGCTCTGTCTCGGAGAGTTAGCTGTTGCGATGCCTGATGCAGGATCTTATCAAACGTATGCTACAAAGCACATTTCCCCTGCAGCGGGTTATGTAGTCGGATGGATGTCGTGGCTAAACTGGTCTGCTACGATAGGTATTGAACTAATTGCAGTTAGTATTTTAATGAAACGATGGTTTCCTGATGTACCGTCATGGATTTGGTGTGTAGTGTTTGCGGTGCTTCTCTTTGCTATCAATGCGTTATCTTCAAGAAGTTTTGCAGAAGTTGAATTTTGGTTTGCAAGTATTAAAGTAATTACAATTATTGCATTTATTATTTTGGGCGGGGCAGCAATGTTTGGTTTTCTAGATATGAAAGGAAATGAACCAGCACCGATGTTCTCTAGCTTTACTGATTATGGTGGATTGTTTCCAAATGGACTATCAGCTATTTTAATTACGATGATTGCAGTTAATTTTTCCTTCCAAGGAACGGAACTAGTTGGTATTGCAGCTGGAGAGAGTGAAAATCCAGAGAAAACGATCCCGAAGGCAATTAATAATACAGTTTGGCGTATACTTGTGTTCTTTGTATTATCTATTTTCATTCTTGCGGGACTATTCCCTTGGCAGCAAGCGGGAGTAATAGAAAGTCCATTCGTAGTTGTATTTGATAAAATTGGTATTCCTTATGCAGCCGATATTATAAATTTCGTTATTATTACAGCAGTATTATCCGTTGCGAATTCAGGATTATATGCAACTTCTCGTATGCTATGGTCTATGTCTAATCAAGGAATGATTAGTCCGATTTTTGGTAAGTTATCTAAAAATGGTGTTCCTATTTATGCATTGATTGTAAGTACGATTGTAGGGTGCCTTTCATTACTATCAGGTATTTATGCGGAAGATACAGTTTATTTATGGCTGCTTTCTATTGCCGGGTTCGGGGCGATATTAGTTTGGGCATCTATTGCTCTATCTAACTTATTAGCTAGAAGGTCATATGTGAAGCAGGGCGGGGATGTGAAGGACTTGAAATTTAAGACACCGCTGTATCCATTCGTACCACTGCTTGCGTTAGTATTAAATGTAACAGTAATTGTTGGTATGGCCTTTATTCCAGAACAAAGAATGGCATTGTATTGTGGTATTCCATTTATGATTGTTTGTTTACTGTTTTACCGTGCGACAAGAAATAAGGCACGTAAGGTAGAACATATTGAAAAGACAAAGACAACAGAAATAGAGAGTTTATAATAGTGATTAATTTGGAGACTGTAAAATTGTAAACAGTCTCTTTTTTTGTGAAAATAAAGCTGGAAACATACTATGTATGCAAAGGGGAATTAGCGATGAATCAAGAGGTTTCACAGCTGTTAAAACAAATAGATTTAAGGAAAGAGGAATTACTAGAACTTACAAAAACATTAATTCGTTTTGAAACACCAGCACCGCCGGCGAGAAATACAAATGAGGCGCAACAATTTGTTGCCCATTTTCTAAGAAAACGAAATTTTAGTGTTGATAAATGGGATGTATATCCGAATGACCCGAACGTTGTTGGGGTGAAAAAAGGAATAGAAAGTGACACGCATAAAAGTCTTATTATTAACGGACATATGGATGTAGCTGAAGTTTCAGCAGATGAGGCGTGGGAAACGAATCCGTTTGAGCCGTTTATAAAGGATGGTTGGTTAGTCGGGCGTGGTGCGGCAGATATGAAAGGTGGACTGGCTGGAGCGCTATTTGCTATTCAGCTTTTACAAGAAGCTGGCATTGAATTACCTGGAGATTTAATTTTTCAATCCGTAATTGGGGAAGAAGTTGGAGAGGCAGGTACACTTCAATGCTGCAGGCGAGGTTATGATGCTGATTTTGCAGTCGTAGTGGATACGAGTGATTTACATATGCAAGGACAGGGCGGCGTAATTACTGGATGGATTACTGTGAAAAGCCCCGAGACGTTTCATGATGCAACACGCAGACAAATGATCCATGCTGGAGGACGTTTATTCGGGGCGAGTGCGATTGAAAAAATGATGAAAATTGTGCAAAGTTTACAAGAGTTAGAGCGTCATTGGGCAGTTATGAAAACATATGAAGGCTATCCATCTGGAACAACAACGATTAATCCAGCTGTTATTGAAGGCGGACGGCATGCAGCGTTTATTGCGGATGAGTGCCGATTATGGATAACGGTGCACTTTTATCCGAATGAAACACATGAACAAATAATAAAAGAAATTGAAGAGTATATTGGGAAAGTAGCGGCTGCTGATCCATGGTTAAGTGAAAATCCACCACAATTTAAGTGGGGCGGAGAATCAATGATTGTGGATCGTGGCGAAATTTTCCCTTCTTTAGAAGTAGATAGTGAACATGCAGCTGTAAAAACGCTTAGCTCAGTACACGAATCAATTCTATCTAAAAATGCAATTTTAGATATGTCTGCAACGGTAACAGACGGTGGTTGGTTTAGTGAATTTCATATTCCAGCTGTTATTTACGGACCAGGTACATTAGAAGAAGCTCATTCAATAAATGAGAAAGTTGAAGTAGAACAGCTAATCGAATTTACAAAAGTAATAACGGCATTTATATACGAATGGTGTCATACAAAAAAATAGATTAGTATGTTGAAATCGTACAGGTATGTATACTTGTACGATTTTTTTGTGAACTATTTCAGAGGTAAATAGAAACAACTGAAATAGTTCTATATTTTTCTATGTCTTTCGTTTTAATTCAATTAATTTCTCTTTCGCTAATTCAACAGCAATTGCATCATCTAAATAGCCAATCGGAAAGAGATAATCGGGGATAATGTCTGTTGATAAAATGAAATACAATAATGCGCCTCCGAGAACCGCACGTTCCTCGTTTGAAATAGTCTCATTGCAAAATTGTTGATACATATCTGTTAATTGTTCAATAAAAGGGCCAGCGCTATCAATTTGTTCTAATTTACTCGCGAAACTTTCATGAATACGCTTTTCACCTTCAGCTGTTTGAGCATAGCGTTCATAGTTTTTAAGTTCTTGTTTTACGCGAGTTGTTGTGTAGTCGAAGTCAAATAAGTTAGAGGATTGCAGCGTTTGCTGGATTGTATCAAGAGATGTGTACATATCCGTTTTTTCTTTATTAATGTGAGGAGAATCAGGATACATTTCATCAAATAATAATTGGGGCGGAACTTGCAAACATTCTGCAAATTTTTGTAGATGTTTTTGTTTTGGTGGTTGTTTACCATTCATAATTCTTGAGATTGTTGCGGGATCAATATTTGTAAGCATTCCGAGTTGGCGCATAGATAAGGCACGTTCTTTTAAAAGTTTTTTTATTAATGTACTAAGCCGCTCATTTGGATTTTCTTTAGGCATAGTGAAGGCACTCCTTTTTTATTGTTGAAAAAATGTTGAGCATTTATTACATGTATATGAAACAGACAGGCACAGTTGCTCAACATTTTCATAAGATACATTGAAAAGTGAGAAAAAGGGGTGGCTATTTATGAGTACGGCAGGTCTATTTTCAATTTTTTTAATTGGGATTGCTTCTAATTTAGATAATGCAGGTGTCGGGATTGCATATGGCATTCGTAAAATTCGAATTTCGGGGCTTAACAATTTTATCATCGCATTTTTTGGTTTTTTATTTACTTTATTAGCTGGCTTTTTTGGGAACTGGCTTGCGTTATTTATTTCAGAGTTTACTGCAAACTTGATTGGAGCAATCGTTTTAGGGATAATCGGGGTGTTTATTTTGTACCAGCCTTTCTTGGGGCAAAGAAATACCGTAAGCTCTAAAGATGGTAATGTACTTATGGGGATTTTACGTGATCCAGAAAAAGCAGATTTTGATGGTTCTAAAACAATTAGTTTTTCAGAAGCAATTGTTTTAGGAGTTGCATTATCTATTAATAATATTGCGGGTGGATTTGATGCTGGGGTAACAAACTTGAATCTGTGGCTTACAGCAACTATTTCTGGGGTGTTTAGTTTTATTTGTATTAGTGGGTTTGCGTATGTAGGAAAACGATTTTTAGCAGCATACTTAGGGAAATGGGCTACTATTATTGCGGGAGTTTTATTAATTCTTATTGGGATTGATCAGTTGTTGTAAGGAGAACAGAAAACAATGTTCGAGTATTTCCTTGGAAATATGGCAAAGGATTGCATATATCGACGTACTTTTCTCCATACTAATACGGATTTCTTTTAAAGAAAGGGGGATCCGTATGGGACGAGGAAAAGCATTTGATCATAAGAAAAAAGGGCATGACCATCAACCGCCTAAAGGTGCGTTCGTTCATAAAGATGTAAATGAACATACTTTAGAAGAGGAAGAGCTACCAGTAAATATTGAGACGTATAAAAATAGTTTGAAAAAACATTAAAAGCACCTACATAGGTGCTTTTTAGCGTATATCTTCAATGAGTTGTTCAGATTCTTCGTGCATGCTGTATTCACTTAAAACTTGAATGCAAAGCCACTTTAATTCTTCAATCGTATGTTCAAGTTCTTCAGGAAGTACATGATGAATGTCTTCAAGTCCCATTCCGAAATGAATAAGTTCAAGTACTTGATCATCGATGTTCCGATCCATTAGCAGTTCAAGTACTTCTAAATTGAATATGTATCGGTGAGCTTCATCGAGTGAAACCACTTTTAACTTCAAGCTTTCTACAATACTCAATATAAAAAGAAGAATTGTTTTTTCAAGAACAGGCTGTTTCTCCATCTGAAATATTAGTTTCATCCTTCACACCTCCACATATAGCGCTAGGTTGTACTATACTATTCAGGGTGGGGGAGCAAATATGCATAATATAGAGAAACTTTCAGTACGGTTTTTGTAAGGGATTGGTGGCTGATAAAGTTAAGGTTTTTATGGAATAAAAAAATCCTGCTAGTATAGCAGGATAACTCTCAATTAAAAAATACTCCAACCTTCTTGAGCAGAAAGAAGTTCAAGGATTTTAAAACCAGCGATACTATTTCCGTTTGCATCTAGAGCTGGTCCGAAAATACCAATTCCCATTTCTCCTTTTACGCAGCCAAAAATACCACCAGCTACACCACTTTTTGCAGGGATACCAACGCGAATCGCAAATTCGCCAGACTCGTTATACATACCGCATGTAACCATAAATGTTTTACAAATTTTTGTAATATGTTTAGGGATAATTTGTTTTTTCTTATATGGATCATAGCCATCCATCGCAAAAATTAAGCCGATACGTGCTAAATCGATACAGTTTACTTCAACTGCACATTGACGAGTGTATAAATCCATAAGTTCTTCGATGTCACAATCGATAATTCCGTTTTGTTTCATATAGTAGCAAAGTGAACGGTTTAAGTAAGCTGTCTCTAATTCTGAATTGGCAACTTTAGAAGAATAATTAATAGTAGGATTATCTGTTATTTCACGTACGAAATGAAGGATACGCTCCATTTTTTCTTCATTATCTTTTCCTGCTAACATGCTTGTAATAGCTAGTGCCCCTGCATTAATCATTGGATTAAGTGGTTTAGAAGGGCTTGTCGTTTCTAACTTAATAATAGAATTAAATGGATCACCAGTTGGTTCCATTCCAACTTTAGAAAATACATATTCTTCACCACGATCTAAAAGGGCAAGTGCAAGTGTAATTACTTTTGAAATACTTTGAAGAGTAAATAGTGTTTGTGAGTTGCCAGCATGGATGTATTCTGTTTCTTTATGGAAAATGGCAATCCCTAAATCATCTGGATTTGCATTTCCTAGTTCGGGGATATAAGTAGCAAGCTTTCCTTTTTTTGTATATGGTTTTACTTGTTCTAACAACTGTTGTAAGTTGTTTGTTTCAATGCACTGCATAGTACCAACGCTCCTATTTCGAATTAACTAAGTTTACTTTTCCCGATATGCTCGGAAATAAATAATAACATGAAAAAGTGGAATGATAAAACGAAAGTTACATGTTCTATAGCAGGTCTTTCGTTTCGAGTATTCTCTAGTGAAAAAGGAGAATTTTCCTTTTATATAACAGTTTGGAAATAGGAGATTTATCCATAAAAAATTCGAAAATAAAAACTACACATCTATACAACTATATGTTATTATGGTTATGTAAATAGAAAGCGTTTTCTAAGGCGTACTTATAATGATAACGATTTCATAAATTTGATAGGGGGAATTAAAATGTTGCAGTTTCTACAACGTATTGGTAAAGCGTTAATGCTTCCAATCGCCGTACTACCAGCAGCAGGATTATTGCTTCGTTTAGGACAAGAAGACGTATTTAACATTCCTGTTATGGCACAGGCCGGTGCAGCAATTTTTGATAATTTAGCACTTATTTTTGCAATTGGTGTTGCAATCGGTTTGTCTATTGACGGTAGTGGAGCAGCTGGACTTGCCGGAGCAATCGGATATCTTGTTTTACAAAATACAACGAATGCTCTAAGTAAGACATATTCAGCAGCAGAGTTAAATGATAAATTAAAAAGTGTTCAAGATTTAGTCGGTTCAGTGGATCCAACTAAATTAGCAGATACAATGACAAAGGTTTCAAAAGCAGCGGCGTTAACGCCGAAAATTAATATGGCCATACTCGGTGGTATTATTGCAGGGGTTGTTGCTGGGTTACTATACAACAAATTCCATAAGATTAAACTACCAGAATGGTTAGGATTCTTTGCAGGAAAACGTTTCGTACCAATCATTACTTCAATCGTAATGCTTCTTTTAGGATTAGTATTCGGTCAAATTTGGCCAACGATTCAAAGTGGTATTGATGCAGTAGCACACGGTATCGTGAACTTAGGTTCAGTTGGTGCTGGTTTATTCGGATTATTAAACCGCTTATTAATTCCAATCGGTTTACACCACGTAATGAACACATACTTCTGGTTCGTACTTGGTGACTTTACAAATGCAGCTGGCGATATCGTTCATGGTGATATTGCACGCTTCTTTGCAAAAGACCCATCAGCAGGTATGTTCATGACTGGTTTCTTCCCAATCATGATGTTCGGTTTACCAGCAGCATGTTTCGCAATGATTGCAGCTGCTAAACCAGAAAAACGTAAAATGGTTACAGGTATGTTAGGTGGTCTAGCATTAACTTCATTCTTAACTGGTATTACAGAACCAATTGAATTCTCATTCATGTTCTTATCACCAGTATTATATGGAATTCATGCTGTATTAACAGGTCTGTCTCTATTCATTACAACAACACTTGGCATTCACGATGGTTTCTCATTTAGTGCCGGGGCAATCGATTACTTCTTAAACTTCGGTATTGCAACAAAACCATTGTTACTAGCAGGAATCGGTTTAATTTACGCAGCAATTTACTTTGTAGTATTCTACTTCTTAATTAAGAAGTTCGACCTAAAAACTCCTGGTCGTGAAGACGAAGAGGAGCTAGCTGAAGGGGAAGAAGCTCCAGTTGCAGGTTCAATTGGTGAAACTTACGTAGCAGCTTTAGGTGGAAAAGAAAACTTAACAGTTATTGATAACTGTGCAACACGTCTACGCTTACAAGTGAAAGATGCTGGTCAAGTAAACGAAGCAGCATTAAAACGTGCTGGTGCAAAAGGTGTTATGAAATTAAGTAATACGAGTGTCCAAGTTATCGTAGGTACAAATGTTGAATCTGTTGCCGATGATATGAAAAAACACGTATAAATAATGAGATAAGAGGATATCCGAAAAGATTGATGACATCAATTTTTTAGAGGATATCCTCTTTTTTGTTAACAATTTAACAGCAATCTTACTTTTGTAAATTTTCTTTTTCTTTTTTATACATATGGGTTGGTAATATGTGCAGTGCGTGATAAAGTAGGGATGACATAGAATGGAGTATCCATAATCTACTAAAAAAAATCTTTAGTAGAGGGAGTAAATTATTGTTGAGTAAGGGGAAAAAAGCAATCATGGATCAGGAAAAAAATAATGCGAATGGGAAAGCACGTCGGCCGATTGTATACATAAAAAGAACAATCATTCTCGTCTTACTATTTTCAGTTGTATATTTCATGTATACAAAAATTGTTGCGGATAATAAGAAAGAAGAAACTTTAAAAGCAGCAGCAGAAATGAAGAAACAAGAAGAGCTAAAAAAGAAAGAAGAAAAACAGAAGCAAGAAGCACAAAAACAAAAAGAGCAGGAAGAACAAGTGAAGCAAGCGCAAGCTGTGGAGAAGCCTGCTGAGGGACCACCTCAAGAAATTAATGAAAACGCTCAATTAGATCAATATTTACAAAACGCAGGATTTAGCGGGACAGCTGTTATTGTGAAGAACGGAAAAGTTCTTTTGAATAAAGGATACGGTATGGCGAACAAAGAGAAACAAGTGCCGAATAATTCAGAGACAACTTTTTATATTGGATCTATTTCAAAGGCATTTGTAGCAACTACTATTATGCAATTAAAAGATCAAAATAAGTTGAACGTAGAGGATACGGTTGCAAAGTATATTCCAGATTTCCCTCGAGGTAATGGTATTCAGTTAAAACATTTACTAACACATACATCAGGGATTCCAGAGTATGAACAGGGAACAGAGGATATTTCTCATGAGGAATTGATAAAACGAATAGGAAAACAAAAGCGTGTTGGGAGTCCGGGAGAGAAATGGAAATATTCCGATTCGAACTATTCGATACTTGCCTACATCGCTGAGAAGGTAAGTGGACAACCGTTAGAAGAATATATTAAACAACATATTTTTGCTACTGCGGGTATGAAACATTCTGGTTTCGGTAAAGCGTTAGAGCAAACAAGGTTTCCATCGACAGGTTATAAAATAGTAAATAACAATATGACAACACCGAATATTCCAAGTATGTCACAACTATATGGTTGTGGTGATATATATACAAGTGCACATGATTTATATTTATTTAATGAAGCACTCTTCTCTGGAAAGTTAATTTCAAAAGAGAGCTATGATCAAATGTTTACAGGCGGAAAAAAAGATTACGGATTTGGATGGTACGTAGACCCGGGAAGTTATTCGAATCACGGTGTAATGCCAGGATGGAATTGCTTAAATGGATTTAGTAAAAACGGAAGTGTGTATGTTGTTTTATTATCTAATATCCAAAACAATATTAAATCGTTTGGTAAAGTGAATAATGACATTTATACGATGTTGCGAAATGTTGAAGTGTAAGAGACTATCCTATTGGATAGTCTTTTTTATGCGATTAAAAAAGATTGTTTCCTTGAAAAATGTATGTCTTACCTATCACAAAAAAAGCCTGCTTTGTATACATTAAGATGTATGGATGTATTTTTATAATTTAAAAATAATAGGAGGAGAAATATATGTGTCTGTTCGGTAAGTATTGGAAAAAGTTATCGAGATTGTTTAATAGGCAATTAGATTATTTTTTAGACAATAAGTTATTGCCCGCTGTGGAAAGACTTTTATTTTCACAAAACTTCGCGAGATTTATTCAAAGAAATTCTAAGCAAGCTACGGAAGAAGTTATTGAATCAAGTAGATTTCAATCTATTATTTGTAACATTTTAAAAGAATGTAACACATCACCTTTTAAAGAAATTGCAGAGCAGTATTTGGGTAAAAACGTAGAAATTAATGTGACAGTTGGACAGTTAACGGGTGTGATTGTAGCAGTTGGGGATGATTTTTTAACACTGCAAGAAGGAATAGGAACAGAAGTGTTATTACCATTTACAAGTATTATATCAATTAAAGAAGCGTAAGAAAGGAGAGTTATATATGTTATTTACTGATGAACTACGTAACCATGTTGGTGAACTAGTGCAAGTTGTGACAGCTGTAGAAATCATTGCAGGCGTTCTTTTATCTGTGACGGATGGGGCAGTAATTGTTCGTACTTCTCCTTCTTATGGACCACCAGAAGATGTAGTTGTACGTATTCCTATTATTGCTTATGTTCGCTTGGAAGGGTAAGAGTGATACAAGTATGAGAGTGTCAGTTGTGATTCCAGTGCATAATGAAGCAAGTACTTTATCAAAAGTTTTAGTAGAAGTAAGGAAGTTGGAACCATATGAAATTATCATAGTAGATAATGGATCGACAGATGGTACGAAAGAAATAGCATTACAGCATAATTGCCGTGTGATTTATTATAGATCTTCTCTTGGTAATGATGTGGGACGGGCAATTGGTGCTAGAGAAGCAAAAGGAGAAATTGTTTTATTTTTAGATGGCGATATCGTCATGAAAAGTGAAGAATTATACAATTTTATTAAAGGAATACAGCAAGGACATGAGATTGTTTTAAATAATTTAACATGGTCCGTTTATTTGAAGATGAGACCGCATTATACGACGGTTGGAAAATATATGTTAAACCGTTATTTGAACAAGAAAGAGTTTGTTGTAGGGTCTTTAATTGCGATACCACATGCGATAAGTCGTGAAGTAATTGAAAAACTAGGGTGGTGGAATTTAGCGGATCCAGCACTATTTCAAGCGATGGCGATGTCTAGAGGAGTAGATATTTCTGATATGGCTTCAGTTGATGTCATTTACACAAATAAAGTTCGTCCTGTGCATACGGGTACATCACCTGGCTCTCCTTATCCGAAAGCGACTAGTCGTATTATGGGTGATCATTTGCGAGCTTTACAATACGTAATCGAAACATACGGTAAACGCGGTGGTTTTTTAGAGGGCAATAAGGATAGGGAATTTGTAGGAAAGTATAAACCAGTTTTATTACAAAGGAAAAAAGCGAAATATAGTGCCATTATCCCGATATCAGGAGAGAAAACAACTATAAGGTCTGTTATACAAGAAGTGAAAGCAGCAGGTGTAGATGAAATTATTGTTGTTGCACATGGAGCACATATTGAGACTGTTAAACAAGCAAAGCTAGAGAATGTTATTGTTGTTGAATTTGGAGAAGTGCTTGGACATAATGTAGCACGGGTAATAGGCGCCATGCATGCTACGGCAGATATTTGCTTATTTGTGGATGGTGATTTTGCTATTCCAGCAAAAAATTTAATTCCATTTTTGCGCGCTATTGAAGATGGAAGTGATGTGGCATTAAATGATTTACAGTGTTTATTAGATATGTTTCATCCAGCAGATCCAATTAGCATGGGAAAATATTTTGTGAATTTGATAGCGAAGCGACCAGATTTATGGAATAACTCATTAACAGCAGTACCACACGCTATGCATAAAAAAGTAATAGAGAAAATTGGTTATGATTCTCTTGTGATCCCTCCATTAGCTCAGATGAAAGCTATTTTAGAAGGATTCTCTGTTACAGCAGTAGAGTTAGTAGATGTTATAAAAACAAATCGAGTACGTCCAGAGCAACACGAATTTATAAATGGGCGTATTTCAGCATTTGATCGTATTTTCGGTGATCAAATTGAGGCGATTGCGTATTTATTACAATGTACGGACGAACGCGGTGGTTTTACAGATGGAGATAGAGATAGGGATATCATTCAACAATTGAGAAGGGAAGAAGAGAATACAAATGAATAGTAGTAAAGTAGCTATTATTGGGTTAGGGTATGTTGGCCTTCCTTTAGCAGTCCATTTTGCAGAGAGAGGGCATACAGTACTTGGGTTAGATAAAGATACTAGAAAAATAGTATCAATTATAAAAGGAGAAAGCTACATTCCGGATGTTTCTTCCAAAGAGTTACAAAGTTTATTGATGAAAAAAAAATTAATAGTGAACACACCGGATCAAGGCATTGCTGATTTTCAAAATAGTGATTATGTTATTGTTACTGTCCCGACTCCGATTAATGAAAAAAGAGAACCAGACTTAAGTGCCCTCATTTCAGCTTCGCATTATATACAACAACACCTTCAAAAAGGACAAACCTTCATTTTCGAAAGCTCCACATATCCAGGTACACTCGAGGAAGTTATCATTCCTATTATTTCTCAAACAGGTAAAAAGGTAGGAGAAGATTTCTATATCGGATATTCCCCTGAGAGAATTGATCCGGCTAATAGTCACTATTCCGTTCAAACGATTCCAAAAGTTATTAGTGGACAAACAGAAAAGTGTAAACAAAAAGTACAGGAGTTGTATAGCACTACATTTGATGTAGTTGTTCCAGTTAGTTCTCCGAAAGTAGCGGAAATGTGTAAGTTATTTGAAAATATTCAGCGTCTAGTCAATATTTCATTAGTAAATGAGTTAAACACACTATGTGAAAGTTTAGGAATTGATTTTTATGAGGCGCTTGAAGCAGCATCTACAAAACCGTTTGGATTTACCCCATATTGGCCAGGGCCAGGGATAGGGGGACACTGTATTCCAGTAGATCCTTTATATTTCCAATGGAGAATAAAAAGGAATGGGGAAATTAGTCAATTAATTGAAGCTGCACATGTGATTAATGAAGAAATGCCAGAGAAAATAGTCCGGAAAGTAAAAGGTGTGGTGCAATCACCTGCAACGGTTTTAATTGTAGGGATTGCATATAAGAAAGACGTAAATGACTTAAGAGAATCACCGGCTTTACCAATTATTGAATTGTTAATAAAAGAAGGATATGAAATCGAATATCATGATCCATATATTTCTTCTGCAAAATTTGAAGATAAGGTGTACCAATCTGTTTCTTTAGATGAACAAGTCGTTAAACAAGCGGGTTGTATTTTAATTTTAACTGATCACTCTAATATCGATTGGAAGCTTTTTAAAGGTATGAAGCGAGTAATAGATACACGTGGAATTATAAAGAAGGTGAGTGTATGAGTAAGAAATGTTTAATTACAGGTGGAGCAGGATTTATTGGTTCACATTTAGCTGAAGAGCTGGTGAAAAGAGGGTATGGGGTTACGATCGTTGATAACTTCTATAAAGGGAAAAATAAATATCATGATGAGTTAATGAAAGAAATTCGGGTTATTCCAATAAGCGTTTTAGATAAAAATTCTATTTATGAATTAGTAAATCAACATGATGTAGTGTTTCATTTAGCAGCAATTTTAGGTGTGAAAACGACAATGGAAAAGAGTATAGAGCTCATTGAAACGAATTTTGATGGAACGAGAAACATTTTACAAGCAGCGCTAAATGGAAAGAAGAAAGTAGTCTTTGCGTCTACTTCAGAAGTATATGGTAAGGCAAAACCACCCTTTTCTGAAGAGGGGGATCGATTATACGGGGCAACTTCTAAAATACGTTGGAGTTATGCAGTGTGTAAAACATTAGAAGAGACATTATGTTTAGGATACGCTTTAGAAGGTTTACCTGTAACGATTGTGCGTTATTTTAATATTTATGGTCCAAGAGCGAAAGATGGTCCATATGCAGGGGTAATCCCGCGATTTATTAGTGCGGCCCTGCAGGGAGAAGACATTCTCGTATATGGAGATGGAGAGCAAACACGTTGCTTTACGTATGTAAGTGATGCGGTAGAGGCAACGATTCGAGCGATGGATGAAAAGGTAAATGGTGAAATTATTAACATAGGTTCTGAGAATGAAAAGAGTATAAAAGAAGTAGCAGAAGTAATTAAAAAACTAACGAAATCTTCTTCAAAGATTGTTCAAGTTTCTTTCGAAGAGGTATATCCACATGGCTTTGAAGAAATTCCAAATAGAAGACCAGATGTAACGAAATTAAAAGAACTTGTTCGATTTCAGGCGAAAGTAACGTGGGAAAACGGATTAAAAGAAACAATTAATTGGTTTCGTGAAGAAAACAATGGCTAAGTCGTTATCAGTTATTATTCCTGCATGTAATGAAATCGATACGATTTCAGACGTTATTCAATCGGCAAAAGGATTAAATCCAGTAGAGATTATTGTAGTAGCAAACGGTTGTAATGATGGTACAGAAGAGGTTGCTGATCGTTTAGGATGTAAAGTAATTAAGTATACAGAGTTACTAGGGAACGATGTTGGCCGTGCGGTTGGCGCAAAACATGCGATAGGTGATGTATTACTATTTATAGATGGAGATTTTGCTATTCAAACTTCAAAATTACAATTATTCCTGAATCCCATTTTACATGATCAGGCTGACATCGTTTTAAATAATTTGGATGCGTTATTTTTAAAGAAACAAAAACCGCATTCTGTGGCAGTATGGCGCCAAATATTAAATGCAATGTTAGAGCGTGAAGAGTTAAAAGTTGATTCTTTATTATCTGTACCTCATGCGTTGACGAAAGAAGTTGTTCAAAGTATTGGATATGAAGGCTTTGTTAATCCTATTGTCGCTCATTTACGTTTAGTTCAAAGTAAATGGAGAATTAGTCGTCATTGTGCAATTGACGTTATTACGCCAAATAAATTTCGGCCGACCGAGCATGCTGCGTATGGCACGGGTCTTTCGCAATCTGAAAAACGGATGATAGGTGATCATATAGAAGCTGTAGCGGAGCGAATAGTAGGTAGCGATGAGCGCGGAGGATATTACGATGGCAATAGGAAAAGAGATAGTGTGTATCATACTTTAGATTTCGAAGATCTTTATCAAGGATGGGGCGTCACATCTAAATTGTATAAAGGAAAGCAATTATCGGTCATTATTCCTGTACAAGATGAAGAAAAAACAATTGGAAATGTTATAGATGAACTTCGAAAAATTGAACCTTTTGAAATTATCGTTGTTGTAAATGGTTCGTCTGATCAAACAGCAACGATTGCAAAAGAAAAGGGAGCAACAACAATTGTATATAAAGAAGCACTTGGAAACGATGTAGGGCGTTCACTTGGAACTTACTTTGCTAAAGGGGATATTGTACTGTTTATAGACGGCGACTTTGTTATTTCGGCAAGGGAGTTATATCCTTTCGCAAAAGCTATTGCAGATGGAATGGATGTCGCCTTAAATGATCTAAATCATTATTTAGATTTAAGAGTACCACTTCATCTTGTAACTGCATTTAAATATGCATTAAATTTAGCTTGTGATAGAAAAGATCTAGGAGTAGGCTCTCTTATTGCTGTACCGAATGCGTTCAGTCGTAAGTGTTTGAAAGAAATTGGGTATAGATCTTTACTCTCACCTTGTGTAGCACAAGTGAAAGCGATTCTGTCGGGATTCGAGATTGCATGTGTAAGTCGTGTAGAGGTCGATAAGATGAACCGTATTCGTCCCAGTGAACATTTTGCAAAAATAGGTCATCCTCCAGCTGTTTTGCGAATTATAGGTGATCATATAGAAGGATTAGAGCAATTAATTGCATTAGAAGGCAATCGTGGTGGATTCTATGATGGGGATAGAAAAAGAGATGTTTTAGAGTAGTAACAAAAAAAGTGTACAACATATGTACACTTTTTGTTCTGTTATAAAAACTATAACAGATTAGGAGATAAGAGTATTACAGCTCTACAATGGGTATTGTTCTTATATTACAAAATAGGACTCGTATATAAGGATACCAAAAAAATACAATTAAGGGAAGGGTTAATTATAAAGACTTTTAAGTGAAGTTAACACTATGTATATAGTAGTTTGCTCAACATTTCACAAACATGTCACAACTATTTCGTTCACTTTCGCCAAAAAGTAGTATTCTAAGTGTGTAAGCTGTTATATAAAAAATCTTAGTCCTGTACTAATCAAAAATGGAGGAGATTAGGATGACTCAAGTATTAGAAAATGTTAAAAACGCATGGGAAAACTTTAAAGGTGAAAAATGGAAAGCAGAGATTGATGTTCGCGATTTCATTTTAAATAATGTAAACGTTTTCGAAGGAGATGAATCTTTCTTAGCGGGAGCAACTGAAGCAACGAAACAACTTTGGGATCAAGTAATGGATTTAACAACGAAAGAACGTGAAAACGGTGGCGTTCTTGATATGGATACAAAAATTGTTTCTTCTATTACATCACATGAACCAGGATATTTAAATAAAGATATTGAAAAAGTAGTCGGTTTCCAAACTGAAAAACCATTTAAACGTTCTTTACAACCATATGGTGGTATTCGTATGGCGGAACAAGCTTGTGAATCTTATGGATACGAAATGGACAAAGAACTTAGTCGTATTTTTAGAGATTGGAGAAAAACTCATAACCAAGGTGTATTCGATGCTTATACACCAGAAATGAGAAATGCACGTAAATCAGGTGTAATTACTGGTCTTCCAGATGCATACGGACGTGGACGTATTATCGGTGACTACCGACGCGTAGCATTATATGGTATTAATCATTTAATTGAAGCGAAAAAAGCAGATTTAAATTTAACTGGCGGTGTAATGAGCGAAGATACAATGCGTTTACGCGAAGAGTTATCTGAGCAAATGCGTGCACTTCAAGAGTTAAAACAAATGGCTGCCTCTCATGGCTTTGATATTTCTAAGCCAGCAACAAACACGCAAGAAGCATTCCAATGGTTATACTTCGCATATCTTGCAGCAATTAAAGAGCAAAACGGAGCTGCAATGAGTCTTGGACGTACTTCTACATTCTTAGACATTTATATTGAAAGAGATTTGGCAAATGGTACTTTAACAGAAGAAGAAGTACAAGAAATTGTGGATCACTTCATTATGAAATTACGTCTTGTGAAATTTGCAAGAACACCTGATTATAATGAATTATTCTCTGGTGACCCAACTTGGGTAACTGAGTCTATCGGTGGTATGGCATTAGATGGTCGTCCATTAGTAACAAAGAACTCATTCCGTTTCTTGCATACATTAGATAATTTAGGACCAGCTCCAGAACCAAACTTAACAGTTCTTTGGTCTAAACAATTACCACAGAACTTTAAAAACTACTGTGCAAAAATGTCTATTAAAACATCAGCAATTCAATATGAAAATGATGACATTATGCGTGCTGACTACGGTGATGACTACGGAATTGCTTGTTGTGTATCTGCAATGAGAATTGGTAAACAAATGCAGTTCTTCGGCGCACGTGCAAACTTAGCAAAAGCATTACTATATGCGATTAACGGTGGTAAAGATGAAAAATCTAAAGCACAAGTTGGCCCAGAGTACGCACCAATTACTTCTGAAGTATTAGATTATGAAGAAGTTATGCATAAGTTTGATATGACAATGGAATGGTTAGCAGGTCTATATTTAAACACATTAAATGTTATTCACTACATGCACGATAAATATAGCTACGAACGTATTGAAATGGCACTTCATGATACAAATGTTCTTCGTACAATGGCAACAGGTATCGCGGGTCTATCTGTAGTAGCAGACTCTTTAAGTGCAATTAAACACGCAAAAGTAAAACCAATTCGTGATGAAAACGGAATTGCAGTTGACTTTGAAATCGAAGGAGATTTCCCTAAATACGGTAACAATGATGACCGTGTAGATGAAATCGCTGTAAATCTTGTGAAAACATTTATGAATAAACTTCGTAAACATAAAACATACAGAAATTCTGTTCATACAATGTCAATCTTAACAATCACATCTAACGTTGTATACGGTAAGAAAACTGGTAACACTCCAGATGGTCGCCGTACTGGAGAACCATTTGCACCAGGTGCGAACCCAATGCATGGACGTGATACAAAAGGTGCATTAGCTTCATTATTATCTGTAGCTAAATTACCATATGAAGATGCACAAGATGGTATTTCTAATACATTCTCTATTATTCCAAAAGCACTTGGTAAAGAAGATGATGTACAAGTACGTAATTTAGTATCAATGCTTGATGGTTATGCAGTAAAAGAAGGACATCACTTAAATATTAACGTATTTAACCGTGAAACATTAATGGATGCAATGGAACATCCTGAAAAATATCCACAATTAACAATTCGCGTATCTGGTTACGCTGTAAACTTTATTAAATTAACTCGTGAACAACAAATTGATGTAATTAACCGTACAATGCATGAAAGCATGTAAGTGAAAAAAGTGTCCCTCTGCATTTTATAAATAGCAGAGGGAGGCTGTTTCAATAAAGGAGGAAGTAACATGGTAAAAGGAAGAATTCATTCTGTAGAGTCTTGTGGTACTGTTGATGGCCCAGGAATTCGTTATGTCATATTTACACAAGGGTGTTTATTACGTTGTCAATATTGTCATAATGCTGATACGTGGGAGATCGGTAAAGGAAAAGAAATAACAGTCGAAGAAGTAATGCAGGATGTGACATGTTACCTTCCTTTTATTGAAGCTTCCGGAGGCGGTATAACAGTTAGTGGTGGGGAACCATTATTACAGCTAGATTTCTTAATTGAATTATTTAAGAGATGTAAGGAAGCTGGAATTCATACAACAATTGACTCTTCGGGTGGTTGTTATTCAGAGGAACCAGAATTCCAAAACAAGCTAAACATTTTAATGGATTACACAGATTTAGTTTTATTGGATTTGAAACATATTGATTCAAAGAAACATCGTAAATTAACAGGAAAACCAAATGAACATATTTTACAATTTGCTCGTTATTTATCGGATAAAAATAAACCAATTTGGGTACGACACGTATTAGTTCCTGGTATTACGGATAATGAAGAGGATCTACAAAAATTATCTAGCTTTATTCAAAGTCTGTCTAATGTTCAGAAAGTTGAAGTGCTACCATACCATAAGCTTGGTGTATATAAATGGGAGGCACTTGGACATAAGTATCCACTTGCGAATGTAGAACCACCTACTGAAAAAAATGTAGAACAAGCAAGACATATTTTACATGCAGTCTAATCCAAATATGGGGTTAGGCTTTTTGCTTTCTTTACAATAAAACCTAGAGTATATATAGAGAAAAGAGTATACTGAAAATAGAATATCCATATTTTTGTAAGGAATAAGTGGAGAAATTTACATAATTGTAAAGGGAAATCAAAATAGTAAAAAGAATTAAGAAGTAAAAGAGTGAGTATCATGGAATAGAGAACATTTGTAAGTTATTGCGAAAGCTCTTATAGGAAAGTATAATGTAAAGATATGAGCACAGATAGGATTAAGGGGTCAATCTTATATGCTTTGCATATCCACGACAGGTACATAGCTGAAAGAGAAGTATTAGAATCTGTTTATGTAATTTTTAAGGAAAATGTTTTTCCTATTGTCGTATATGCAATATGGAGAAACAATAAGCTAGGAGTGGATTTGTTTGATAAAAAACCCCAAGGTTTTAATATTAACTGCACATTACGGTAATGGGCATGTGCAAGTAGCGAAAACATTAGAACAAACATTTCGCCAAAAAGGAATTGAAGATGTAATTGTATGCGATTTGTTCGGAGAATCACATCCAGTTATAACCGATATTACAAAATATTTATATTTAAAAAGTTATACAATAGGAAAAGAATTATACCGCTTGTTTTATTACGGCGTAGAAAAAATTTATGATAAAAAAATAGCATCTTGGTATGCGAACTTTGGAAGAAAACGTTTGAAATTACTTTTACAAGCAGAGAAACCGGATATTGTTATTAATACATTTCCGATCATAGCTGTACCAGAATTAAAAAAGCAAACAGGTATTTCAATTCCTGTGTATAACGTATTAACGGATTTTTGTGTGCACAAAATATGGATTCATCGGGAAGTAGATCGTTATTTTGTAGCAACTGATCACGTGAAAAAAGTTATGGTTGATATCGGTGTGCCTGCGGAGCAAATTGTTGAAACTGGAATTCCGATTCGTAATAGTTTTGAGCTAAAGATCAATCCAGACATTATATATAATAAATATCAGTTATGTAAGAATAAAAAGATTTTACTAATTGTAGCAGGTGCTCATGGGGTATTAGGAAGTGTAAAAGAACTATGCCAATCATTTATGTCGGTATCTGATTTACAAGTAGTTGTCGTTTGTGGGAAAAATGAAGCGTTAAAACAGGATTTATTAGGGTTACAGGAAAAAAATCCTGATGCATTAAAAGTATTTGGTTATGTTGAAAATATTGATGAATTATTCCGTGTTACTTCTTGTATGATTACGAAGCCAGGCGGTATTACGTTAAGTGAAGCGGCAGCATTGCAAGTACCTGTCATTTTATATAAGCCTGTTCCAGGACAAGAAAATGAAAATGCGATGTACTTTGAAAGAAAAGGAGCTGCAGTTGTCATTCGTGATGATAGTGAGGTTTTTGCAAAGACAGAGGCATTATTACAAGATGATATGAAGCTTCTTCAAATGAAAGAAGCGATGAGAAGCATTTATCGTCCGGAGCCAGCTGGTCATATTGTGGATACAATTTTGGCAGAAAATCATGTAGAACCGAATCATATACCTATTAAATCACCTGCTCTTGCACAACTATTTACTTAATATGAAACCCTCTTTTATATGTTTAAAGAGGGTTTTTTATTGTTTTTATAAAATAAAGTAGTAACTTATCCACATGAAGATTACGCTTTCATTAAACAGTAAAGTCGAAATATTAACAACTATATCCACATTGTCCACAATTTTTAGAAAAATATCCACAATTATAACATTTACTATGCGTTACAACATATAAACGTGTGAAGGATTTGTTGAATTTATTCACAATTCTATAAATTGTGTGGATAACGTTATCCACACAAAAAAGGTTCCTTATTTATAAGGAACCTTTTTGTCTATTCTATCACGTAGAAAAAATATGTAATGAGAATGAATAATTAGGGGGGAAAACTTCTAATTATTCATTCTCACTTTAAATACTTTTCGAGCGATAACCCGCTGCGCGATCTGCTTTGCGAAATTCTCGTTGGTAGAGAACTTCTTGTGTACCAGATAATGTGTTTTTTGCTTTGTCACGTTTCTTTTTATCCATTACAAATCACCTCGTGTCCTAAAGTCACTATCTATCGTTTCCAAAGACATCGGGTGATATACGCATATGGCAAAATGTTAATGATTAATTATTTTTTCTAAAAATTTAGATTATGCTTCTTTTAATTGGTGAGTATCTTGGAACGTTGTATCTCGCATTGTAGCAAGTGTATATTGATCTTTTGGAATTTCATATAAGTTATATACTTCTTCATTTGCGTTAATTTCATCATAAACGGCTTTTCTTGTTTCGTTTGCTAGATTAACATATTGTAGTTTTTCGGCAGCTTTAATAGAACGAATATTTATTTTACGAATACGCATAAAGATTGTTTCGATATCTAATTCATAGAAAAGTTCACTAAAAAATGAATCTTTCGCCAATTTATTATAGCCTTTTCCATGATAAGGTTTGCCAAGCCATGTGCCGAGAAATCCGGCTTTTTCTTGCACATCAAATAAAGTAATTGTTCCGATAGGGTTACCCCATTCATCTAAAATTGTGCGTGAAATTAATTCCCCACGCTCTTCAGCTTCAATCGTTTGTTTCGTTAAAAATAAATATTCCTCATAAGAATAAGCCTTTTGACGCACAAAAGGGAAGACAGCTGGATCCACCATTAACTCGTATAGAACGTGGCTGTCGTGTAAGTCGCGTTTTTTCAACATACTAACTCCTCCTCACACGAGGGTAGCATGACGAAAAAACACCCCACCCTCGAAATTTTTATATCAATCTTTAAAAAATTTCGGGGTGGGAATCGAACCCACTAGAACCAGTTTCTAACGCTGGTGGCGCACCATTTGCCTTCCCCATTCATCAATTTGAAAATGATAATCACGACACAAATTGATTATGGTTTCATTCAGTTTATAATCGTATAATACTTTATCTAGTCAAAAAAATAAACTAGTTTTTTTTATTTTTTTTGTAAATTATTTTTCCATCAATCATGGTTAGTACAGGCTTGGCTAAATAATGGAAAGGATGATGAGTCCATAACACGAGATCAGCGTCTTTTCCAACTTCAATACTCCCAATTCTATCCTCTAAACGTAAATTTCGTGCTGGAAATATAGTGATTCCTTCTAGTGCAGTTTTTTCGTCTAATCCTTCTCTTACTGCGACAGCAGCACAAACATTTAAATATTGAATTGGTGTATAAGGGTGATCTGTTGTTATAGAAACTTCCACTCCATTTTTCGATAATATATGGTAAGTATCCCATGTTTTGTTTTTAAGTTCGATTTTAGAACGGCGTGTAAGAGTGGGGCCAACTGAAACCTTCAAATTGTGTTTCGAAAGCTCATCAACAATAAAGTGTCCTTCTGTACAATGTTCAATGCGTAAATCGAGATTGAATTCTGTTGCAAAGCGTAGAGCAGAACTAATATCATCTGCTCGGTGAGCGTGGATACGTACGGGTATTTCGCGGCGTAATGCTTTTAAGATTGGAAGCATTCGAAAATCAGCTTCATGCCCGTAGTGCTGTGCTTCATAGAATGATTCTCGAAGTAACCCCATAATTCCCATACGTGTTATGGATTCTTTTGTTCCATTACTATGGACCTTTTTAGGATTTTCTCCAAAGGCAATCTTTAAGCCGGCAGGCTCTTGAATAATCATATGATCAATACAAGTTCCAGCTGTTTTTATTACACAAGTCGTACCACCGATAATGTTTTGACTTCCTGGCATAACGTGAACGGTTGTGATTCCATTTTGTACAGCATCTTGAAATGCAATATCAAGAGGGTGGATTCCGTCCAAAGAACGGATATGTGGTGTTGAAACTTCAGATGTTTCATTTGCATCATTGCCAGCCCAACCAGTACCTTCATCATAGAGACCAAGATGAGTATGGACATCGATAAATCCAGGTAAAAGATGAAGAGCACGAGCGTCTATAACAGTCATATCTTGAGTAGGTTGAATGGAAGGCTTGACCTCGGCAATTCTTTCTCCTATAACGAGTACATCCCCTTGAAATTTTTGGGATGTAATAGGATAGACAATGGCTTGCTTGAGCAATATTTTCATAGGTACCTCATTTCTGTTACTTTACAATGTTAATGGAATTTAAGGGAAAGTAACTGAAAGATTATTTGTGTAATAATGCTCCGGATTCTAGAAAATGAAAGTTTTGAAAAGGGCCCCTGTAAAACTGTGTTTTAGAAGTACTACATTGTATGCGAAAGTATATTTTGTAATGCATGGTCTATTGCCGGAAATGTGTACTCATACCCATGTTCAATTGCTTTACTAGGTAATACATGTTGTCCTTCTAGTACAAGTATGCTCATCTCACCAAGTAAAGTATGAAGCATAAATGAAGGGACAGGTAACCAATGAGGTTTTTTCATTATAGTTGCAATGGTTTCTCCAAATTCCTTCATTCTTATAGGGAGGGGTGCTGTAATGTTAAGCGGTCCATCAATTTCTTTTTTGTGTATGATGAAATCAATCAGGCGAACGACATCGTCTATATGGATCCATGATAACCATTGGTTTCCAGATCCAATTGTACCGCCGATATAGAATTGATAGGGGAGTAGCATTTTTGGAAGAGCTCCTCCATCTGCACTTAATACGACTCCAAATCTTGCGTATACTGTTCGCATTCCGAGAGAACGAGCTTTAGATGCTTCTTGTTCCCATGAATATACTGTATGTGCTAAAAAGTCATCTCCAGGAGTCTCATGCTGTTCTGTAAAAGACTCGGTTTCAGACGTTCCATAGTATCCAATAGCACTTGCATTAATAAATGTGTGCGGTTTTATGTTGAGTGTTTGTAATTGTTTAATGAGTCCTTTTGTCGTTTGAATTCTACTGTTTAAAATGGCTTTCTTTTGTTTCTTTGTCCATCTACTATTAATGGACTCTCCAGCTAGATTAATAACTATATCAATAGAGGAGAGGGGAAAGGTTTGTAAATCTGGTGTCCATTGTACGTATTGAAGGTTAGGGTCGGAAGTTTCAGTAGTTTTGTTTCGAGTCAGAATGTAAACCGTATATCCTTTTTGAATAAAAAAAGTAGAAAGGTATTTACCGATAAAGCCGGTACCACCAGAAATTGCGATTTTCACAATTATTTCCTCCTCATTATATATATTCTTGAAAAGCAAAAACGTTCCTTGACTATGTTAAAATAATAGAGAGGTGAGAGTATGGCTGTCATTACAAAAATAGAAGTACAAAAACGATCGAAAGAACGATTTAATATTTATATTGATAAAGGTCAAGGTGAAGAGTACGGATTTAGTGTGAATGAAGTAATCTTAATAAAACACGGATTACAAAAGGGCTTAGAAATTGATGAAATAGCGTTAGGAAATATTTTGTACAATGAAGAGGTACAAAAAGCATATTTACAAGCAATCTCCTATTTATCCTATCAAATGAGAACGAAACTAGAAATAGAAGATTTTTTACGAAAAAAAGAAGTGGGACAGGCCATCATCTCTGAAGTCGTTTCGAAATTATTACATGACCGATATATTAATGATAAAGAGTACGCTGTTTTATATACGAGAACGCAAAGCAATGTGAATCGAAAAGGTCCCACTGTTATTAAAAGAGAGTTGTTAAATAAAGGTGTTCAGGATTTAATTATTACGCATAGTTTACAAGAATATCCGAAGGAAAAGCAAATTGAAAATGCTTTAATTCTTATAGAGAAGAAGAAAAAAGCTTATCAAAAGCATTCTTTTTTACAAATGAAGCTCAAGTTAGACGAGATGCTTGTTCGTAAAGGATATTCTAGAGATGTGATTCAAATTTGTTTAGAAGAATTGAAAGACGAAAAAGATGACGAAAAGCAACAAGAGGCGTTACACTATCATGGGAATAAATATTATGAGAAATATAAGAAGTATGATGGATGGACATTCGAAAATAAGATGAAACAAGCGTTATACCGCAAAGGATTCTCTATCGATGAAATAGAGGTATTTTTGCAAATGAAACGCGAAGAGGGATGAGGAGAATAAGATGAATATGCCAAAGCGCTACAGTGAAATGACACCACATGAGCTAAGGGAAGAAATTGGGCTTTTGAAAGAGCAAGCGATAAAAGCTGAGCAACTTGGAATTGTAAATGAGTTCGATGTATTAATGCGAAAGATAGCAATGGCCCGCGCTTATATGACTGACATAAACAAATTCCATATCGGTGAGACATATGAATTAGTAGAAGAACCTGGTATATTATTTGAAATTACGTACTTCAATGGGGTATTTGCTTGGGGACATAAGCAAAATGATAATGAAGAGATTGGAATACCGATTTCTTTATTGCAAGAAAAATAAAAACCAGAGAGCGAATATCTCTCTGGTTTTCATCTTTGGTAGGCGTTACAGGAGATAGGAGATTCTAAAATTGGCGTTTTTTACATTCGTTCGCCAATATAATGAGAGACTGGGTTTGTTGCGTCTGTCCGTTAACTTGCGCTTTAGCATGTTTCGGACGAGTCCACGTATGGTTAAATAATTCAGAACGACTATCTAAGCGATCACGGTAGCTCATCTTTATCACCTCGTGTAGGAAGTTGATTTACTTTGTACTACTCTTCCTGCTGATTTGCAGCACGCATACGTTCTTGTGGGTGCGTGTTAATTGTGCCGTTAGGTCGTTTCGAAGCGAAGCGTGATTTCGCTTTCGGTTGACCGTCGATTTTGCTGTTGTTTTTTGACTCAGACCAAAATTCGGCTTGTTTACCCATTGCGAACGCCCTCCTCATCATCAGTTGATACCTCTTGAAGAAGTATCAATTATAGAATGTGCAAAATAGAAGAAACTATCCTTTAGAAATGAAGGGATAAATAGGTAAAAGGAGATTAGAACATGAATGATATTTATGAAGCATTAACGAAAGAACTATTAGAAAAAAATGACAAGCTTTCTTACGCACAAGCACGTGCGTGGGTTGAATTACTATGGGAAGATTTCCAAACAACTTATGCGAAATCAGGACGTTACCAAGGTGATGAAATGACTGAACAAGTGGTAAGAACATGGATTAATAATCATGGAGCGCGTCTTCATGAAATGCGCACAAATAATCCGAAATATAGCCATTTAATCAATCAAGAAGATCATTTGAAACATTAAAAAAAGCGACTTAAGTCGCTTTTTTTAATGTGGAAGTAACTCCAGTTTTTTTCGAAGCTTTTCTTCACTAAAAATCCATCCTGTATAGGAACTAATAATATTTAAATTATGATCGAGTTGAACGATCGCAACGAATGGATAATAATCTTTACTGCGATAGCGCAAATCAATGAATCGAACTTCGTAATAATGATCATAATCGAAAATGTCCCAGCGATACACAGGGGAGAAAGATAAAAATGCTGAGATGTTTTCATCTTGTTTAGCTGCGCGCATAATAGCATTGTCTGGGAACGGTACCCGGTCGAATTTATCATATACCATGATGTTACCGCGATGCCATCTAGCAACGTAGTAATAATTGGTTGTAACGATTGCTAAATGATAATGATAAAATCGATAAGAAGGAGAAATAATTATCTTCTCAACATGTTTGAAACGTTTTTGTACAACGCTTCTTATATTTCTATGCATCATAATCCGTCCGATATAGTAAATAATCATCAATATATATGCTGCTAAGGCAGTATACCCTTTGTGGGAACCTACAAGCATACAAGCAATTGCAAGTATATGGATAAAGAAAATGACGGTATCGAATGTATTAATGATGCCGAGCGCTACCCATTTTTTTGTGAAGGGCCGTAATGCCTGTGTACCGTAGGCATTGAAAATATCAACAAAGACATGAAGAAAGACGGCAATAAATGACCAAAGTAGTAGATGCAAGTATGGAGCGTCTGAAAAGAAGGCGAAAGAGATGCCACTTATAAGGAATGACCAAAGAACTACTGCAGGAATGGAATGAGTAATCCCGCGATGATTTCTTATATATTTAGCGTTATTACGCAATTTTAAAACTGTATCGATATCAGGAATATTGGAACCGGCAATTGTAGCGAGCATAACTGCTTGTGGGCCAATATCACTTTGTGCTATGGCTGGATCTAACGTGGCCAAACTGCCTAGAGTAACGCCCATAACAAGGTGAGTGGCTGTGTCCATAGAAATCCACCTCCGTTTTTTATTAATGTAACTCTTTTTATTCGATACCTCAAGTCCTTTGCCTTCTATTTCCTATGTCATCTTACTTAAATTTTTTCCTAAAATCTTTATAATAGTACTTATATGCAAAAAATGAGGGGGATCAAGTTTGACACTTGAAATATTAAATAATTTTAACATAGAGCAGTTTCAAAATGATTTAATTGGTTGGTTTGAAAAAGAGCAGCGCGACTTACCGTGGCGTAAAAATAAAGATCCATACCGTGTTTGGGTTTCGGAAATTATGTTGCAGCAAACTAGGGTAGAAGCTGTAAAACCATATTACGCGAATTTCATGGGGAAGTTTCCTACTCTAGAAGCTTTGGCAAATGCTGATGATGAAGAAGTGTTAAAAGCATGGGAAGGCTTAGGATATTATTCTAGAGCACGAAATTTACATGCGGCCGTAAAAGAAGTAAAAGAAGTATACGGCGGGATCGTACCGAGTGATGTAAAGAAAATTGAAAAATTAAAGGGAGTCGGACCATATACAAAAGGTGCTATTTTAAGTATTGCATATGGTATACCAGAGCCGGCAGTTGACGGAAATGTTATGCGTGTATTATCCCGTATTTTATCCATATGGGATGACATTGCAAAACCGAAAACGAGAAAAGTGTTTGAAGAGATTGTGCGTGAAATTATTTCGGCTGAAAATCCATCTTATTTTAATCAAGGTTTGATGGAGTTAGGGGCACTAATTTGTATTCCGAAAAATCCAGCATGCTTACTTTGTCCTGTACGTGAGCATTGCAGGGGATATGCTGAAGGTGTTCAAAAAGAGTTACCAGTAAAAAGTAAAGCGAAAGCTCCTACGATGGTACCGATTGTTGCAGGGGTGCTTCAAACGGAAGATGGTCGTTACGTCATTAATAAACGTCCAAGTACCGGTTTATTAGCTAATATGTGGGAGTTTCCGAATATTGAACTTGGCGAAGGGATTCGTAATCAGAAGGAACAGCTTATAGATTATATGAAAGAAAAATTTGAGCTTTCGATTTCTATTGAAGAATACGCAATGAATGTACAACATACGTTTACCCATCGTACTTGGGATATATTCGTATTTTACGGAAAAGTAACTGGTGACATTGTTGAAACAGATACATTGAAATTTGTATCGAAAGAAGCATTTGAACAGTTACCTTTCTCGAAATCGCATCGTACGATTTATGAAAATTGCGTTGAGAAAATTACAATGCAATAAAGTGAAACTTTAATCAGTGGGGGTTTTCTTCATCCCCCACTGATTATTAGTTGAACCAATCGGACTTTTATGGGCAGTTGATCCCCCACCTAAATTCTTTGCTTTCGCTGAATTTTAAGGTGGGGGTCTTACTGCCCATTAAAGCGGGATAAATAAAAAAGTGTTCCCTAGATTGGGAACACTTTTTTAATCGTAAGAAATTTTTGTCCCATGAGTCCAACTAGCCTCACCTTCTTGTAAGCCGCCTCTTGTTTCAATTTCTATTACAATTTCTTTGTAAATACTTTGACCTTCTGCATTTAAATAAGGCAGAATCTGTTGTAACGAATGATGAAAATAAGCTAATTCATCTTCTTTCCATTCACTTTTTGAAACCATCGTTAGTTCAGTCATATCGCGTCCTATATACATATTTCCACCTCCATTTTCTATAGTTTGAATGAGTGATGAGAGATATATGCAGAATTTTTTTAAAAGAAAATTACGGATAGCTCTTAGGTTAATTGGTTACATTATTGATTGTGGAGGTGAGAAAGATGAGTAAAAAACAACAAGGTTATAACAAGGCAACTTCTGGCGCTAGCATTCAAAGTACAAATGCTAGTTATGGTACAGAGTTTGCGACTGAAACAAATGTACAAGCAGTAAAACAAGCAAACGCACAATCAGAAGCAAAGAAAGCACAAGCTTCTGGTGCACAAAGTGCAAACACTAGTTATGGTACTGAATTTGCAACTGAAACAGACGTGCATGCTGTGAAAAAACAAAATGCACAATCAGCAGCAAAACAATCACAATCTTCTAGTTCAAATCAGTAATGAAAGAAAAACACTTCTCTAATTCAGGAGAAGTGTTTTCTTTGTGCCTGGGGCATGGTAATGAAAAGAAAGTGAACGACATAACTTCTAATAAGTCAACAAATGTAGTCAAAGGAAAAGGAAGTTAAAGATTAGAAATATGTAATGAGGAATAATAACTGATAAATAAGTCTAAAAGGGGGTAAGTAATGAACGATTTTGATAAGTTGGTAGGAGAACAATTGGAAACGATGGATGAGTTGTTAAAGCTACAAGCTCATCTAGAGAAGTATCAGCAAATTGAAATGAGTGAAAAGGATACGTGCGATAAAAAGGAATTACATTTTATCCGCCAAGAAATATATAGAACAGAATTAGCGTTAAAACTGTTACATGAGAAATTTGAAGAGCAAACAAATAGTGTGATTCAATCTTTTGAAACTGAAAAAATGATTTCGAATTTAGGATAAGACATATTGTTACCTTTCGGTGAAAGGTCCTTCTTTAGATAGAAATAAGGAAGGGCTTTTTCTATTCTCATTTCCTCGTTTCTAAATAATGTAGCGAAAGCCCAGTACCCGAAGAAGATTAGAGATATGGTATTCAGTGTGAAAAAATAGAGTCTTGTCGCTTTAGTTTTAAAATTTCGACAAAAAAGTTATAATAGAAAAAAAGTGAATGCAGCTCAAAGAGCATTTGCAGTTGAAGGAAGGGAGCATATATGGGATTTCCCAAAGAAGGAGAAAAAGTACAAATACATAGTTATAAACATAATGGCTCCATTCATAGAATGTGGGAAGAGACAACAATTTTAAAAGGGACACAGAGTCTTGTGATCGGAGCAAATGATCGTACAGTAGTGACAGAATCAGATGGCCGAACATGGATTACTCGTGAACCAGCAATTTGTTATTTTCATGCCAACTATTGGTTTAATGTAATTGGAATGTTAAGGGAAGAGGGAGTATATTATTATTGTAATTTAAGCTCACCTTTTGCATATGATTCTGAAGCGTTAAAGTATATTGATTATGATTTAGATATTAAAGTGTATCCAGATATGACATATACGCTTTTAGATGAAGATGAGTATGAAAAACATAGTCAAATTATGCAATATCCACCTGTTATTGATACCATTTTAAAACGAAATGTAGCACAATTAACACAATGGATTCATCAGAGAAAAGGGCCATTTGCGCCAGACTTTGTAGATATGTGGTATGAAAGATATTTAATGTACAGAAATTAAAACAAACCTGCAGGGGATTTCCCGGCAGGTTTGTCCTATTAGAGGGGGGATTATGTGCAAGGTATAAAAAGATATTTGCAATTTGTTAAACCATATCGATGGCTTATTGCTATTACGATTATGATTGGTCTAGTTAAATTTGGCATCCCGCTTATTATGCCGTGGTTATTAAAATATATTATCGATGATGTAATTCAAGGCGGAGGGTCACTTCAAGATAAAACGTCCCAACTAGTAACAGCGATTGGGATTGCTTTTTTTATTTTTGCAGTGTTAAGACCGCCAATTGAATATTATCGTCAATATTTCGCGCAGCGTATCGCAAATACAATCCTATATGATTTAAGAAAACATATTTTTGGTCATTTGCAAAAGTTGAGTTTACGCTATTATTCGAATACGAAAACAGGGGAAATTATTTCACGTGTCATTCATGATGTAGAACAAACGAAGGACTTTGTAATTACTGGTTTGATGAATGTTTGGTTAGATACAGCAACGATTGCTATTGCTATTATTGTTATGTTTTCTATGAATGTAAAATTGACATTTGTTGCGCTATTAATTTTACCTATTTATGTAGTAGCAGTGAAATATTTTTTTGGACGTCTTCGAAAATTGACGAAAGAGCGTTCACAAGCGTTAGCAACGATGCAAGGGTATTTACATGAACGTATTCAAGGGATGCAGGTGACACGTAGCTTTGCATTAGAAGAGTATGAGGGGAAGCAGTTTGAAAAAAGAAATAATGAATTTTTGACGAAAGCGTTAACGCATACGAGTTGGACCGCGAGAACATTTTCGGCGGTAAATACGTTAACAGATTTAGGACCATTACTTGTAATTGGTTTTGCAGCATATGAGGTGGTTCAGGGGCAGTTAACGTTAGGGACTATGGTTGCCTTTGTTGGATATATGGATAGTTTATATAGTCCGCTTCGCCGTCTTGTTAATTCCTCTACAACATTAACACAGTCTTTCGCATCGATGGATCGAGTGTTTGAATTGTTAGATGAGAAATACGATATTGTGAATGTGCCAAGTGCGGTACAAACGAAAAAATTAAATGGTGAAGTGATATTTGATAATGTATCTTTTCGTTACAATTCAGATGAAAAAGAGATATTACATAACCTTTCGTTAACTATGTTGCCAGGAGAGAAGGTAGCACTTGTAGGAGCGAGTGGGGGAGGGAAGTCATCTCTTGCTAGTTTAATCCCTCGTTTCTATGATGTTTCTTCAGGTGCAGTTTATGTAGATGGGATAGATGTCAGAAAGTATGATATGAGAAATTTACGTAGTCATATTGGAATTGTACTGCAAGATAATTTGTTATTTAGCGATACAATTGGGGCGAATATTTTATACGGAAATCCGAAAGCTACAGAGGAAGAAGTGATTGCAGCTGCCAAAGCTGCGCAAATTCATGATTTTATTATAGAGTTACCTGATGGTTATGATACTGTCGTTGGGGAACGCGGTGTGAAGTTATCTGGTGGGCAAAGGCAACGTGTAGCGATTGCAAGAGTGTTTCTAAAGAATCCATCGTTACTTATATTAGATGAAGCGACTTCCGCTTTAGATTTAGAAAATGAACGGTATATTCAGCAGGCGCTTCAGACGTTAGCTGCTGATCGAACGACGATCATAATTGCACATCGATTGGCGACGATTACGCATGTGGATACGATTATTTACATTGAAGATGGTGAAATTAAAGAAACAGGTTCTCATGAAGAGTTAATGAAAAAAAGAGGTTTTTATTACAATTTATATCAACTTCAACATATAACAGAAACAGCTCCTTTAGCGTAAAAGGAGCTGTTTTCTTTATTCGTCTTCTTTTTTATCTTCGATTTGGAGTTCTGCTTCTGGTTTATGGTATGTGTAGAAGCTATCCACAAGTAAATCTAAATGCTCTACTTCTTCACTATAGTTAATAATGGCAGAAATAAGAGGGAAGAGGTGTAGCCATGTTTTATACGCTTCCTCATCGTCTTTGTTTTGATAATCCATAAAGATATCAATTAATTCTTGTTTACCTGTTTCAACTTCATCAAGCATTTCAACGGATTGTTGTTTTTTTGCTTTACCAATAAATTTTAATAAAACTTGTTCATGGTAATGCGTTAATGAATCAAGTTCGTTTTGAATAGATTCCTGAAATTCTTCTGGCATATAGCGCAGTTCATTTTCAGTACGATGTAATGATTTTAACGTACTTAAAGCGCGGCTTGTCGTCGCTAACATTTGTCTGAATAAAACGAGCTTACGAATTTTTGCGAACTTTACTTTTTTTGTGTAGCTTCTTTCTTCTTTATACAGCAAATAGTAATGGTTTAATTTGATCATTTTTTCTTTCATACGATCAATATCAGTTTTTAGCGTTGTAAAATCAGAAGCTTGCCTACTATTCATTCGAATCCATTTTACAATTTCTTCTGTATTATCAACGATACGATGATATAGTTTTGTTTCGTATTTTGGCGGCATAAACACTAAATTTACAAGTGAAGCCGCAATAATTCCAATCATAATCGTCGCAAAGCGAAGTAAGGCAAAACTAAAGAAATCTTCGCCCTGATACTCCATAATGGCGATAACTGTTACTAAAGCAATTGATATTGTGTTTTCTAATCGTAATTGCAGTGTAAGCGCAATTACTAATATACATGTTAATCCAATAATAAAAGGATTATGTCCAAAAGCAGTAGCAAATACGATAGCGAATACCGCGCCAATGACGTTTGCTTGAATTTGCTCAAGAGCAGTTAAATACGAGCGGTATACAGACGGTTGAACAGCGAAAATAGCTGAGATTCCCGCAAATACCGGACTCGGTAATTGAAGTAAAATACAAGCAAATAAAGCTAATGTGATGGCAATACCCGTTTTTAAAATGCGAGCACCAAGTTTCATACCCTTAATAAGATCCTTTCTCTTGTCATAATGAATGTACAACATGATACTATACATTCATTACAATATGTTAGCAAGTGATATTTTAGTGACGTTAATAAGAAATTAAGATTCATTTATACTTTTTCCTAATTCTTTTTAAACATCAATTTTTAGTAAAAAAACCTGCTGAATTTCAGCAGGTTTCAAATTGTTACTATAGATTACTATGAGAAGTGTACTTCGTCAATTTATTCTTGAAAATGAAAGTTAGCTATATCACTCTGTTGAGATAGATGGGTCAGCCTGCTCTTTTTTCGGGATAATTTCAAAGAACTGGTGCTGCATATCATCGAGTAACGGTGTTAATAAAGCAACTTCCTCGTATTGCTCATGCTCATTTAATACACGAATATAATCTAGCAATAACTCAGTCACATCTTGCACACCATTTTTACTAATTGGTTGTAATGTAACATTGGCCCCTTTTGCGATTCTTCTTTTTAAGGCCTGTTCTGTTAAACCTAAGCTTGAATCATGACGTAAATAAACAACACCGCCAGTCATACCAGCACAGATCCATGGGCCAGGATCCCCTAAAACAAGCGCTCGCCCATTTGTCATATATTCAAAAGCGAAACCTTTAATATTAGAGTATGCTCCTATATTCCCTTGCTCTTTTTCGCGGAGTGGCTTTGTCATGCGCCCTCCAATTATCATGTCTGCTCCAGAGAGGCGAATGCCAGCGCGAGCATCAGCGTTACCCTGAACGTATAGCGCTCCTTTTTGTGCACCGTATCCAAAACCTTTTCCGACAGAACCGTTATAATATATGCCGTCTTTTCCTTTTGCTTTCGTTATATAAATACCACCACCAAAGGAGGTTTTACCAATACCATCTTGTGCACCACCATTTACGTGTATAAATAAGTTTTCGCTATTGTAAGCACCTAACCCATTTCCAGGAATAGAGCCATTCGTATACTTTAATGTAAGTGGTTCAAGCTTTGTATCTTCATATAATTTACTACGAACGCGATAGCAAGATTCTAGACCACCCATAACGCGTTGCTCTACACCAACGCCTACTAATTCTTTTGAATGAGGGGAATGAACTGTTTCAAATTGTTTTTCAGGCATCTGTTCCGTGTTTGTAACAGATGGATGTTCTATCGTTTGTAGTAAATTATATAAGTCTAATAAATTTTCGCCTCGAACTTGTTCTAATAAATCGGACCGCCCGACAATTTCTTGTAAATTTGTATAACCAAGATTTCCTGTTAATCGTTTTAGTTCTACGCCAAAAGTGGTGAATAAATGTAATAATCCAGCGACGGCGCTTTCTAATTCGCGTGGGACGAAGCGGCGTAATCCGTGTTCTTTCGCCTGAGCTTCAGACTCAATTTGTGTTGCAATTCCGACGTGACAAGTATCTAGATGACATCCGCGGCAAGTTGTACAGCCAATTGCGATCATCGATAATGTACCAAATCCAATACGATTTGCCCCAAGGAGCATGATTTTCAAGGCATCATTAACACTTCGAATACCACCGTCAGCCCAAATTTCTACCTTATGTCTCATATTTGCTTCTAATAAAGCATTGTGAGCGGCTTTCACACCGATTTCTACAGGAAGGCCTACATGTTGCAATGCGTGAATACGTGCGGCACCTGTACCACCATCAAATCCGCTAATGTTAATAAAATCAGCACCAGCTTTTGCGATACCGACAGCGATTGTTCCGATATTAGGGACAACAGGGACCTTTACAGCTACTTTCGCAAGTTGATTAGCCGTTTTAATTTCTGTAATCATTTGAGCTAAATCTTCAATGGAATAAATATCATGGTTGTTAGAAGGTGAAATTAAATCTGAGCCAATTGTAGCATTACGTGCCTCAGCGATTTTTGCTGTTACTTTTGAGCCGGGCAAATGTCCGCCTTCACCAGGCTTTGCGCCTTGCCCAATTTTTATTTCAATTAAGTTTGATGAATTTAGTAGTTCGGCGTTTACGCCAAATCTCCCAGATGCAACTTGTTGTCCACGTGTATGTGGATATTTTCCAATCATATCTTTAATTTCGCCGCCTTCACCGTTCAAACTAATCATATTTAGCTGATCGGCCGCTGCTGCATATGCACGAAAGGCAATTTCATTTTGAGAACCGAATGACATGGAACTAATAATAAATGGTAAATCATGATTTTGAATGCTGATGGATACTTCTTCAGCTGGAACGACATGTTTTGTTTCTTTCGTTTGAACAAGGTGTCTAATCGCGATTGGATTATTTTCCTCTAACTCACTTAATTTATCACGGTAATCATCATAAGAATTTCCTTTTGCAACATCGCCGATTGCTTTCCAAATTCGCGGGAATATATGAAAAGATTTTCGCATTCTAACTTTAGGATTATTATAATCATCCGCGCGCATTTGTGCATCTTCAGCAAGTGACTCAAGCGAAAAAGCTAAAGTATTTGAACCGAGGAAATTCGTAATTTGTAATATATTTGCGATTTCCTCATGTAATCCGATAGAAGAATAGAGGCGACCGTAACCACGTAATTCATGAATTCCAATTGTTGAAATGACTTTTTCTAGTCCTTTATTAAGTGCATGATATAAATTCGTAATTGGTGTTTTCGTCCCGTCATTTACGGTTGCAAATAATAAATATGGATTAATACTATCTGCTCCTAATCCATATAGTGTGACGATATCGTGTAAGGAGCGAAGGGCACCTGAACGTATAACGAGAGAGCAGTTTCGGCGTAATTTATTTTCGCTTAATACTTGATGTACTTTAGCTGTAACTAAATGCGGATCAATCCATAACCGTCCATTTAGATGAGCATTGGCATCGTCTATTAATAATAGGGAAGCTCCTTCGTTCGCGGCTGTTATCGCTTCAGAACTAATTCGATTTAGGGCGCAGTGTAGAGTTTCTGCCGGACTGAATGTAGCAGAGATTGTAGCGATAGAGCTATGAGTATTGAATAACTGTATAAGTTGTTCGTACGTAATTGTGTGTAATTCCTCTGCAATAGATTGTGCTACACTTCCTTCTAAAATAATAGGGGAAAGCATCTCAACTACAAATGGCTGTTTAGCGCCGCTTAATAAACTTGGGCGCTCTCCGAGTATCGTCCGTGTGGAGAAATGTTCGACTTCTCGATCGCGATCGATTGCTGGATTTGTAACAACAGCTACACTCTCCTTAATGAAGTCAGCGATATTTCGTCTATCAGTATCGAGTGCAGCGAGTGGTGAGTCATGACCAAGTGAGCGAATTGGCTCAACGCCTTTTGTTGCCATCTGTTCAAGAAGCTGAATATGTTCACGATCCCATCCGAAAGCAACGTATTGCTTCGTTTCAACTTGCATAGAATCACATAATCCTTGGATTTCTTTCGTTTCAGGGGTAGATAAGTTTAAATGATAATCTTTAGTATCAACTCGCTTTTTAAAACGGTCGTATACTTGAGCTTGGTATTTGTCATATTCATAAAGGACAAGCTCATCTTGTTCATTCCACTTTAGGCCGACCTTTTCTCCAGGAGCGAGTGGTTTCGGTTCAGCTACATATTCAGTTGGAGATACAACTCCAGGTTCAGAAGAGAAAACATAAGAACTCGCTGTCTCTACTTTCCATACTGGTCGTAGTCCAAGGGAATCAACGCTGAAAACAGCTTCATCTTTATAACGTGAAATAATACCAGCTGGACCTTGCGCAAAATGGCCCCATGCCTCACGTATATACGTATATAAATCTTGTAAATGCGGTTCATAAAGTTTAATTTCATTAATAATTGGTGGGAATAGTATATCCATTGCTTCAAATAAACTGTAGTCGTATTGAACAAGTAGAGTTTCTAAGGTGCGGTTTAAATCTTGGGAGTCACTGCCCCCAGCAGTAAGTGGAACATGAATCATGTCAGCTTGATCGCGTAATTTTGCAATGGTGTTAATTTCACCATTATGTCCGAGAATGCTAAATGGTTGTACACGAAAAAAATTAGATAATGTATTAGTAGAATAGCGGTTATGTCCTAGTGTCATAGTTGAAGCGATCAGCGGATGTTGTAAATCATTATAATAAGCAACAAGTGTATCACCAGCACCGAGAACTTTATATACAACATGATCACGACTTAAGGAAGCAACATGAATCGCTTCGTTTTCCTCTATTTTTATCGTTACTGAAAATAATGTTTGCTCAATATTTGTAACTCCATTTTCTGCGATAAGGGCAACTTGCCAAAATAAAGGTTCTTCTTGTTTGCCAAGTGGACCGAGTGCATCGGAGTTTATTACATCATCACTTTCGAAAAGGATTGCAAATTTTTCGTTGTTTAGTTGTGTACGAATATGATTTTTTAAATTAATTATATTTGCGCTTTTGTTTAGAAAAAAATGTCCAACGATAAAGTGGGGATGATCCACGATCGTTGGATTATATCCGCTACTTTTTAGTTTTTCACTCCAAAGTGCTTTTGGTACATCAATGTGAATGCCAATTCCATCGCCTTCACCATTAATGAAACCAGCTCTATGATTCATTTTGACGAGTGATTGTATGCAAAGGTCAATGTTTTCTTTTGTAGGAATTTTTCGTTTCTCCATAACGGAAACGATTCCACAAGCATCATGTTCTGCATTTTTATAATCTCGAAATAAAGACGGTGTCCATGTATTTGTTTTATTGAGCATCCGTCAATCCCCCCTCTTATTGAAGTTTGAATAATCTTACTATTTAAGGCGTGAGCAGCCTTGTATACAAAGATAGTAAGGATATAAAAGAAAATTAAACAGATAATTATGAATAATTATACTATTAATAAGGAATTTATGAAATAGAAAAAAGGAAAAAAGAAAGATGTGCTTTCTTTTTTCCTTTTAATGATGGGATTATTTATTATCTGCTAAAGCAGCAAATGCTCTGCCTACAGCTTCAATTGTATATTCAATATCTTCTTTTGTATGTTCTGTCGTTAAGAACCATGCCTCATATTTAGAAGGTGCTAAGTTCACTCCTTCTTGAAGCATAAGCTTGAAGAATTTACCGAACATTTCACCGTCTGTATCTTGTGCTGCATCGTAATCTTCAATTGTATTTGTTGTGAAGTATACAGTTAAAGCACCTTTTAGTCGGTTTAATGTAATATCGATATTATGTTTTGCAGCTTGCTCTAGAATTCCTTTTTCAAGCATTGCACCAAGTGCATCTAATTTCTCATAAAGCCCTTCTTGTTGAAGAACTTCTAGACAAGCAATACCAGATGCCATAGAAGCAGGATTTCCTGCCATTGTACCAGCTTGATATGCAGGTCCAAGAGGGGCAACTTGTTCCATAATTTCTTTCTTACCACCGTAAGCACCGATTGGAAGTCCACCGCCAATAACTTTGCCAAGAGCTGTTAAGTCTGGTGTTACGCCAAGTAAGTCTTGAGCACCACCGTACATGAAGCGGAAAGCAGTAATAACTTCATCATAAATTACTAGTGCACCAGCTTCGTGAACAAGTTCATTCACTTTCTCAAGGAAGCCAGGTTTTGGCTCTACAATACCAAAGTTTCCAACAATCGGTTCTACAAGAATAGCTGCTACTTCATGTCCCCATTTATCTAATGCTTCTTTTAAAGTTTCTACATTATTAAATGGAACGGTAATAACTTCTTGAGCGATACTTTGTGGTACACCGGCTGAGTCAGGAGTTCCTAGTGTAGAAGGACCAGATCCAGCTGCTACAAGTACTAAATCAGAATGACCGTGGTAACAACCAGCGAATTTCATAATTTTTGTGCGGCCTGTGTAAGCACGAGCGACACGAATTGTTGTCATTACTGCTTCAGTACCAGAGTTTACGAAGCGGACTTTATCTAATGCAGGCATTGCTTCTTTTAACATTTTTGCAAATTTTACTTCTAGCGCTGTTGGTGTTCCGTAAAGTACACCATTTTCAGCAGCTGTTGTAATTGCTTTTGTAATGTGCGGGTGAGCATGTCCAGTAATAATAGGACCGTATGCTGCTAAATAATCGATATATTTATTTCCGTCTACATCCCAGAAATAAGCACCTTTTCCACGTTCCATAGCAACAGGAGCGCCGCCGCCAACTGCTTTAAAAGAACGAGAAGGACTATTAACGCCGCCAACGATATGTTCTAAAGCTTCTTTATGTAATGCTTCTGATTTTGTGAATTTCACTACCATTCATCTCCTTACAAAAATCTATGTATTATTCTAACATGTTTTTCGAAAAGACGTATTGTTTGTGATAGAGAAGGCAGTTGGGTAAACTATTCGTTGTGACATTTAGGAAGGGGGTCCGGTTATGAAATCGGTAATTGAGGTACAAGGGTTACGTAAAGAGTTTACAGCCTATTCAAGTCGTCCAGGTTTAAAGGGTGCATTTCGCGATTTATTAAATCGTAATTATAAAATAGTACCAGCAGTAAATGACGTATCTTTTACTGTGAAACAAGGTGAAATGGTTGGGTATATTGGTGAGAATGGTGCCGGTAAATCGACGACAATTAAAATGCTTACTGGGATTTTGACTCCGACATCAGGTGAGATTTTAGTAAATGGGATGAATCCGCATAAGCAGAGAGAAGAATTTGTAAGAACAATTGGTGTTGTTTTCGGTCAACGCTCGCAACTTTGGTGGGACATTGCTGTACAAGAATCGTTTCGTTTATTAAAAAAGGTGTACGGTGTATCAGACGCCCAGTATAAAGAACATATGGAGCACGTGATTGAAACGTTAGATATTGGGCCTTTATTAGATAAGCCAGTACGAAAGTTATCTCTTGGTCAAAGAATGCGTTGTGAATTAGCGGCAGCATTAATTCATAATCCGCCGTTATTATTTTTAGATGAACCAACAATTGGTTTAGATGTACTTGTGAAATTGAAAATACGTGAATTTTTAAAAGAAATGAATGAACGTTATAAAACAACAATTTTATTAACAACTCATGATATTACTGATATTGAAGCTTTATGTGAGCGCGTTATCATGCTGGATGAAGGAAATATTATGTATGACGGTTCTTTAAATAATCTTCGTACGCAGTGGGGAGCAGAGAAGGAAATACATTTTCAGTTTGTTGCACCAGTTTCCTATCAGGATTTATCAATGGTGATGCCAGATAGTCATGTCGTTTGGTCGAAAGCGAAAGAGGAAAACTCGTGGATTGCAAAAATACCGAATGAAGAAGTTATTATTTCAATGCTTATTTCTAAAGTAGTACAAGCCTTTCAAATTAAAGATTTAAAAATTAACGAAGTGTCTACAGAGGAAATTATTCGTAACATTTATGAAGAAGGTATTAAACATGGGTAAGTACATTGAAATGATTCGAATTCGCTTTTTAATGATGCTTGCGTATCGTACAAACTATTATAGCGGGATTTTAATTTATACAATTAATATCGGCGCGTATTATTTTTTATGGCAAGCAATTTATAGCGGAAAAGAGAATATTGAAAGTTTATCTATTTCGCAAATGACTACGTATATCGCAATTGCGTGGATGGCACGTGCCTTTTATTTTAATAATATAGACAGGGAAATTGCGATGGAGATTCAAGAAGGACGTGTAGCGGTAGAGCTGATCCGTCCATATAACTATTTAGGGATGAAAGTGATGCAAGGTCTTGGTGAAGGGATATTTCGTTTTGCGTTCTTTTCAATTCCGGGAATGGTTATCGTTACCTTATTATTTTCATTGCAAATTACAACGAATTTTCAAACGTGGTTATATTTCTTCTTATCTTTAATATTTAGTTTTATTATTAATACACAAATTAATTTAATGACGGGGATGCTCACGTTCTTCCTATTTAATAATAGTGGGATTATGTATGCAAAACGTGTTGTTATTGATTTATTTTCAGGTCTATTATTACCAATTAGTTTTTATCCGTTATGGGCCCAGAAGGCAATGATGTTTTTACCGTTTCAGGCCATTAGTTATATTCCGAGTATGATTTTTTCAGAAGGTATACAAGGAAGTAAATTGTATGAGGCATTATTATTCCAAGTAATTTGGGCAATTGTACTTATTATTCCAATTGTACTCATGTGGAGAACGGCGAGAAAACGTCTAATTGTACAAGGGGGATGATGAGATGATATATATAAAACTATTTTTGCAGTATGCAAGCCAATATATAAAAACAAAATTAGAGTATCGGGGCGATTTTATCGTTGGATTACTTTCTGATTTATCACTACAGGCTGTTAATTTAATCTTTATTCTCGTTGTGTTTGGACACACACAAGCATTAAAAGGCTGGAGTAGAGAAGAAGTAATCTTTATTTATGGTTTCTTTTTAGTACCGTTTGCTATTTTCTCTGCTTTCTTTAACATATGGGACTTTAATGATCGTTATATTATTAAAGGAGAGATGGATCGTATATTAACGAGACCGATTCATAGTTTATTTCAAATTATATTAGAAAGAATGGAGCTTGAATCTTTAATTGGAGCGATTACAGGGATGGTTGTAATGGGCTACGCAGCAGTGGAGTTGCAATTATCTTTTTACTGGTACGATTTCTTCTTATTCTTACTAATGGTAGGAGGGGGCGCACTTGTATACGGAGGGATATTTGTTACGCTTGCAAGCCTTGGTTTTTGGTCGGATGCGAAAAGTTCAATTATGCCGCTAATGTATAACATAGGTAACTATGGTCGCTATCCTGTTAATATTTATAACCGGGTGATTCGCTTCATTTTAACTTTTGTTTTACCATTTGCGTTTGTTGGAGTGTATCCAGCAGCATATTTCTTAAGAAAAACAGAGTGGAATAGCTATGCATTTGCAACACCATTTGTTGGTGTTATCTGTTTTATGATTGCAATCACTCTTTGGAATCAAGGGGTAAAAAGGTACCGTGGTGCTGGCAATTAATTATAGAAGCTTGTTTGTTTCTAAGGGATAAATCCAATGGCCGTCTCATACATATAAAATGAGGTGGAGGACATGTTATGGGGATTTATTCTATTAATTGCAGCAATCGCTATTTTGAGAAGTGTCCAATTGTTATGGAGTTCATATTCAGATTCTAGGCGTTTCTTTTCGCTGTATAATTTAGCCTCCTTATTTCTAATTTATACAACGGTACTAATTGCGTTTGGGCTAAGTTATGTTGTATTAGAAGAAATGGGTTTTGCAGTTTTGAAAGAAGATGGAGAAAGCTTGCATGCCCAATCTTTTCAACTTGTAGAAATTTGTTTATATTTTAGCGCAGTTACTTTGTTGTCCGTTGGGTACGGTGATATAGCTCCGATTGGAATAGGGAGATGGATTGCGATTGCAGAAGCGCTAATTGGATATACATTACCGTTTGCTTTTGTAATGAGGTCTGTAATAGACAATGAAAAATAAGATAGCATTTGATATAGTAAAAGAAAAGAGTAGGAGTGATAACAATGATCACAGTAGGAGAAATGGCTCCAGAATTTACATTAGAGGGAAGTAACGGGGAACAAGTTCGCTTAGCTGATTTTCGTGGTAAAAATGTAGTTCTATATTTTTATCCGAAAGATATGACTCCAGGATGTACAACTGAAGCGTGTGATTTTCGAGATGCATATGGATTATTTCAAGAGAAAGATACAGTTATTCTTGGTGTAAGTCCTGATTCAGCGAACAGACATCTGAAATTCATTGAGAAGCATGAACTTCCATTTGTGCTTTTAGTAGATGAAGATCATAAGGTAGCGGAATTGTACGATGTTTGGAAATTGAAAAAGAACTTTGGAAAAGAGTACATGGGAATTGAGCGTTCTACATTCCTTATTAATAAAGACGGTGAGCTTGTAAAAGAATGGCGTAAGGTGAAAGTGAAGGGACATATTGAAGATGTTCTTTCTTATATAAAATAAATTCATTGGGGAGATAAAATATATAGAAGTAAGGCGAGTGTCTATACATATTTTATCGTCTTACATAAAGTGAAGTGTAGGGCATACCTCCTCAGATGATAGTATTCCAAGTGCGATTATGTCGCACTTTTTTTCTATGTAAATGTATAGAAAATGGGGAAAGATATATAAGAATAAGGCTATATACAAAAATAAACCACATACTTATAGTAGAAATATTGACGATTTATAAGAAAAGGAGTACACTATTTATAAGAATTATAAAATAATAATCCGTATAGAATCGGGGTGCATGACGGTGGTCAAAGAAGAATTAAAAGAAGCGCTAGAAATGCTGAAAAATACGGGTGTACGCATTACTCCACAGCGTCATGCTATTTTAGAGTACCTTGTGGAATCTATGACGCACCCAACAGCGGATGACATTTATAAAGCATTAGAAGGTAAGTTTCCAAATATGAGTGTTGCAACTGTTTATAATAACTTACGTGTATTTAAAGAGGTTGGACTTGTAAAGGAATTAACTTATGGAGACGCTTCAAGTAGATTTGATTATGTTACAAGTCAACATTACCATGTGATTTGCGAAAAATGTGGTAAAATTGTTGATTTTCCTTATGGAGGTTTGGAACAGCTTGAAGAGGAAGCTGCGAAAACGACAGGCTTCGTTATTAATAGTCATCGCTTAGAAATTTATGGCGTTTGTCCAGAGTGTCATAAGGCGTAATATATAATAAAGAAAGAGGCTGACGGCTTTACGTCAGCCTCTTTCTTTATTATATAGGGGAATTATGTTAGGTTCAGGGGGAGTTAAAATGTTCAGTACACAACCTAATTTAATTAAAGATAAATACAAAAGGTGATTTCTTGATTAAGAAATCACCTTTTCATGTTTAGTTTTGTAAGGATGCATTGTCTCCATATATACTTATTACTTATAGCTCTTCTTATTATATTTCTCATCAAATTCTTTTCCTTCTAAACTTCGATCCATTGTTAAAGGTTGGTTGCAATGCATACATGCATCAACACGGCCGAGCATTTTTGTAGGTTTATCGCAGCTTGGACAAATAATTTGTACAGTTTTAGTAGATAACATACCAATCCAAAAGTAAACGACAGTACTAGCGATTACAGCTAAGAAGCCAACCATCATAAATGTTGTCATAATAATAATGTTTTCACGGAAAAAGACTCCTAAGTATGCAATGAAGAGGCCGATAAATACTAAACTTAATGCAAAGGTCCGGATTTTATTAATTTTGTTTGAATACTTAATGCTCATTCTCACCACTCTCCTATAACAATAATAATAACATAAAATTTAGAATTTTCATTCTCTCAAAAGCGTGCTAAAGTGATAAGATATGAAATACGAAATGTGATGAAGAATGAAGGGGGGAGTTTAATTACTTTTGGAACATGTTTTTAAATTTTTAACGGGATGTGAAATTTTTTTATAAAAAGTATTGACCCTGTATGTACTGCATGATATATTAATAACCGTCGCTGATGCGGAAACGCAGAAAACGACAAAAAGAAATTGAAAAACTTAGTTGACATCGAAAAACGAAGATGTTAACATAAGGAAGTCGCAAATGAGCGACTAAGTAGTTCTTTGAAAACTGAACGAAACAAACAACGTGAAACGTCAATTTTTATTTTTAGATGCTAGACAAACTAACTTTATTGGAGAGTTTGATCCTGGCTCAGGATGAACGCT
>NZ_JBTREW010000010.1:0-208449 GCF_054823925.1 Bacillus sp. F9_6S_D1_P_5 | reverse complement strand
TTCCCATAAAAGAAACACCTCCGTATATTCGTATTTAAATTAAATACGGTATAAGAGGTGTTTTTTCCTTGTCTTATTTCATTGGGTCACTTCAGCTCATACTGGGTGTTTTTATCATGCCATTTACTTTAAAACGTCGGAGTTTTTTTCTCGTAATATTCCTCTGCAATCTCCTCATAAAAAGCTGCTGACGTCGTATAAAAATATGGAATTAGCCATAGGAACCCAATCCCGAGTGTAATACAACTTAATATAAACCAACCAATAAAACTTAAACATAAAATGAAATACTCCATTTTATGTCCATCCATCATACGACGGCTTTCTGTAATGGCCTGATTTATAGAATACTCCGGATGGTCATTTATTATAAAATACGTCATCGCATAAGAAAATGATTTAATGATGCCTGGAATAATAAATAGTAAAAACCATAAGAAAATATAAATGTTCACTACTATATATAATAAAAATGACTTTATAAACTTACTTCCCTCTGTAAACCATCTGAATATATGCCCAATACGCGCTTCTTTTTCACGAATGATATGTAGCGCTAAATAATAACCACCTAGTGTTAATGGACCTACCATCAATATTGAAATGATGTCTAATGAAAGTGAACTGTTCACTTCTTTCCAGTCCCAAACCTGAGAGAAAATGAAATCAATACTAAAACTAAAAGCTGTAATAAGAACCGAAATAAGTAATGTTGCTCCGACAGCTAATCCCCATTTCCCTTCTAATGAATCTAATGCTTCTCCTTTTAAATCACCAATCATGCTCTTCCTCCTATACGTAATAACTCTATTAGTATAGCATGTTCCTACTACAATTCATCTTTTGAAATATAGCGATAAAAATGCGCTGTCGTTGTACTCACATACGGGCTAAGCCAAAGAAAACCTATTCCAAGTGTAAAAATTGCTAAAATGGCCCATCCTATAAAACTTAGCCATAAAAGAAATAGATCTAATTTGTGCCCCTTCATAAGATTCTTACTTTCTTTCATTGCTTGCGAAACACTGTATTCTGGTTTTTCAACCATCACATAATATGTCATCGAATATGAAAAATACAGAATAGCCATTACAATAAACGAAATAGCTAATAAAATAAAGAAAACAATTATAAATGATGGATTTGCATTCTCATCAAGAAAACCTAATAGCCCAAATACAATCGTTCCTAACATCGGAACCCATGTACCTGTATATAACAAAATTGCAAGCATAGCCCACATTGTTTTCATCATTCTTTTAAAGCCACGAAATCCTTCAAATAAATAATCCACTCTAGCATCTTCTCGTTTGCTTATTTGTAGAAACAAATTCGTATGACCATATGTGGTAATGCCATAAGCCGCATAACTCAAAACTATCATAAAGCAGTAAAAAATCCCAAACGTAATAGCAGCTCCAATTGCCATCACGTCTTCTTCAATTGAACCAGTTGAAATAGATGCTAAAAGAACTATTATAGCTCCTGGGATTAATAGTATAAGCATTACAGCCATTGAAACGACGTAACTTACAATATGATATAAAATCGTTGATCCAACACCTAGTCCCCATCTTCCTTTTAAGGAGTGCAACGCTTCTCGTTTCATTTCACCAATCATTTCTTCATCCCCTTTATAAATTGTTGTACATTCTCTACTTATACAAGCATCAATATAATTATACCATTTTTGTAAAATTATCCATGAACTACACAAAAAATCCGTAAAGGCAAAGCCTTTACGGATTTTTTTATTTCATATCAGAAACGTTTAAACGGTTCACGGCACGTTGTAATGCCATTTCTGCACGTTTAAAGTCAACATGTGCTTGTTTATCTTGCATACGTTGCTCAGCGCGACGCTTCGCTTCATTTGCACGATGGATATCGATATGGTTTGCTTCTTCAGCAGATGATGATAATACAGTTACTTTATCTGGACGAACTTCGATAAAGCCACCGCTTACCGCTACATAATCAGTGTGTCCACCGTGTTTCAGACGAACTGCACTAATTTTTAATGGTGCAACAGTTGGAATGTGACCCGGTAAGATCCCCATTTCCCCACTCTCTGCTTTTACGCTTACCATTTCTACTTCTTTTTCGTAAACCGGTCCATCAGGAGTTACAATACTGACTGGAAATGTCTTCATACTTCGTCCCTCCTAAGGCCTTACGCCATCATTTTCTTCGCGTTTTCAATAACTTCTTCAATGCCACCAACTAAACGGAATGCATCTTCTGGAAGGTCATCATATTTTCCTTCTAGAATTTCTTTAAATCCGCTAACTGTATTTTTTACAGGTACGTAAGAACCTTTTTGACCTGTAAACTGCTCAGCTACGTGGAAGTTTTGAGATAAGAAGAATTGAATACGACGAGCACGATGTACAACTAACTTATCTTCTTCAGATAACTCATCCATACCTAAGATAGCGATGATATCTTGAAGCTCTTTATAACGCTGTAAAGTTTGCTGTACTTGACGAGCTACTTCATAATGCTCTTCCCCTACGATTTCTGGAGAAAGTGCACGAGATGTAGATGCTAATGGATCTACGGCTGGGTAAATACCCATTTGTGTTAAACGACGCTCTAAGTTTGTTGTTGCATCTAAGTGAGCGAACGTTGTAGCTGGTGCTGGATCCGTATAGTCATCGGCTGGTACATATACCGCTTGGATAGACGTGATAGATCCTTTATTTGTAGATGTAATACGCTCTTGTAATTGACCCATTTCTGTTGCAAGTGTTGGTTGGTAACCTACCGCAGATGGCATACGACCAAGAAGGGCAGATACTTCAGAACCTGCTTGCGTGAAACGGAAGATGTTATCGATGAACAGAAGTACGTCTTGTCCTTGCTCATCACGGAAATGCTCAGCCATTGTTAATCCTGTTAATGCAACACGTTGACGTGCTCCAGGTGGCTCGTTCATTTGTCCGAATACCATCGCAGTTTTCTTAATTACGCCTGAATCGCTCATTTCGTGGTATAAGTCATTACCCTCACGAGTACGCTCACCTACACCAGCGAATACAGAGATACCACCGTGTTCTTGTGCGATGTTATTGATTAATTCCTGGATTAATACTGTTTTACCTACACCGGCACCACCAAATAGACCGATCTTACCACCCTTAATGTAAGGAGCAAGTAAGTCTACTACTTTAATACCAGTTTCAAGAATTTCTACTTTAGTAGATAATTCTTCGAATGCAGGTGCTTGACGGTGAATTGGATCACGATGTACATCCGCAGGAACCTCACCATCTAAGTCAATTGCATCACCTAATACGTTAAATACGCGACCAAGTGTTACATCACCAACTGGTACAGAGATTGGTTTACCAGTATCTTCTACTTCTGTGCCACGAACAAGTCCATCTGTGGAAGACATCGCAACTGTACGAACTGTATCATCACCTAAATGAAGTGCAACTTCAAATGTTAAGTTAATGCTTCCGTTCTCATTGCTTTGTTTTACCGTAAGGGCGTTGTAGATTTCTGGTAGCTTTCCGCCATCAAACTTAACGTCTACAACCGGACCCATGATTTGCGTAACGCGCCCTTTATTCATCGGGTTCCCTCCTAGCTTTCTTTTAATTAGCCAACTTTCTACGAGCAGCTAGCTTTTAATTTTTTATTGGTTTATAGCTTACGCGACTCTTTTGACAGAGCCGCTTCCACTTTTTATTGAATCTAGCTCCGGTGTCTAGAAGGGCCGGTCATTTCACCCCTTCTGAGCAAACCACCTACGCTTTTTATTACTATTCTAACGCTGCTGCTCCACCAACGATTTCCGTAATTTCTTGCGTAATCGCCGCCTGACGCGCACGGTTGAATGAAAGTGTAAGTGAATCGATAACTTCCATTGCGTTGTCTGTAGCACTCTTCATTGCTGTCATACGCGCCGCGTGCTCACTTGCTTTACCGTCTAGTAATGCACCGTACACTAAGCTTTCTGCGTATTGTGGCAATAGTACTTTTAAAATTTCTTCTTCAGAAGGTTCGAATTCATAAGCTGTCGTCGGTTTGTCAGACGCCACATCAGTAAGCGGTAAAATTTTATTTTCCGTTACTTCTTGTGAAATTTTACTTACGTAATGGTTGTAGTAAATATACAGCTCATCATAAGCACCATCTGCGAACATCGCAATTGCTCGAGAAGCAAGATCTTTAATATCAGTAAATGATGGGTGGTCAGATAATCCAACTACTTCATCAATGATGTTAAAGCCGCGACGTTTTAAATAATCACGTCCTAGTCGTCCAAGCACAATAATTGAATATTGGTTTGAATCCATATTATGACGTTCACGAACTACGTTACTTACCGTACGTAATACGTTACTGTTATAACCACCTGCTAGTCCGCGATCAGATGTAATAACGATGTATCCTGTACGCTTTACAGGACGTGCATTTAGCATTGGATGATTAATTCCTTTACTTCCTTGCGCAATGCTCGCTACTACTTCTTGAATCTTTTCCATATACGGAACGAAAGATTTAGCATTTTGCTCTGCACGGTTTAACTTAGATGCAGATACCATCTCCATCGCTTTCGTAATTTGACTCGTTTTCTTTGTCGAGGTAATCTTCGCTTTTATATCGCGTAAAGATGCCACAGGTTTTCACCACCTTTTTTCCGGAAGTTGGCACGATTAGTAAGAATCCTCTTCCTAATCTACGTTGCAAGATATTCTTGCTCATGATTGAAGGAAAAGAATAGGTGCACCTACTCTTTTCCTTTACATAACCGTCAGCAATCTCAAAACCTGAGATGCCTTATATATATTATCTAGCTTCGGCGGCTTGTACGAGCCGCTTACGCTTTTATTAATCTAGTTCCGCCTCCTAGCCCCTTTCGTCTAAGAACCTTCCCCACGAGAAGGTAAAAATCACCTTCTGTGGGAAAGAACCTTAGCCGATGGGGCTAAACAGTCGGCTTCACTTTTTATTATTCAGAAGCTACGAATACTTTTTTAAATCCGTTAATTGCTGCTGCAAATTTGTCGTCATCCGCAAGTTTCTTAGTTGTGCGGATTTCTTCTAATAAGTCAGTCGCATTAGAATCTAACCAAGCATGGAATTCTTCTTCGAAACGAGTGATATCTACTACTGGGATATCATCTAGGAATCCACGTGTTAAAGCGTAAAGAATGATAACTTGTTTCTCTACACGTAACGGTTTGTGTAATCCTTGTTTTAATACCTCAACAGTACGAGCACCACGGTTTAGTTTCGCTTGAGTTGCTTTATCAAGGTCAGAACCGAACTGAGCGAACGCTTCTAACTCACGGTAAGATGCAAGGTCAAGACGAAGTGTACCTGATACTTTACTCATTGCTTTAATCTGAGCAGATCCACCTACACGAGATACAGAAGTACCCGCATCGATCGCTGGACGTACGCCAGAGAAGAATAGGTCAGATTGTAAGAAGATTTGTCCATCCGTAATCGAGATTACGTTTGTTGGGATGTAAGCTGATACGTCCCCTGCTTGTGTTTCGATGAAAGGTAGTGCAGTTAAAGAACCGCCGCCTCTTGCATCACTTAATTTTGCTGCACGCTCTAATAAGCGAGAATGTAAGTAGAATACATCCCCTGGGTAAGCTTCACGACCTGGAGGACGACGTAATAGTAATGACAGCTCACGGTAAGCCGCTGCTTGTTTTGATAAGTCATCATATACTACTAATACGTGTTTACCATTGTACATGAACTCTTCACCCATTGTTACACCAGCATAAGGAGCTAGGTATAATAATGGAGCTGGTTGAGAAGCAGATGCAGTTACAACGATTGTGTACTCTAATGCACCGTGCTTACGTAGTGTTTCTACTACGTTACGTACAGTTGATTCTTTTTGTCCAATCGCTACGTAGATACAAATCATATCTTCATCTTTTTGGTTAATGATTGTATCAAGTGCAACTGCTGTTTTACCAGTTTGACGGTCACCGATGATTAACTCACGTTGACCACGGCCAATTGGTACAAGAGCGTCAATCGCTTTAATACCTGTTTGAAGTGGTTCATGAACAGATTTACGATCCATTACACCTGGTGCTGGACTTTCGATTGGACGAGTGTTTGTTGTATTGATTGGGCCTAAACCATCAACTGGTTGACCTAATGGGTTTACAACACGACCAATTAGTTCTTTTCCTACTGGTACTTGCATGATGCGACCAGTACGACGAACTTCGTCACCTTCACGGATTTCCGTGTAAGGTCCTAAAATGATAATACCTACGTTGTTTTCCTCTAAGTTTTGTGCTAGTCCCATAACGCCGTTAGAGAACTCTACAAGTTCACCAGCCATAACGTTATCAAGACCATGAGCACGCGCGATACCGTCACCAACTTGGATAACTGTACCAACATCACTAACTTCGATTTCAGACTGATAGTTCTCGATTTGTTGCTTTATCAGTGCGCTAATTTCTTCAGCTCTGATGCTCATGTGCTTCACCCCTATCTATTCTTCATTAATTCACGCTGAATACGTGCTAATTTTCCTTGTAAACTTCCATCATAAATGCGATTTCCAATACGTACTTTAATGCCGCCTAGTAAATCTTCATCTACAACATTTTTTACGCGAATTGCGTCTTTTCCTGTTCTCTTTGCAAATGCTTCTGCAATGTTAAGCTTCTCTTCTTCTGATAGAAGACGAGTAGAATATACAGTTGCATCCGCTACGTTACGTTCTTCATTAGCAAGAACAACATATTCATCTGCAATTTCAGGTAAGATATCAATGCGTTTGTTATCAATTAAAATATATAACGTATTTAAAATAGATTCAGAAACAGATCCGAATACGTTTGCAAGAAACGTTTTCTTTTGTTCCTTTGAAATGTTCGGTTGCGTTAAAAAGCTATGTAGTTCTCCGTTCTTTACATAAACGTTTTGTACAAGGCGTAATTCCTCTTCAAACATTTCTAATACGTGTTTTTCTTTAGCAATTTTAAAAAGAGCGACAGCATAACGTTTTGCTACAATCCCATTGCTCATCGCGCTTCTCCTACTTCTTTAATATAATCGCGAATTAACTTCACTTGATCTTCTTCTTTTAATTCTTTTTCAATTACTTTAGAAGCAATTTGAACAGATAAAGAAGCAACTTGTTCTTGTAAAGCAGCAATTGCTTGCTCTTTTTCGCGTTGAATTTCTTGTACAGCAGATGCTTTAATTGATTCTGCTTCTTCTTTCGCAGCAGCAACAATAACATCTTTTTGATCTACAGCTTGTTTTTTCGCTCTTTCGATTAACTCTTGTGCTTCAACACGTGATTGTTTTAACATTTCACGTTGTTCTTCTACTAACTTCTTCGCTTCAGCATTACTTCTTTCTGCAGCGTCGATTTCATTAGTAACATGTTCTTCACGTTCTTTCATAATTCCCATTAAAGGACCCCACGCAAATTTGCGTAGCATTACTAATAGAAGTAAGAAAATGAACAATGTATAAGCAATCGTTCCAAATGGAATGGCAGCCCCTAATAATAAAGTTGGCACAAGGATTCACTCCCTTCAAAATATCTAAATTGATCATATGAAAAAAAAAGACATACGTTTCGTTCATAAAGCAATGGCGAAGAAAGTTCGGAAAAACACTCTTCGCCATCTATGTAAGGGGAGTCTCCCTTATTTGTTCATTACGATGAATGCAATAACTACACCGATGATTGGAAGTGCCTCAACTAAAGCAACCCCGATGAACATAATTGTTTGAAGTGCGCCTTTTAATTCTGGTTGACGAGCAACACCTTCGATTGTACGTGATACGATAAGACCGTTACCAATACCTGCACCTAATGCTGATAAACCAATTGCAATTGCAGCTGCGATTACACCTAAACTCATTTAATTTGTCCTCCTTTGTATTATAAAAAAATAAATTTTTTCTTACTTAAATTATATTAATGGTCATGGCTTACTTTATGAGCCATATAAACCATCGTTAACATAACGAAAATAAATGACTGGATTGATCCAACGAATACGCTGAATCCCATCCATGCTAACATTGGTACAAGCGCACCTAATGCTCCAAGGAATGATGCCCCGCCTAACTTAGCAAGTAATCCTAATAAGATCTCACCTGCATAAATGTTACCAAATAAACGAAGACCTAACGTTAATGTGTTAGCAAACTCCTCAATAACCTTTAATGGGAATAAGAATTTCATCGGTTGGAAATAACCTTTAACGTATTCTTTCGTACCCTTCATCTTAATTCCATAATAATGGGTGAGGGTAACTACCATCACGGCTAATGTTAATGTAACTGCTGGATCAGACGTTGGTGATCTCCACCATGCAATATGTTCGCCAGCCTCAACTGTTGAATACATGAATGGTAAACCAAGGAAGTTCGATACGATGATAAACATGATAAGCGTAACGCCAAGCGTTAAGAAACGTCCACCTGTTTTCCAGTCCATCGTACTATTGATAATCCCTTTCACGAAGTCAAACACCCATTCCATGAAATTTTGCATTCCTGTTGGGCGAAGGGCTAAGCTGCGAGTTCCGATAACAGCGATTAAGAAAACAATAACTGCTGCTACAGTAACCATCATAACTGATGACAAATCGAACGTTAAACCTAGAAATTCAACTAATCTACCGTGTTCCACTAGTAATTCACCTCTCTTCCCTGCTCTTATACTCTAAATAAAGAAAATCTATGATCATGACAAGGTATCCTGTCAGCAATCCCACACCTAAGCCCCACATCGCAATTAACTCTTGATATTTGGCTGCAAATAAAATTAATAACCCAATCGTGGCGAATCTCGAATATGTACTTACCGCTGTTGCCTTAAACTTCACGTTTTCTCCATTTGTTACGCGATCCAACAGCTTGTCTGTTCTACGTGCAATGATGCGCAAACTAAGAAAACTGAAAATCGTTCCGATAATCAGCCCAAGAAACACATCCTTGTAAGAGGTGAATCCCCATCCTAGCACTAGAAGCGCAAGCAAGTAGTACATATATTTCTTTTGTCTTTGGACAAGTCCATGTACGTCTATCATCATTGCTCTCCCGAATAGTAATGTCGAATGAGTCGAATCATTGCGTATACCCCTGTTCCTAATCCGAGTAATAACCCTATAATAAGAAACAATGGAAACGTTCCAACCTTATTATCAATCCACTGCCCACCAAAGATTCCAACAAGAATAGAACCGACTAATTGAGCAAGAATACCTGACATTAAAGCATAAGCTTTTATATGGCTGCGATCGTTTTTTTGCAAGGATTCATCCCTCCAATATGTAACCCTCATTCACGATGTGTTAATAATAACTCATTTTTTTGCATAAATCCTATACAAAATAAAAAGTTTACATTTTCGTCACGGAATAGATGTATTTTTGTCACTGAAAGCCCTACCATCTATCCCCGTTGTTAGCATACAATAGGGTATTAACAGTGTCAACGAGAAATCGTAAAAAATCAAAAAATTTGAGTATTAGTCATTTCCTCCCAAAAATGAAAACGTTCCCCTTCTAAATACTGGTTAGAGATATGCAATTTCTAACAGTTTTCTCTTTATAATAGAAGGAAATGTTCACAAGTTTGTCACTATTATATTTTTAAGATATAACGCTTTCCTTCCATAATATAGTGCTCTTTAGACGTAAGACTTCTATATTATATGTGATGTGTATGCAACTTATGTTGTATATACTATGTATATTTATCCCCCCTCCCCTACCTCATCAAGATACAAAAAAACGAGAGGGGAACCCCCCTCTCGTCAGTTGTCTTACTTCGTTCCGAATAAACGGTCACCCGCATCACCAAGACCTGGTACTACATATCCGTGGTCATTTAATTTCTCATCTAATGCTGCTACATAAATATCAACATCAGGATGTTCTTCTTGTACTACTTTTACTCCTTCTGGAGCTGCAACGATACACATTAATTTAATTTGTTTTGCACCGCGCTTTTTCAGAGAGTTAATTGCTTCAGCTGCAGAACCACCTGTTGCTAGCATCGGATCTAGTACGATAAAGTCACGCTCTTCTACATCCGTTGGAAGTTTCACATAGTATTCTACCGGTTGCAATGTTTTAGGATCGCGGTATAAACCAACGTGTCCTACTTTTGCTGCTGGAATTAATTTCAGAATTCCATCAACCATTCCTAAACCTGCACGTAAAATCGGAATTAAACCAAGTTTTTTACCAGCGATCACTTTTGTTGTCGCTTTGCTTACAGGCGTTTCAATTTCAATATCTTCAAGTGGAAGGTCACGAGTAATTTCAAAAGCCATTAAGCTTGCTACTTCGTCCACTAATTCACGAAAATCTTTCGTACCTGTATTCTTATCGCGAATATATGTAATCTTATGTTGAATTAACGGGTGATCAAATACATACAGTTTTCCCATGTGAATCTCTCCTTTAGATGATATTCATGCGTTTGCACGCTTTTTTACACTATTTACGATTGTAAAGAAAACGCTACTAATATTCAAGGGCAAATTTGGAAAAATCATGATTTTACGATGAATCTATCTAGTATCTTTACCAATTATGGGAGCTGTATCCTTCATTATATCGCCAAAATTTATTCATCATTTGTATACATACTTAAAGAACAATATATGTCCAAAAAAAAGACTGCTAAAACAATTACGTTTCAGCAGTCTTCTTCAATCTATTATAGATCTGTGTACATTGGAAATTTGCTCGTTAACGCTTCTACACGCTTACGTGCTTCTTCTAATGCAGCTTCATTTTCATGATTTTTTAATGTGTAAGCAATAAGTGACGCAATTTCATCCATATCTTCTAAACCGAAACCACGAGATGTTACAGCTGCCGTACCGATACGTACACCGCTCGTTACAAATGGGCTTGCTGTTTCGAATGGAATTGTATTTTTGTTCACTGTAATACCAACTTCATCTAATACGTGCTCCGCTACTTTACCTGTGATTTCTAAGTTACGAACGTCAATCAGGATTAAATGATTGTCTGTTCCGCCAGAAACAAGTGTCAGTCCTTCTTTTTGAAGACCTTCAGCTAAGCGGTTTGCATTATTAATGATATTTTGTGCATATGTTTTAAACTCATCTTGTAGTGTCTCACCAAATGCAACAGCTTTTGCAGCGATTACGTGCATAAGTGGACCACCTTGAATACCAGGGAAGATTGATTTATCAATTTGTTTTGCAAATTGCTCTTCACATAAAATCATACCACCACGTGGGCCACGTAATGTTTTATGTGTTGTCGTTGTAACGAAATGTGCATGTGGTACTGGATTTGGATGTAAACCAGCAGCTACTAAACCAGCGATATGTGCCATATCAACCATAAAGTATGCACCCACTTCATCTGCAATCTCACGGAATCGTTTGAAATCGATAACACGAGGGTATGCACTTGCACCCGCAACGATTAATTTTGGTTTATGTTCTTTCGCTTTTGCTAATACATCATCGTAATTAATACGGTGAGATTCAGCATCCACGCCATATTCTACGAAATTATATTGTACTCCACTAAAGTTAACAGGGCTTCCGTGTGTTAAGTGACCACCATGAGATAAATTCATACCAAGTACTGTATCGCCTTGCTCTAAAATCGTGAAGTATACTGCCATGTTCGCTTGTGCACCAGAATGCGGTTGAACATTTACGTGCTCTGCGCCGAAAATTTCTTTTGCGCGATCACGTGCGATATCTTCTACTACGTCCACGTGTTCACAGCCACCATAGTAACGTTTTCCAGGATATCCTTCAGCATACTTATTCGTTAAAACAGAACCTTGCGCCTCCATTACTGCTTCACTTACGAAGTTTTCTGAAGCAATTAACTCAATCTTTGAACGCTGTCTTCCTAGTTCTGCCTCAATTGCAGCAAATACCTTTTCATCTTGACGTTTTAAATGATCCACCAAAATCCCCCTTTTCTGAACGAATTACATCGATTCCCAATAGTTTTTTCTCATTTATTCAGAAAAAACGAAAATTCAGGTTGTAATTCTTTCGAACCTTCATGTTTTCAACTACATTCTAACATGACTTTCTTTATCATAAAAGAAAAAAAAGACCGAAAATCGGTCTTTTCTTTCTTCTATGATAAAGTCAGACAACATACCTTATTCGTAACTTTAACGGCAAGTGATAGTCTCTTCCTCCGCCGCATAAACAGCACGTGCTCCACCAATTAGTTTTCCACGTGTTGTTGCCATCGTTACATGTGCACTTCCAATTTCCTTCACACTAGTACGAACCGGAACAGCTACGTGCTTTAAATGCATACCGATAAATGTATCACCAATATCCATCCCCGCATCTGCTTTAATAAACTCAATTACTACTGGTTCTTTCAAATTGTGATAAGCGTATGTTGCTAATGCACCACCTGCTGATCTAACAGGCGTAACTGTTACAATTTCAAATTGATATTTCATCGCCAACTCTCTCTCAACTACTAAAGCACGGTTTAAATGCTCACAACATTGAAACGCCAACTCAATACCTGTTTGCTCTTGAAATTGTTTTAACTCAGAAAAAATCGCCTCTGCTACTTCCATCGTTCCTGATGTTCCAATTTTTTCTCCTAGCACTTCGCTCGTACTACACCCCACTACAAAAATTTGACCACTTTGTAATGAAGCTTGTTCTTGGAAATCAGAAAGCGATATTTGTAACTGTTCTCTTACCTTTACGATTTCTGTCATTACGCCTCTTCCTTTCACAGGTTGGTTCACCAAATTATATTTCCTACTGCTTCTAGTTAGAATCTATTACTTTGCTTCGTATGTTTTAATTTTTCCTACACGGTTTTCGTGACGGCCACCTTCAAATTCAGTTGTTAACCAAATTTTTGCGATGTCACGTGCTAAACCAGCACCAATTACACGCTCGCCCATTGCTAACATGTTTGTATCGTTATGCTCTCTCGTTGCTCTCGCACTGAAAGTATCATGAACTAACGCACAACGAATACCATTTACTTTGTTTGCAGCAATTGACATACCGATGCCTGTCCCACAAACTAAAATACCACGATCTACTTCGCCATTCGCTACCATTTCCGCTGCTGGAAACGCAAAATCAGGGTAATCAACAGAACCAGCTTCACATTCACAACCTAGATCAACATATTCAATATTTAACTCTTCTAATAAACTTACAAGTTCTTTACGGATATTCATACCGCCGTGATCAGATGCTACTACTACTTTCATTTTTACCCCTCCAAAATTTCAATCAATTATCTTCATTTCTCACTCGAACCTTTAATAGGACGAAGTGATCTCCAATATCGTATTATACACGAAACATCAACCTTCTGAATGTTTTTTCAGTAAAGTTTGTACAAGTTTTTCCATCTCATCTAGCGTTTCTTTATAAATAGAGAGAGATCCGCCAAATGGATCTGAAATATCCTTATTTATCCCCTCAGTTACTCCGTATAATGTATCTACTTTCTCTTCAACACTCGGATAATGCCCAAGAACAATTTGCTTATGGTTTTCCGTCATTGTTACTATAATATCTGCCCAATCAATCAAGGTTTCGTTCACCTGCTGCGCGGCATGATCGATTGCAATTCCCTTTTCAGCTAAAGCTTCCTTTGCATGTACCGACGCATCACTTCCAGGATAGGCGAAAACACCAGCAGATTGCACCTCAAACTTACCTTTTCCATGATGACGAAGTAACGCCTCAGCCATCGGGCTACGGCATGTATTTCCAGTGCAAACAAATAATACTCGTTTCATCTAAACCCACCCCTTTTCTTCTTTTTCCTACTTTTTATCATAACGTACACAAGAATAGAACAAAAGAAATGTGAATATACGAAAGGCGCATTTCTCTTATATTTTTTCTAAGAAAAATGCGCCTTATCCACATATATGTGAAACCCTATTTCCAAGTGCCCAAAGTATTTTACCATACATAAGGAACAGACTACAAAACAAAATAAGGAATCCATTTCATACGAAACGGATTCCTTTCATTTGATAATTATTTCATTGTAACTTTCATTACTTCTGTTGAACCTTTTGTAGCAGTTACACCTACAGTTGTCTTAATAGACTCAGCTGCATCTGTGTTTGTAATAACAATTGGAGTAATTGTGCTTTTCGCTTTTTCGCGAATTAATTCTAAGTCGAATGAGATTAATTTATCTCCAGCTTTTACAGCTTGTCCTTCAGAAACGTGAGCTTCGAAACCTTCACCTTCCATTTTTACAGTTTCTAATCCAACGTGGATTAAAATTTCTGTACCGTTTTTCGCTTTAATTCCAATCGCATGTTTCGTGTGGAATAATTGTACGATTTCACCATCAACTGGAGATACAACTACACCTTCAGTAGGATCGATTGCAACACCGTCACCCATCATACGACCAGCGAATACTGGATCTGGTACTTCTTCAATATTTTTCACTGCTCCAGTTAATGGAGCTACGATTGTTTCTTCATTTGTTTTTGAACCAAGACCGAATAATTTTTTAAACATAGGATAGTCCTCCTTATAATTTACCTAAAAGTTTATAGGGCAATCTCTATTAAAGATCTGAATAAACGTAAGACCTCATACTTCGAATATTATACTGTAAAAACGCTTTCGAAATAAATTACGCCATTACTATTAGACTCTTATTGTAGCGTCTCACAAAATTCCAGTCAATTCTGATTGTCTGAATAACAATAAGAAGTTAACTTCTACTTATATTTTCTCTTTTTTTACCCAACTTGTCTAGAGGTCTTTACTACATTTTATTTTTTGTTGTTAATTTGTAAAATTTAATTCAAACTTTTTTCGAAATCCACTTGACTAAAGTAAGTAACTATTTTATTATTACTTACGTAAGATAAGTTAATAACTTTTAGGAGGTTTTAAAAATGATGGATTTCGGTCTTCTTATTATTCGTCTTATTATAGGTATTACATTCATGGGTCATGGTGCTCAAAAATTATTTGGTTGGTTCGGCGGTTACGGTTTAAAAGGAACAGGTGGCTGGATGGAATCAATCGGTTTACGCCCTGGTGTATTCATGGCATTTATGGCTGGTGCAACTGAATTATTAGGTGGTTTCTTATTCGCATCAGGTATCTTCACTGCAATCGGTTCATTATTTATCGTTGGAACAATGTTAATGGCAATCTTCACTGTTCACGGAAAAAATGGTTACTGGGTGACACAAAACGGATACGAATATAACTTAATGTTAATCGCTGTTGCAATTGGCGTAGCTTTAATCGGACCTGGCGCATACGTTTTATTATAATTTTTATCTTGAATTCGAGATTATTTGAACGGGACTTACTTCATTACGATTGAAGTAAGTTCTTTTTATGTAATAAAAATATTATTTTCGGCAGGAGTTTTCCACTAACATCTTGTAAAGAAACAATAAGTCGTCATATTTAGAAAGGGGATTTCAAGTATGTTATCCATTAATCCAAACGAACAAACGGAAAAAGAGAATTACAAATTATTAACAGGAAGTATTATTCCACGTCCTGTCGCATTCGTTACTTCTGTAACAAAAGACGGCGTATTAAACGGCGCACCATATAGTTATTTCAACATCGTTGCTGCAAATCCACCACTTATTTCAGTTTCTGTGCAACGGAAAGCAGGAGAAAGAAAGGACACTTCTCGAAATGCAATTGAAAAAGGTGAGTTTGTCGTACATATTTCTGATGAATCTTACGTAGAAGCAATTAACGAAACAGCAGCTAACCTTCCGCCAAATGAAAGTGAAATTGAACTAGCAAAACTAACACCAATTGAAAGTGATGTCATCTCCGTTCCAGGAGTAAAAGAAGCAAACATTCGAATGGAATGCGTACTAGAACGCGCAATCCCTCTAGGTGGAACAGAAGACTCACCAGCCTGCGATCTACTAATCGGACGCGTCGTTCGTTTCCACGTCGCAGAACACCTATACGAAAAAGGTCGCATTCACGCAGAAGGACTAAAACCAGTAAGCCGCCTAGCAGGACACAACTACGCAAAACTAGGAGAACAATTTGAATTGGTGAGGCCACTCTAAAAGCTCCAGCGGCTCGCTCAGAATCGCAGGACATTGGAGCCCTCGACCTTGAAGCGCTTTTTGCTTCATGCGAGAGAGCGAAATGACCGGAGATTCTAGCCGCTGGAGCTGGATAATATCTAAAAGTGGAAGCAGCTTGTTCAGAATGGGGGGGATGGAGCTTCTGACGCAGAGGCGCTTTTTGCCTCGCAGGAAGACGCGAAGCCACCGACCATTCTAGCCGCTGGAGCTGGATATATTTAAAAGCGAATATAACTCAATTACGTCCATTACTCAAACATAAAATCCCCTGCTTTTTAGCAGGGGATTTTATCATTGTAATTCTTCCTTTTTTTCCTCTAAAGTAGGTACTTTTTCTTTTTTCGGTTTCCCAAGCTTAATTACTAAGAAATATAGGGAAAGCAATGTAATAAGAAAAACGATTATAAACGGATACGGAGAATAAAAGGCACGCGCTGCCTCCGTTTTTCCCGCAACAAACTTCAATGACTCAATATCTAAGAACTCAGCAAACATTTGTACACCAAGCATACTAAACCAAAAAACAAAAAAACTAATAATAATACCAAAAACTTGCTTCAATCTCGTCATTCATCTCATCCTTTCTATGTGTGTAATTTTTCAGCGTAATCAGTATAGTATAAATAAAACTATGCACAGAAAGGAGCTATCTTACTATTCGCGAACCAACTTAATCCAACCTAAAATTGAAATTTGCAAAATAATACCCCAAATAACAAGCAGTCGTAACCATCTCGGAAAGAAAGTTACAAAGCGAATATACCACTCTAATAACTTGTTCATAACGCCCTCCTCCTTAAAATTATATAGGAAAAAGGAGATATAATCCAAATCCAACCAAAATGATACCACCTACTATCTCGCCATATGTACCGAGCATATCTTTCGCATGTCTCCCAATGAATAAACCAATCCACGCTAATAACATACTAACAAATCCAAAAAGTAATATTGTAATAATCGTCTGTGCTCCGTAAATACCAAGACTAAGCCCTACTGAAAAACTATCTATACTAACGCCAAATGCAAATACAAATAAACTAATTCCAATAGGGGCCGTTCTAGTCTCTTCATTCTCCAACATAGAGGAATATACAATATAGAATCCTAGTCCAATTAATAAAATAGCACCTGCAAAATGTGCGATATCTCCATACTTCTCTGATAAAAAGCGACCTAATACCATCCCTATAAATGGCATGATAATATGAAATATCCCTATCGTCACACCGATATACAGGATTTGTTTTACCTTTAAGGTCATCATTCCCATACCAAGACTCACCGAGAATGCATCCATCCCTAAGGCGAATGCCATAATTATTAAAGGTATTAGCTGTTCAAACGTCATTCATGTCCCTCCTCGGACGTGCTACTTCAAAATATGCTTATCCGAGGAGAAATATTCTGTTTGCTAATCGCACCTTATCATTCAGTAATAATTTGATGTCCTGCCGCTTTTGTTAAGCGATTCATAATGGCATTCCCTATTCCTTCATTCGGGAAGGACTCACTAAAAATAACATCTACTTCACTTGCATCAAACGTTCTAAGTACATCATATAATTTAGTCGCAACGCTAGCTAAATCGCTTCTTATACCACAAGACAATACAACATCCGCGCTATATACGTGCTGATACTCTTCTGTCGTTAATACACCTACTTTGAATCCTTCTTCCTTCTTCTCATCCACAAGGCGTTGAATAAATTCACGTGAACCTTCAACAATACTCAGTGGCGCTTTCGGTGCATAATGCGTATATTTCATTCCAGGTGATTTCGGTTTCTCCTTCTCATCCTTTAAAGCCGGATCTAAAGAAACCGTGCCGATTACCGCTTCCAATTGTTCTTTCGTAATCCCACCTGGGCGTAATATCGTTGGAACAGCGCTCGTACAATCAATTACAGTCGATTCAACACCTACGCCTGTTGCACCACCATCTACAATACCTGCGATTTTCTCATTCAAATCTTCATATACGTGAGACGCTAACGTCGGACTTGGACGACCTGAACGATTCGCACTCGGTGCTGCAACAGGTACATTTGCCTCTTCAATAAGAGCAAGTGCTACTGGATGATCAGGCATTCTTACTCCAACCGTATTAAGTCCTGCCGTCACCTTTTCTGAAATCCCTTCTTTTCTAGGTAAAATAATTGTTAACGGTCCTGGCCAAAAATGTTCCATTAACTTCTCTGCAACGGGCGGGATTTCTTTCACAATCCCGTCCAACTGTGATTTTGTACCGATGTGGACAATCAGTGGATTATCACTCGGTCTTCCTTTTGCTTCAAAAATTTTCGCGATCGCTTCATCATTCATTGCGTTTGCGCCTAGTCCATATACCGTTTCGGTAGGGAAGGCAATCGCCTCATTTTCCCTTAATAATTTTGCTGCTTCTTGTAACTGTGGATAATATTTTTTTCTTTCCACAACATTATCCACAACCCACATATTTGTATGCATTTTTTCCCACGTCCTTTTCTACCCTGAAATACTTGTCTATTTTTAGTTTACTATGAGATTTATCCAAAAGACAAACAAGGTTTATCCACAAAATGTGGATAAACCTAATTAATCCGTGGATAACTTTGTGAATAGCTGACAATTTAGTATTATTGCATTTGGCTCTTTTATATTTTTACAAAAGTGTTCTAACTGTCGAATTCCCTCTGGTACGTTTTCTTTCTCTATAGTAACAAAGTCAAAAAACTGAAAGATTGTTATAGATTGTGGATGATTTGTTAATAAGTACAATTGTCGAATATTTTTTTCTTTCATATACTGCAAAAACATTTCAAAAAAATATAAGAAAGTCTGCTTATCCACATTAGGTGTGAATAAACAAGAACGAATCAGTGCGTTTTCTTCACATTGTTCATATCCGATGACAGCTCTTATCTCTTCCGCCTCTTCCAAAATCATAAATTGCGCGTACAACTCATTTATTTTATCATCTTTTTTATTAGCTTGTCCGAAAAAAGAATGCAATCTTTCCACATCGGCTTTCGTCGCAAAATACACCTTCTTCATAGTAAATCCCTCCTCTTTTTTATATATGAGAAGGGATTTACGAATAGTACTATTTAGAGAATAAAGATGTAAAAGCTTCTACAATAAATAACTTAACTTCTGGCTTCTCTTCTTCCTCCTCTACTTTTACATACTCATTTTGTTTTTCTTGTTTTTGTTCCACAGGTTTCTCCACTTTTTCCACAGTTTTTGTTTCTTCTTTATTTACAGGCTGTTCTTCTACTTTCGTTTCATTTTTTACTACTTTCTTTTCAGAAGTTGTTACTTTGTTTACGACTTTCTGCTTTACAACTTTCTCTTCTTTCACCTCATCCTCTTTTTTCTCTTCTGGACCTACTACTTCTTCATCTAATGGTTTTACCTGCTCCTCTTCAGGAGATTCAGCCTTCACAACATGTTCTTCTTTCCTTACAGCTGTACCACTTGAAAAATCTAAGAAACACATCGGCGGAAATAATACACACCACCAGTTTGCCCCTTCACCTTCACCAATTGTAATCAATACCGCCTCATATTCTCCTGCTGGGTAAATAAAATTCCCATATACCTTTGTCGGAAACTTTACATTCTTACTGAATTTCACTTGAAATGAATCTTTACTACCTTCTTTTTTCAACGTATTTGCCACTGTTTTTTCGATTTCTGGAATATGATTTTGAATGACTTTACGCGCCTCTTCAAATGAAGTTAAATCCGCTACCCATCCATCAATTTGTGCTTTTACTTCATCACGTACTTTGCGCTTTAACTCCTGATCTTTATTTGAATCACTATTTGCTAAAATCCGTAATCGAACGGCCTCTTTCGGAATAACTGAAGGCCCTTTCGCATCAGCTTTCATATATCCAAACTGCACAAGCAACTGTGCACCAATTAATAATAGAAGAAGATAAGCAATAACTTGTTTTTTCATTTCCTCCACCGTCCCTTCTACAAACAGTGTGGACAGACTTTCATCTTTCTAAACTATTAAATTCAAAATCTATATGAATTTTCCCACAAAAAATAGAGTAAGGTGTGAACCTTACTCCATTTCTGCAAATACCATACGGTCTTTTCCATTAATATCAAAAACAACCTCAACATGAGCATGCGGAAAAGCTTGTTGTAACAGCTCTTTCACGTCCTCACCTTGTCCTACTCCAATTTCAAATGCCACAATTGCTTTCTTCTGCAATACATTCGGCAACTCTTCCATAAAACGGCGATAGAAATCTAATCCGTCTTCACCGCCAACAAGCGCTCTCTTTGGCTCATGCTCTTTCACCACAGGAGAAAGGCCACGCCAATCTTCTTCCGGTATATATGGAGGATTTGAAACAACAACATCTAACTTTTGACCCGTTTCATAAAATGGTGATAATAAATCACCGTGATAGAACGTTACTTGTGCGCCCAAAGTTTTTGCATTTTCTTTTGCAACCTCAATCGACTCCTGCGCAATATCTACCGTATACACATGAAGGTTTTTATTTTCTAAAGCAAGCGTAATCGAAATCGCTCCGCTACCTGTACCGATATCTGCTACATGTAGTTTCTCATCACCAAAATGGCGCTCGATTCTTTCTAATACTCCCACTATAAGCTCTTCTGTTTCCGGTCTTGGTATTAATACTTCTTCATTCACAAAGAACGATCGGCCATAAAACATTTCATAACCAATCATATATTGAATAGGAATACCTTCTACATGCTTGTGGATAAACTCTGTAAAACTTGTTTCTTGTTCTGCAGTTATTTCCTCACGCATATTCATCAACAATCCAGTTCTATTCACCTTTAATACATGACAAAGGACAATTTCTCCCGCATTTTCATCTCGTCCATTTTCCTGTAAAAAAGAAGAAGCCCATTTCAGGGCTTCATAGACACGCATTACTCAGCTGCCTCCATCTTTTGAGCCTGATCTTCCATCACTAAGGCATTGATGAAATCATCTAACTTACCTTGTAAGATTTGATCTAGCTTTTGAATCGTTAAGCCGATTCGATGGTCTGTAACACGGTTTTGCGGGAAGTTATACGTACGAATACGCTCTGAACGATCACCCGTACCAACAGCTTGTTTACGGTTTTGATCATACTCAGCTTGTGCTTCTTGTCTAAACTTATCATAAACACGTGCGCGTAATACTTTCATCGCTTTTTCTTTATTCTTAATTTGTGATTTCTCATCCTGACACGATACAACTACACCAGTCGGTAAATGCGTTAAACGTACCGCTGACATCGTTGTATTAACGCTCTGTCCACCAGGTCCACTAGAAGCGAATGTATCAACACGAACATCTTTCTCATGAATATCAATTTCTACTTCTTCTGCCTCTGGTAATACAGCTACAGTTGCTGTAGATGTATGAATACGTCCACCAGATTCTGTTTCAGGAACACGTTGTACACGGTGAGCACCATTCTCGAATTTCAGCTTCGCGAAAGCACCTTTACCGTTAATCATAAAGATAATCTCTTTATATCCACCTAATTCTGTGTAGCTAGCCTCGATAATCTCCGTTTTCCAACCTTGTACCTCAGCGTAACGGCTATACATACGGTATAAATCACCAGCAAATAAAGCGGCCTCGTCGCCACCAGCAGCTCCACGAACCTCAACGATAACGTTCTTATCATCGTTAGGGTCTTTTGGTACAAGTAAGATTTTCAGACGCTCTGATAACTCTTTATCTTGTCCTTCTAATTCAGAAACCTCTTCTTTTACCATTTCACGCATTTCTGCGTCTAACTTATCTTCTAACATTGCTTTCGCATCTTTTAATTGCTCACGAACATCCTTATACTCACGATACACCTCTACCGTTTCCTGTATATCAGACTGTTCCTTTGAATATTCACGAAGCTTATTTGTATCGCTAATAACCTCTGGGTCGCTTAGCAATTCATTTAACTTCTCATAACGATTTTCTACAGCTTGCAAACGATCTAACACATCATTCACCTCTACATCCTAGTATCTAATACAAATAGTATATGGTACTTACTCAAAAAAACGCAAATTATATTTAAAAGTGGAGGCGGCTTATAACGCTCACACTCTCTATTCTGAAAAAAACCCGCCTTGCGCAGCGAGTTTTACTTATCTTTGTTTGTAGGAACTGCATGACAATGACGACAGCGTGGTTCATACGATTCTGAAGCCCCAACTAAAATAATTGGATCATCAAATGCCGCTGGTTCTCCATCAATTAATCGTTGTGTACGACTTGCCGGAGACCCACATGCAGAACATACTGCTTGTAGTTTTGTTACATGTTCAGCAATCGCCATCAGCTGAGGAACTTGTCCAAATGGTAGACCACGGAAATCTTGGTCTAAACCAGCTACAATGACACGATAGCCACGATTTGCCAATACTTGCACCACTTCCACAATGTCCCCATCAAAGAATTGCACCTCATCGATTGCAATTACATCCATTTCTTCAGTGATATGTTCAAATATATCTTTTGAAGCTGAAACAGGAACTGCTCTTACCTTTAATCCGTTATGTGATACAACGTCTTCTTCACTATAGCGATTATCAATACATGGTTTAAATACAATTGCATGTTGTTTCGCAAATTGCGTACGACGCACACGGCGGATAAGTTCTTCTGATTTACCAGAAAACATACTACCGCAAATCACTTCAATCCAACCGTTCTGATTTATTAAGTACATGAAGCTCTCCTTTCATCTACTTTTTAGTTAAAAGTAGGGTAAAGGTATAATATTTTCGCAAAAAAAACAGACAAGCGAATAGATACACTTGCCTGTTTTATGTTTTTATTACTTAAGACCGTATTTCTTATTGAAGCGGTCAACGCGTCCGTCTGCAGTAGCAAACTTCTGACGTCCAGTGTAGAATGGGTGAGAATCAGAACTGATCTCAACTTTTAGTAATGGATAAGTGTTACCATCTTCCCACTCAACAGTTTCGTTAGATCCTTTAGTAGATCCGCTTAAGAATTTGAAGCCTGTGTTTGTGTCCATGAATACAACTTTCTTGTAATCTGGGTGAATTCCTGCTTTCATTCTTTTCATCTCCTTCCGCCCTGAATCATTTTCGAAACAGAGTTTTTCATCTTCAGCTGCATACACAACTATATTGATGAAACACATATGATGAAATTATAACAAGGCTAACTTCATTTTGCAACTACCTGTTTTTGTCTTTTTGATTTTAAAAGCAAAAGCGGCTCGTTCAGAATGGGAGGGGGATGGAGCTTCTGACGTAGAGGCGCTTTTTGCCTCGTAGGAAGACGCGAAGCCACCGACCATTCTAGCCGCTGGAGCTGGATATTATCTTAAAAGTGGAGACGGCTTGTTCAGCTCTGACTGGCTAAGGTTCTCTCGCATAAAAGGTGCTTTTTACCTTTAATGCGGGAGGTTCTTAGACACGAAGAGCTAGCCGTCGGAACTGGATACATTTTAAAAGCAGAAGCGGCTCGTTTAGAAGCGCAGGCTATTTAGAACTCTCGACCTTGAAGCGCTTTTTGCTTCGAGTGAGAGAGGGAAATGACCGGAGATTCTAGCCGCTATCAACTTAAATGAGAGCCAACTCATCCGACTAGAATCAACTAATATTCTTCCACGCATCGCTCTTTAACATTACCTAAAAAACATAAAAAACTCGCTTACCACAAAATAAGCGAGTCCCAATCTTTTCCCTTTACTTCGTTGTTACATATCTTTTCGAATCTGCAACAATGTTTTGTAAAAATTCTTCATTTGTCTTTGTTTGACGAAGTTTACGTAAGAAACCTTCGACAAAGTCTGGTGTATCGCGCATTGTTTTACGAATACCCCATAGCTTGTCTAAATGTTCTTTCGGAATTAATAGATCTTCTTTACGTGTACCAGAACGGCGAATATCAATTGCCGGGAAGATACGACGCTCAGCTAATGAACGATCTAAGTGAAGTTCCATATTTCCAGTTCCTTTAAATTCCTCGTAAATTACATCGTCCATACGAGATCCTGTATCAACAAGCGCTGTTGCTAAAATCGTTAAGCTACCGCCTTCTTCAATATTACGAGCAGCTCCAAAGAAACGCTTCGGTCTATGGAAGGCAGCTGGGTCGATACCACCCGATAATGTTCTACCACTTGGCGGAATAACAAGGTTGTAAGCTCGCGCTAAACGGGTAATACTATCCATTAAAATAATAACATCTTTCTTGTGCTCTACAAGACGCATTGCACGTTCTAACACAAGTTCCGCTACTTTAATATGATTTTCTGGTACTTCATCAAAAGTAGAACTTACAACATCTCCTTTAACAGAACGTTCAATGTCTGTTACTTCCTCTGGACGCTCATCAATTAAAAGTACAATTAATTCAGCTTCCGGATGATTTGTTGTAACACTATGTGCGATTTCTTTTAATAGACTAGTTTTACCAGCCTTTGGAGGCGCGACAATTAAACCACGTTGTCCAAATCCAACTGGTGCGATTAAATCCATGATGCGTGTCGGTAACTTTTTCGGTTCCGTTTCCAATTTCATTTGGCGATCTGGGTATAATGGTGTTAATGCAGGGAAATGCACACGCTCTTTTGCTGACTCTGGATCATCTCCGTTTACAGCTTCAACTTGTAATAATCCAAAATAGCGTTCATTTTCTTTCGGAGGTCGTACTTTACCAGAAACCTTGTCTCCATTACGTAAATCGAAACGACGAATTTGCGAAGCTGAGATATAAATATCTTCTGAGCTTGGAGAGTAGTTGATAGGACGTAGGAATCCAAATCCTTCTGATTGAATAATTTCTAATACGCCTTCCATGAAGAAGAAGCCTTCTTTTTCTGCTCGAGCTTTTAAAATGGCGAAGATTAACTCTTTTTTCGTTAATTTGCTATAATACGAAATCTTAAATTCCTTCGCAAGCTCGTATAACTCTTTTAATTTCATGTTTTCTAATGCTGCAATTGACAAATTCATTCAGACACCACACTTTAACATTATTCTCTTTTCACATGGGTAAAGGGAAAAAATACGGAAGGCAAATAATTAATAATGAAAGGCAATAAGTTCAAGTAGGGTAATATTCACTATTGTAACCCTTTTATCTAGTTTTAATCAATACGTTGGAACACAAATACAAGAAGCGAAGACAAGAAAATTTGTCTTCGCTTTTTATTTAATCTAGTTTCAGCAGCTAGGATAGTCGAGAGCTTCGATTCTCCCCTTCTGAGCGAGCCGCTTCCGCTTTTTACTCAATCCAGCTCCAGTGGCTAGAACCTCCGGTCATTTCACTCTCTCACTCGAAGCAAAGAGCGCTCCAAGGTCGAGAGTTCCAATGCCTTCCCCTTCTGAGCAAGCCACCTCCGCTTTTTACTTAATAACCAAGTTCGGTTTTTTATTCAAGCTGTGACGTCCGTCTACGAAGCGTACTGTGCCTGATTTTGCGCGCATAACAAGAGACTGTGTTGTTCCTACGCTTCCTTTAAATTGAACGCCGCGTAATAGTTCTCCGTCTGTTACGCCAGTTGCTGCGAAGATTGCATCGTCACCTTTTACTAAGTCCTCCATGCGAAGGATGCGGTTGATGTCTTCTATGCCCATCTTTTTGCAACGCGCCAATTCAGCTTCGTTTTGCGGTAATAATTTCCCGTGAATCTCGCCGCCTAAACATTTTAATGCAACTGCTGCTAGTACACCCTCAGGCGCACCACCAGAGCCGAATAAAATATCTACACCTGTACGATCAAATGCAGTGTTAATTGCGCCAGCTACGTCTCCATCATTAATCAATTTAATACGAGCACCAGCTTTACGAATTTCTTCAATAATTGCTTGATGACGTGGACGGTTTAAAACTGTCGCTACAACATCTTCAATATCTTTATTTTTCGCTTTTGCAACTGCACGTAAGTTATCGATAATAGGCGCATCAATATCGACCGCCCCAACCGCTTCTGGGCCAACCGCGATTTTATCCATGTACATGTCAGGAGCATGTAACAAATTGCCGTGATCTGCAATTGCAATAACAGCAAGAGCATTCCATCCACCAGCTGCCACGATGTTTGTCCCTTCTAAAGGATCAACTGCAACGTCTACACGTGGACCATATCCTGTACCTAATTTTTCTCCGATATATAGCATTGGTGCTTCATCCATTTCACCCTCACCAATTACAACTGTCCCTTTCATCGGAATTGTATCAAATACATCACGCATAGCTGATGTTGCTGCACCGTCTGCCTCATCCTTTTTCCCGCGTCCCATCCAACGCGCTGATGATAAAGCTGCAGCCTCTGTTACACGTACTAACTCCATAGATAAACTTCTTTCCACGATAATCCCTCTCCTTTAAGTCTTTATATTTCTGCCGTATTGTGTGAACCGTGTTTTTCTATAAAGTGTACTTCCGCAAGTAGTGATGCTTCGCTTCCCCCTTGCGGAAGTATCACTTATGCGTTCTTCATCTCTTCAATTTCTTCGTTTGTCATTTGTTCTCGCCAAATGTTTGCACCAAGCCCTTTAAGCTTGTCTACTATATTTTCATAACCTCGATCGATATGCTCAAGTCCGGTTACTTCTGTAATTCCATCCGCCATTAACCCGGCAATAACAAGGGCCGCTCCAGCTCGTAAATCACTCGCTTTCACTTTTGCACCTTGCAATAAAACAGGACCAGTTACAATTGCTGAACGACCTTCTACTTTAATTTGTGCATTCATACGACGTAATTCATCAATGTGTTTAAAACGTGCGCCATAAATCGTATCCGTTACAACACCCGTTCCATGGGCTTTTGTTAAAAGTGTTGTAAACGGCTGTTGTAAGTCTGTTGGGAAACCTGGATATACAAGCGTTTTTATATCAACTATTTTTAACCTTCTATTACCGTTCACTGTAATTTGGTCATCGTTCGTTTCAACTTGAACACCAGCTTCTCTTAACTTCGCCGTAACTGACTCTAAATGCTGAGGAATAACATTATCAACTGTTACTTCTCCTCCTGATGCAGCTCCTAAAATCATATACGTACCCGCTTCAATGCGGTCCGGAATGATCGTATGGTGACAACCATGCAGTGAATCCACACCATCAATTCGGATTACATCTGTACCAGCACCTTTAATACGTGCCCCCATGCTTGTTAACAATGTAGCAACATCAATAATCTCTGGTTCTTTCGCTGCGTTTTCAATAACAGTTCTACCTTTCGCTCGTACAGCCGCTAGCATAATATTAATTGTAGCTCCTACACTAACAACATCTAAATAAATACGTGCCCCGCGTAGTTCATCTGCTCTTAAATAGATAGCACCTTGTTCATTCGTAACATGTGCACCTAAAGCTTCAAACCCTTTAATGTGTTGATCAATCGGCCTCGGTCCTAAATGACATCCACCTGGAAGCCCAATAACAGCTTTTTTAAAACGGCCAAGCATCGCACCCATTAAATAATAAGAAGCACGCAATTTTTTCACTTTTCCATTTGGTAAAGGCATTGCAACCATGTTAGAAGGATCGACTACCATCTCTTCCTCCTGTCCATAAGTTACTCTTCCTCCAATTTCCTCTAGCAAGTCTCCTAACATTTTCACGTCCGAAATATTAGGGACACCACCAATAGTTACTGGAGTATCTGCTAAAATTGTCGCTGGAATTAGTGCAACGGCGCTGTTCTTTGCACCACTCACGCGAATTGTTCCATTTAAAGCTCTTCCGCCTTCAATTAGCAATTTTTCCATATTGAGCTCCCTTCTTGTGAATGTATTTACTTTCTATATTTTTATAGAAAGCTCCCCTTAAGAATCTCAATCACTCTTTCCACCCTAACACTCAATAAATAGGAAACCATTATCTTCATTTCTCCTGTAGTACGAATAGATAAAGATTAACTATTCATCGAATTCACTTTATCAATCTAGATACGTTATCACATTTATTAATAGGACTATGCACATTATTTTCTATTTCAAAAACAAAATGATAAAATCTTTAGATTTGTTCACGCTTTCATTATACAACGAAAGGAAACCGTCTAAAAGACTAGACGGTTTCCAAAACGGAATTTTATTCTTACGCTTTACCGTTAGAACCGAATTCACGCATTTTACCAGCAACAGTTGCTTTAATAGCGTCGCGGCCAGGTCCGATAAATTTACGAGGATCGTAAACTTCTTGGTCCTTGTTTAATACTTCACGAACAGCTTTTGTAAACTCGATTTGGTTCTCAGTGTTTACGTTGATTTTTGAAGTACCTAAAGAGATAGCTTTTACGATATCAGCAGTTGGGATACCAGTACCACCGTGTAATACTAAAGGTACGCCAGTGAAGTCACGAACTTGTTCCATTTCAGCGAATCCTAAGTTAGGCTCACCTTTGTAAGGACCGTGTACAGAACCTAAAGCTGGAGCTAGGCAATCGATACCTGTTGCTTCAACAAGGTGCTTACACTCTGCTGGGTCAGCGTAAATTACGCCTTCAGCGATTACGTCGTCTTCTTGTCCGCCAACTGTTCCAAGCTCAGCTTCAACAGATACGTTACGAGCGTGTGCATATTCTACTACTTTTTTAGTAGTTTCAACGTTTTCTTCGAATGGGTGGTGAGAAGCGTCGATCATTACAGATGTGAAACCTGCATCGATTGCTTCTTTACATTTTTCGAAGCTTGAACCATGGTCAAGGTGAATCGCTACAGGAACAGTGATGTTCATTTCTTCGATTAAAGCTTTAACCATAGCTACAACTGTTTTGAAACCAGTCATATGACGAGCTGCACCCTCAGATACACCTAGGATTACAGGAGATTTTTCTTCTTCCGCAGCAGCTAAGATAGCTTGAGTCCACTCTAAGTTGTTCATGTTGAATTGACCAACTGCGTATTTTCCTTCTAGTGCTTTGTTTAGCATTTCTTTCATAGAAACTAAAGGCATGGTGAATCCTCCTAAAAAACGTTTTTTGTATCCGATAAGTTCTTATCGCTGGTAGTATGACCAGAATAAGGTAAAATATGTATATCTACATACCGGACTTTTTTCTACACTCAATAGGATAACAACTTGTACTCAAAAACTCAACCGTATTCACCTGCACAATAGTCCATGTAAACGCTTTTTTCCATATTTTTTATAAAAAATTCATTTTTACGCCTCTACAGCGAGCTCATTTCTCACCGCTTGACGAATTTCATCAATATCAAATGGTTTAGCAAAGTGCATTAAAGCTCCTAAATCTTTTGCTTCTTGGATCATATCAAGCTCTCCATAAGCAGTCATTAAAATTACTTTAATACTCTCATCAATTTCCTTTACATGCTTTAAAATCTCTATACCATCCATACCTGGAATTTTCATATCTAACACAACTAAATCTGGATTATCTTTTTTCACGATATCTAAAGCTTGAAATCCATTTGCTGCTTGGAATGTCTGATAACCTTCTTTTTGGAACACTTCATGTAATAACACACGAATGCCATATTGATCATCAACGATTAAAATTTTCCCTTCCATAACTCCCAACCTTTCTGTGTAAGTACAAGATTTAAAGCTTCTTATATCTTAACGATTAATTTTCGCTATTCTTTGGCAAATTCCTTCCTATTCTTTCTTATTTTACCGTTTCCTATTTTGTTATGCCACCCTTCGATTTCACCTTTCTACAAAAATAAACTATAATGAAAGCCGGTAAACACGCGTACGAAGGGAGTAACATTATGTTAAAAATTTTTTCAACTCAATTAAGTGGTTATTTCTCCAGGGTTTCTCAAAAAGAGGAAATGAATATAGAAGATAGCGCCCGCCTACTTGCTCAAGCATTAATTGGCGAAGGTTTCATTTATTTACATGGTACAAATGAAATGGAGGGCGTCGTTGCTGAAGCAATATTCGGTGCTGAACCAATGAAGCAAGCAAAACGATTATTTGAAAATGGTAAAGAAGTAGAAGTAACTTCTGCAGATCGTGTACTTCTTATTAGCCGTTTTTCAACAGATGAAGAAGTTGTAGCAATAGCAAAAAAACTGCAAGCAGCTGGACACTCTATTGTCGGCATCTCCGCTATTCAAGAAGGTACTGAATCACTAGAACAATATACAGATGTACATATTGATACAAAGCTGTTAAAAGGTCTTATTCCAGACGATGAAGGTAATCGTTATGGATTCCCAAGCTTAATGATAGCTTTATTTGCATATCACGGGATCAAATTTACAATCGATGAAATGTTAAATGAATATTAAAAAAAGCGCCCTATTTCAGGCGCTTTTTTTATTACTTGCTCTCTTTATTCGTAATAGAAGCTCTTACGAAGTCATGGAACAATGGTTGTGGACGGTTTGGACGAGAAACTAGTTCTGGGTGGAACTGTGCTGCCACGAACCAAGGATGATCTTTTAATTCAATGATTTCAACTAGACGACCGTCTGGGCTTGTACCAGAGAATACAAATCCTTCTTTTTCCATATCCGGACGGAATTGATTGTTGAACTCATAACGATGACGATGACGCTCATATACAACCGGCTCATTGTAAGCATTGTATGCATTTGTTTCTTCAGCAAGCTTACATGGGTATAGACCAAGACGAAGTGTACCACCTAAGTCTTCTACATCTTTTTGTTCCGGTAATAAGTCGATGATTGCATAAGGTGTGTCAGGATTAATTTCAGAAGAGTTAGCTCCTTCTAATCCTAATACGTTACGTGCGAATTCGATTGATGCAAGTTGCATACCTAAGCAAATTCCTAGGAATGGAACTTTGTTTTCACGAGCATATTGAATTGCAACGATTTTACCTTCTACACCACGATCGCCGAAGCCACCTGGTACAAGAATACCATCTGTGTCTCCTACTAATTCTTGTACGTTCTCTGGTGTTACGTGCTCAGCATTTACCCATTTCACTTCTACATCTGTGTCGAAAGAGTAACCTGCATGACGAAGTGCTTCTACAACAGAAATATATGCATCTTGAAGCTCTACGTATTTACCAACAAGAGCGATTTTTGTTTTCTTAGAAAGGTTACGCACTTTTTCAACTAGCGCAGTCCACTCTGTCATATCTGCAGCTGGATTGTCTAATTTTAAGTGATCGCAAACGATTTGGTCCATATTTTGCTCTTGAAGAGATAATGGAACCGCATATAAAGTATCTGCATCGCGCGCTTCGATAACTGCTTTTGTATCGATGTCACAGAATAATGCAAGCTTGTCTTTCATATCTTGAGAAACAGGCAATTCTGTACGAACAACGATAATATTTGGTTGAATACCTAAGCTGCGAAGCTCTTTAACGCTATGTTGCGTTGGTTTTGTTTTCATTTCACCCGCTGCTTTTAAGTACGGGATTAACGTACAGTGAATGTACATTACATTGTCACGACCGATGTCGCTCTTAATTTGACGGATTGCTTCTAAGAATGGTAGAGACTCGATGTCACCAACAGTTCCACCAATTTCTGTAATAACAACGTCCGCGTTTGTTTCGCGACCAGAACGGTATACGCGCTCTTTAATTTCGTTAGTAATGTGAGGAATAACTTGAACTGTTCCTCCTAGGTATTCACCACGACGCTCTTTTTGAAGAACTGAAGAGTAAATTTTACCTGTTGTTACGTTGCTGTATTTGTTTAAGTTGATGTCAATGAAACGCTCATAGTGACCAAGGTCTAAGTCAGTTTCTGCACCATCATCTGTTACGAATACCTCACCGTGTTGGTATGGGCTCATAGTCCCTGGGTCTACGTTAATGTATGGATCAAACTTTTGAATCGTTACGTTTAAACCACGATTTTTTAAAAGTCTTCCAAGAGATGCTGCTGTAATACCTTTTCCTAAAGACGATACTACACCGCCTGTTACAAAAATATACTTAGTCATGAAAAAGCTCCCTTCTACTTTGCTGTTATATAATCACCGTTGCAAAGCGCAACGTATGTAGATAACACTGTATCCATCTTATTGTTAGACTCTTTTTATTTTCTAAACAAAAAACAAAAAAGAAAATTGCTCCCCTCATCACATAAAGTAATAAGTAGGGAGCAATTTTCTTTTATATTTACACTTTAAAAGTATTATCGTCCTTTTTTAAAGAGCCCAAAAATGATTCTACATGGACGATAATGAAAAGTCAAGAACTACAGTTCTTCCTCTTCTTCTTCAGTTTCATCATACTCAAGTTCTTCTTCAGCGAAGTCATCGTCTTCATCTTCATCTAAATCATCAAGATCATCGTCATCTCCGTCTTCGTCTTCAAGAACCTTGTCCAAATCTTCTACATCTTCTTCGTCTTCATTTACGTCTGCATCTTCGAAGTCTTCATCTTCTTCAATGTAGTCGTCAAAACCGTCTTCTTCAACTTTACGTTTTTTCTTCGGTTTTGGCTGAGGTAAGATTTCTTCATCAATTTGCTCATATGGGTACCAGCTGCGTAGCCCCCAACGATTTTCTCCTAAATTAATGAAACGTCCATCGATGTTTAAGTCTGTATAAAATTGTGCGAGTTTCGCATTAACTTGCTCTTGAGATAGTCCCAGCACTTGAGCGATTTCTTGAACCAACTCGTTGAATGTCGTTGCTTGTCTTTTATCCCCTAAAACGCTATGTACAACTTCAATCATTGAACATTCTTTTAGCTCTTCTGGTGAATATTGCTTAAAATTCACTTATGCGGCACTTCCTTTCATCAAATATAACCTTATATATAACGGTCTGCTTAAAAAAATCCATACTATTCATTATAAACAAAAGTCGCACAAATATGCTACAAAAAAAACGGGAAACTTTAATGGCAATAAAATTATAATTTATCCAACTCTTATTTCGGAAGCATATGGGCCCCTTGCAGCACATACCTAATTTGCATTTCTGTATATTCTTCGAGTGTATATAGTTTTTGCAGCGCCCAACGCCTAAATCCCCACATCTGTCCTTGTATAAAAATATTATGTGCAAGAAGCTGTATTTCTTTTTTATTTAATATAAATGTTCCATTTTCCGTACACTGTTCTAAAATATTCTCGAACATTCCTACCATTTGAAACTCCTTTTCTAATACGTACGGGAGTGATTCTTTCGGTAAAAAACGTACCTCTTGATACATTATTAATACTTCTTCCTGTAATTCATCCATCACTTTAAAGTAATTCGTTATTGCTATCTTTAAGCTTTCTATACTCCCTTTTTCTGTACAAACTACTTCCTCTAATCTTTCTTTTACATGTTCATAAATACTATCACAAACTAAATACAAAACATCATCTTTTGTACGAATGTATTCATAAAGCGTACCAATACTAAATCCAGCTGCCTTTGCAATCTCTCTCGTTGTTGTACGCGGAAACCCTTTTTGCTTAAACAACTGCACCGCACCTTTAATCATTTGTTCACGTCTTAACGCGACTAATTTTTCATCTTTCACGGACGCATGTACATTATGTTTAACCATCCCCTTCACCTCTCTCTTATTTTTTGGAAGGAAAAAGCGTAGGAAAATACCTACGCCTTTCATCCTACTTCGTTAACATACGAGAAATTACTAGCCTTTGAATCTCTTGTGTTCCTTCATAAATCTGTGTAATCTTTGCATCTCGCATATAACGCTCTACTGGATAATCTTTCGTATAACCGTAACCACCAAATACTTGTACCGCTTCAGTCGTCACCTTCATCGCTGCATCGCCTGCAAATACTTTTGACATCGCTGACTCTTTCCCGTACGGAAGCCCTTCCGATTCAAGCCAAGCCGCTTGGTATGTCAGAAGACGCGCCGCCTCCACATCCGTTGCCATATCTGCAAGTTTAAAGCCAATTCCTTGTTGCGCCGCAATCGGCTTCCCAAACTGATGACGCTCTCTCGCATATTCTACGGAAGCATCTAAAGCCCCTTGTGCAATACCAACCGCTTGCGCCGCAATACCGTTACGGCCACCATCTAATGTTTGCATCGCTATCTTAAATCCTTGTCCTTCTTCACCTAGTAAATTCTCTACAGGAATGCGGCAATCTTCGAACATAATTTCAGTTGTTGGTGAAGAGCGAATCCCTAACTTACTTTCCTTCTTCCCAACTGAAAATCCTGGTGTATCACTTTCCACAATAAATGCGCTCGTGCCGCGCTGCTTCGATTCAGGATCAGTTAACGCAAAGACAACATAAATATCAGCAATACCGCCATTAGTGATAAAGATTTTTGATCCATTTAATACATAATGGTCTCCATCTCTTTTAGCAATCGTCTTCATTCCACCAGCATCCGATCCAGATCCCGGCTCCGTTAAGCCATACGCGCCAATTTTCTTCCCTTCTGCCATCGGTCGTAAAAACGTTTGTTTTTGCTCTTCCGTTCCAAATTTAAAAATGGGCCAACCAGCAAGCGAAGTATGTGCAGACAATGTTACACCTGTAGAAGCACATACGCGGGATAATTCTTCAACGGCAATTACATAAGCTAAGTAATCGCTTCCAATTCCACCGTATTCTTCAGGCCACGGAATGCCAGTTAAACCAAGCTCTGCCATTTGATCAAATATTGCACGATCAAATCTCTCTTCTTCATCACGCTCAGCTGCCGTCGGTGCTACTTCGTTCTTAGCAAAATCTCGAACCATTTTTCTTATCATTTCATGTTCTTCTGATAGTTTAAAATGCATGCCCGTCTCCCCCTTGTGCTTTTATAAAGCTCGGCTAATAACAAGTTTCTGTATCTCACTTGTTCCTTCATATATTTGCGTGATTTTCGCATCACGGAAAAATCTTTCTACTGGATAGTCTTTCGTATAACCGTAACCACCAAATACTTGCACCGCTTCAATCGCAACTTCAACAGCCGTCTTAGAAGCGAATAGTTTCGCAATAGATGCTTCTTTACCGCATGGTAATCCTTGTGCTCTTAGCGATGCCGCTCTATATACGAGTAATCGCGCCGCTTCTACACTAGTAGCCATATCTGCAAGTTTGAAGCCAATCCCTTGCTGCGCCGCAATTGGCTTTCCGAATTGCTCACGTTCTTTCGCATAATCAATCGCACATGCAAGCGCCGCTTCTGCAATTCCTAATGCTTGCGCTCCAATTCCAATTCGTCCAACATCTAAATTCGCCATCGCTACCTTAAATCCTTGTCCTTCTTCACCAAGTAAATTCTCAGCTGGCACTTTCATATCCTCGAACGTAAGTTGTACTGTACGAGAACCGAGAAGCCCCATTTTATGCTCGTCTTTGCCGATAATTAAGCCCGGTGTATCTTTCTCTACTATAAATGCAGAAATCCCGCTCTTTCCTGCCTCTGGATTTGTAGAAGCGAATACAATGTATGTATTTGCTTCACCACCATTTGTAATAAATACTTTCGATCCATTAATAATGTAGTGATCGCCTTTCTTTACAGCTCTTGATTTCAAACTCCCTGCATCTGATCCTGCATTTGGTTCTGTTAATGCAAATGCTCCTAAATATTCACCAGTCGCAAGTTTAGAAACATATTTCTCTTTCTGTTCTTCTGTTCCGAAATATAAAATTGGGTTCATCCCAACTGACGTATGTACAGCTAAAATTACACCAACTGTCGCGCTTACCTTTGAAATTTCTTCAATCGCTAAAATGTAAGAAATAAAATCCATTTCTGCACCGCCGTATGTTGCAGGCGCTGGAATTCCCATTAATCCAAGTTCACCCATCTTCTGCAAAATCTCTTTTGGGAACACCCCTTGTTCCATACTCGGAACAAAGGGTGCTATTTCCTTCTGCGCAAAATCTCGAACCATTTTCCTCATCATTTGCTGCTCTTCATTAAAACGAAAGTTCATATACTCCGCCTCCATTTGCTATATATCCTTTTAACAATTTGGTAAGACCACTATTTTGTAACAAAGAGGGATTTATTCGTAAACGTAGAAACCACGACCTGTTTTACGTCCTAACCATCCTGCATTTACATACTTACGTAGTAATGGACATGGGCGATATTTACTATCACCTAAACCTTCATGTAACACTTCCATAATGTATAAACATGTATCTAAACCGATAAAATCAGCGAGCGTTAAAGGGCCCATCGGATGATTCATCCCAAGTTTCATTACTTCATCAATCGCTTCTTTCGTCGCTACACCTTCATATAACGTATAGATTGCTTCGTTAATCATCGGTAATAAAATACGGTTCGATACAAACCCTGGGAAATCATTTACTTCAACTGGTACTTTCCCAATTTTCTTCGTAATATCTTCAATCGTTTCATAGACCGCATCATCTGTAGCCAATCCACGAATAATTTCAACAAGCTTCATAACCGGAACTGGATTCATAAAGTGCATACCAATTACTTTCTCCGGACGTTTCGTTACCGCTGCAATTTCTGTAATTGGTAGCGATGACGTATTCGTCGCTAAAATTGCGTGTTCTGGAGCGATTTCATCTAGATTCGCAAAGATTTTCTTTTTAATATCCATTTTCTCAACAGCTGCTTCAATAATAAGGTCCGCTTCCTTCACACACTCTAAATCAAGCGTTACTGTAAGACGATTTAGCGTAGCTTCCTTCTCTTCTTCCTTCATGCGTCCTTTTTCTACTTGGCGTGCTAAGTTTTTCGTAATGATAGCCAACCCTCTATCTAATTGCTCTTGTTTTAAATCTTGTACCTTCACATCATATCCTGCCATTGCACATACTTGTGCAATTCCTGAACCCATTTGTCCCGCACCAATTACAACAATTTTTTGTACACTCATTTCTTCTTCCCCCTTAATATAAGTCTGTAATAAATCATTTTCTCGCCGTAAATTAATGAACCTCAATCATCACTGCATCGCCTTGACCACCACCGCTACAAATCGAAGCAATTCCAATTCCGCCGCCGCGTTGCTTAAGCGCATGGATTAATGTAACGATAATGCGCGCTCCACTTGCTCCAATCGGGTGTCCCATCGCTACTGCTCCACCATTTACATTCAATTTTTCTGGGTCAATTCCCGCAATCTCTGTACTTGCAATTGCTACCGCTGCAAATGCTTCATTAATCTCAAATAAATCAATGTCTTCAATTGTCTTTCCTGTTTTTTCTAACAATGCATTAATTGCATAACCTGGCGTTCTCGGGAAGTCTTTAGATTCCACTGCAATTGCTGTATGCGCCAAAATTGTCGCTAATGGCTTTCTTCCTTCTTGCTTCGCTCTGTCTTCGCTCATTAATACAAGTGCAGCACCACCGTCGTTTAGGCCTGGCGCATTACCAGCTGTCACTGCCGCTGTTTTATCAAATACAGGTTTTAATTTTGCTAACTTTTCAACCGTTGTATCCGCGCGTGGCGCCTCATCTTTTGCAACGACAATCGGATCACCTTTTCTTTGCGGAATCGTTACTGGCACGATTTCCTCTTCAAAACGTCCTTCTTTATGTGCTGAAACTGCACGTTGATGACTACGATATGCCCATTCATCTTGCGCTTCACGAGAGATTCCGTCTTCCTTCGCAACTTCTCCGCCATAAACACCCATGTGTATGCCTGAAAATGCGCATGTTAAACCGTCAGCAACATTTAAATCAATAACTTCGTTGTTGCCCATTCTGTATCCCCATCTTGCTCCGCGTAAAATGTAAGGACTGTTACTCATCGACTCCATACCGCCAGCTACAATCAATGATTGATCGCCAGTACGAATAATTTGATCCGCTAACGTAACCGCACGAAGGCCTGATGCACAAACTTTATTCACTGTTTCCGTCTGCACTTCCCAAGGGATTCCAGCAGCTCTCGCAGCTTGGCGCGATGGAATTTGTCCCTGTCCACCTTGAATAACCGTTCCAAATATAACTTCCTCGACATCACTAGCAGAAACATTTGCTCTTTCAAGAGCCGCTTTAATTGCAATTCCTCCAAGTTCTGTTGCTTTTACGTCTTTTAAAGATCCTCCAAATTTCCCAACCGGTGTTCTTGCAGCACTTAAAATAACTGTTTTATTCATTTTTCTTTCCCCCATTTCTTTTTTGTGCACCGAGCGCTCGCTCGGCATTGTTACGTTGAGAAGAGGTGCAATGATTGCACCTCTCTCTAAAATTGTATTCATGCTTGCAGATTACATCGCTTCGTTCTTCTGTCCGATAACAGAGCGTTCTAAAATCTCTGTTACATCAAGCGTTTGAACGTTCTCTTCTACTTCTTTCGCTTTCGTCCCATCGCTAATCATCGTTAAGCAATATGGACAACCTGTACCGATAATGGATGGTTGCACAGCTAGTGCTTGTTCTGTACGTGCAACGTTAATACGCGAACCTGCTGTCTCTTCCATCCACATTAAGCCACCACCTGCGCCACAGCACATTCCCGTTTCGCGATTACGTGCCATTTCTACAAGGTTCACACCAGGAATCGCTTTCAAAATGTCGCGTGGCGCTTCGTATACTTCGTTGTATCTTCCTAAATAACAGGAATCATGGTACGTAACTGTTTCCTCAATAGCGTGAACAGGTTTTAAGCGTCCTTCTTTCACCCATTGAGCTAACAATTCTGTATGATGATAGACTTCTGCTTGCAAGCCAAAGTCTGGATACTCATTTTTAAATGTGTTATAAGCATGAGGGTCAATCGTAACGATTTTCTTCACTCCTGCTTTTTCAAATTCTTCGATATTCTTTGTCGCCATCTCTTGGAACACAAACTCATTTCCAAGTCGGCGCGGTGTATCTCCAGAGTTCTTCTCTTTATTACCAAGTATCGCAAATGAAATGCCTGCTTCATTCATCAACTTCGCAAACGAGATCGCAATCTTCTGACTACGATTATCATATGATCCCATTGAACCGACCCAGAATAAATATTCGAACTCCTCGCCAGCTTTCGATTTTTCTTTCACAGTTGGAACTGTTACTTCATCATCACCTTGGCGCCATGTTTCACGCTCTTTACGGTTCAGACCCCACGGATTCCCTTGACGCTCGATGTTTGTCATCGCACGCTGCGCTTCCGCGTCCATCTTTCCTTCTGTTAAAACGAGATAGCGGCGTAAATCAATAATTTTGTCAACATGCTCATTCATAACCGGACACTGATCTTCACAGTTACGACACGTTGTACAAGCCCAAATCTCTTCTTCTGTAATGACATCTCCAATTAAACTCGGATCGTAAGCGAGTGCTGTAGCTGCTGATTCCTGTTGCCCTTTCCCAGATGCCATCATCGCTAACTGATTTCCTTGTGTATTATTAAAAGCAACTACTGGAACCCAAGGCGCTTTTGATGTTACTGCTGCTCCTTTATCAGTTAAATGATCGCGAAGTTTTAAAATTAAATCCATCGGCGATAACATTTTCCCTGTTCCTGTTGCGGGACACATATTTGTACAACGACCACACTCTACGCAAGCGTATAAATCGATAAGCTGATTTTGTCTAAAGTCTTCGATTTTACCAACGCCAAATGTTTCTTGTGTTTCATCTTCAAAGTCAATCTTTTCAAGTTTCCCTGGATTTGAAAGACGGCCAAAGAATACGTTGGCTGGTCCTGCAATTAAATGCGCGTGTTTTGATTGTGGAACATATACTAAAAATGTTAACAAAATTAGTAAATGCACCCACCAAGAGAAATAGAACACCGAAATGGCTGCGGTTTCATTTATCCCTGAGAAAACGTAAGCGATTGCAGAAGCGATTGGCTCACTCCATGAAAGCTCCTCGCCATGCCATATAATTCCCATTCCATTACCGAGTAGCACAGAAATCATTAAGCCACCAATAAAGATAAGAACAAGACCTGATTTGAAATTACGTTTTAAACGAACTAGCTTTTCAACATAGCGTCTATGAAAAGCCCAAAAGACTGCAATTAAAATAACAAGTGTGACAATTTCCTGGAAGAATGTAAATGCAGGGTATAGTGGTCCAAGTGGAAGATGTGATCCTGGTGCGAGTCCTTTCCAAACGAAGTCAATTGCTCCAAATTGGACAAGAATAAATCCGTAAAAGAACATAACGTGAATAATGCCGCTCTTTTTATCTTTCAGCAGCTTTTTCTGACCGAAAACATTGACCTTAAGGAGATCCCAACGCTCTTTAAAACGACGGTCAAATTCAATCTTTTTTCCTAACTGTATGTAGGCCATCCTCGTTCGTATAAGATACACAAACAAATATCCCGCATAAGCAATAACAGCAATGGCAGCCAGCCAATTCATGATCAGTAAGCTATTCATTTTTATGCTACCCCTCTCTTTGTAAGCCCTCTTTCTTTTTTAGAATCTTCAAAAACATATAATTTTCTGAATTTTTCCCCTATCTTCATTATATAATGAGTGAGCATTCAGTCAACAGTTTTTTGTTATACGACACTATATTTTTTAATAAAGCTGTTTATTTCGGTGAAACTATAAAGTGAAACTTTAATGAGTAGAGAACGATTTATTCCCTACTCATTATTAGCCCGCAAATAACGGGATAAGGTGAAAGTTTGATTGATAAAAAAACTGATGGTGAAAAGACCGTGAAGGAGGGAATTTATTCATGTTCTTCTTATCTCTCTTATTAATAGGCAGCGCCCTCTGGATTGTAATCGATCTCTCTTATGGGAGAATTGTTCATTTAAAGCGTGTACGTTCTCGTTCTTTCCCTTTACGTCAAAGTAATTTTCACCTTTATACATATGGAAAAGATTTGTATGATGCCCTATTTACTGATATAAAACAGGCGAAACACCATGTGCACGTTTTGTTCTTCATTGTAAAAAACGATAAAATCAGTCGTGAATTTTTAAAGTTACTTATCGATAAGGCAAAGGAAGGAATTGAAGTAAGACTTTTACTCGATCGATTAGGAAGCCATCATCTATCAAACGAGGCAATTCATTCCTTGCAAAAACATGGTGTCTCTTTTTCATTTTGTCACAAGGTCAAGTTTCCTTTTCTTTTCTTTTCTGCAAATCAAAGAAACCATAGAAAAATTACAGTTATTGACGGGAAAATTGGTTATATTGGTGGATTTAATATCGGAGAAGAGTATTTAGGGCATAATCAAAAATTAGGATTATGGCGCGATTATCATTTACGCCTTACAGGGGAAGGAATACAAGATTTACAAAAGCAATTTTTACATGATTGGCTCGACGATACGGACCAAAATTTATTAGATTCATCTCTTTATTTTCCTAAGCAACAACCAGGAATCATTCTACACCGTTTTATCCCTACTGATGGTGCCTATTTGCAAAATACATTTTTATATTTAATCGAAAGCGCGAAAAAAGAACTCTTTATCGGTACACCATATTTCATTCCTGGGAAAAAAATTATGAACGCATTATTAAAAGCACGAAAACGTGGGGTTCAAATCACGATTCTCGTTCCGGAAAAAGCGGATCACGCCCTTGTGCGCGAAGCGAAATTCCCATATTGCCGAAAGTTAATACAAGCCGGGTGTAATATTTATGCGTTTCAACAAGGTTTTTTTCACGCTAAAGTTATTATAGCTGATGATTATATTTGTGATATCGGAACTGCAAACTTTGATATGAGAAGTTTATATATTAACCATGAAATCAACTGTCTTTTATATGATGAACATTTTATACAAACAGTAAAAAACAAATTCCATGAAGATCTAGAAAATGCGTCATTACTTTCCTTTAAAGATGTTAGCCCGCATTCTCTTATTGATAGAGGAAAAGAATGGGTAGGAACGATACTTGCTTTCTTTCTATAGGAAGGATAATAAGTAAAGGAGATGTATTCATTATGATTATGCGTTTCGGATATGTCTCACATGCAATGGCACTCTGGGACTGTTCTCCGGCTAAAACGATGACATTTACAAGCTTTCAAAAGCTTAGTAAACAAGAACGAGAAGATAAATTATACGATGTTACGCGGCAGAATCTTGAGCATACAATACGTATTCTTCATTACAATATAGCGCATGAAATTCCATTATATCGCTTATCTTCTTCCATCGTCCCACTTGCAACACATCCCGAAGTCGAGTTTGATTACATCGGGTTGTTCACACCGCTTTGGCGTAAAATTGGGGCATTAATTAAAGAACACAATTTGCGAGTAAGTTTTCATCCAAATCAATTTACGCTATTTACAAGCGATAAGCCACATATTACAACGAATGCGATTACAGATATGATCTATCATTATAAAGTATTAGATGCAATAGGAATTGCAGATTCTTCTTATATTAACATCCATGTAGGTGGTGCCTATGGAAATAAAGAAAAAGCGGTTGGACGTTTTCATGAAAACATAAAAAAGCTTCCTGCACATATAAAAAAGCAAATGACGCTTGAAAACGACGATAAAACATATACAACTGCTGAAACTTTATCTATTTGCCAAAAAGAAAAGATACCTTTCGTATTTGATTATCATCATCACATGGCTAACCTTTGCGAGGAACCGCTAGAAGATTTACTTCCTGCAATTTTTGAAACTTGGTCACATACAAATATCCTTCCTAAAGTTCACATTTCCTCCCCTAAATCAGAAAAAGAGTTTAGGGCTCACGCTGAATATATTAATTTAGAGTTTATTAAACCTTTCTTACACATTGCAAAAAAAATCAATCATGATTTCGATATTATGATTGAAAGTAAACAGAAAGATTTAGCAATGCAGCAACTCATACATGAATTATCCTCTATAAGAGGGATAAAAAGAATAAATGGCGCAACGTTACAATGGTAAATTGTAACGTTGCGCCATTTTTTTTAAAAAGTAATTCTTATAGTAAAAATGTTCCTATTTTATATGCTATTATTTAAATTAGCATTTTCCCCCTGAGATTCAACTTTATTGAAACGGAGTCATAATATGATTAATCAAAAAAAGTATGTACAATTTGTCATAATTTATATTTGTATATTTTCTCTTTGGATATCCTTTACTCCAAATGAGTGGAATATAAAAGAAATTGGAATCCTTTTCTTATTTTGTTTTGCTGCAATCTTTTCTTGTTATTGCTCATATAAAGCAATTAAGAAAATGAAGCGCGGTGATAAACTATTTTGGGTGTTATTATTATGCACTTGCCTATGTGGATTGGCTATGGAGATAACTTTATTTCTTCATTCACTTTCTATATATAATCAAGTCATATTCTCATATAAGGCACTACCTTTTTTCATCATACAATATATTTTGCTCTTTTCTGGTTTTGCTATCAAATTCATAAAACATTACTCTATTAGAGGCCTTGCTCAATTTTCATTCGATAGCATCTTTATTGTGATTATGAATATTTATTTTACCTTAACTTTTATTTTAGACCTTTCAAGCTTTCGTATGCTAACAACAGATCAATGGGTTTTAATCGGATACTTTATTGCACAAGCATTAGTAATTTACGCTGTTATTAGCCTATATAGACGAGAACAATATTCTGCTAGCAGAATTTCATTAATTATCGGCTTTACTATCATACTTTTGTACGGATATATACACCTGTTCCAACTAAATTCAGGGATGGAAACCTCTTCTGAAGTCTCTTACTTAGTACATACTGCTTCAATTTTATTAATTGGTTTGTCATCCATACTATACATTTTGGATAAACCAATACAGCATGAAACGAAAACAAAGTATTATCGATTCGACTATGTGCGCTTTATATTACCTTATTTCAGTATAATCATTACCTTTTCCTTTATTCTTATTCAACCTTGGGATGATAAGTTCATGTTAATCGGTCTCGTATTATCACTTATTTTATTATTCTTACGACAACTTTACATGTGGAAAGATAATAAAGTATTAATCGATACATATGAACAGCTGACTACACAACTAGAAGATGAAGTTGAAGAAGGTGCATTTGCATTATCCAAAAGTGAACAACGCTATAAATCTTTATTTGAAGATCATCCCGATGCCGTTTTCTCTTTAAATATGAATGGTATTTTCCAACATTCTAATAAGGCATGTGAAAGTTTATTTACCGCCTACTATTGTGAAGTAGAAAGCTATTCCCTTTTACACTTTATTGACTCAAAAGACCACGATCTACTAAAGAGAGCGTTACAAATAACGAAAGAAGGTAGACCACAAACTTTAGAAGTTCGTACAAAAGAAAAAGAAGGCTACTACTATTACCTTCACATTACACTCATTCCTACCTTCATAAATAAAGAAGTTGTCGGGATGTTCGGCATAGCACGTGATATTACAACTTTATATGAAAAACAAAAACAAGTAGAACATTTAGCCTTTCATGATGCACTCACAGGATTACCGAATCGTCGAAAATTTGAAAAAGATTTAAAAACTATTTTAAATACAGCTCAAACTAGTGCAAATGATGTTGCCGTCATGTTCCTTGATCTAGATCGATTCAAAAAAATTAACGATAGGCTTGGTCATGACGTCGGAGATTTATTATTAATTGAAGTAGCAAAAAGATTACGCGGTTGCTTACGTTCGAAGGATGTCGTTGCTCGCCAAGGTGGGGATGAGTTTACAATTCTATTACCAGATATGTACTCAGAAAAAAGTGCGGCTTTTATAGCTGAGCAGATTTTAACTATTTTAAACAAACCATTCTTTATTAAAGATGAAGAACTATCTATTACACCGAGTATCGGAATTGCAATGTACCCTGATTATGGAACAGATGTAACAGAATTAATGAAAAATGCGGATATGGCTATGTATCGTGCGAAAGCGAACGGAAAAAATAGATTCGTTTTCTTCTCAAAAGAAATGAGTATCGCACAAAATGAGATTGAATTTTTAGAAGGTGAACTTTCTAAGGCATTACAACAAAATGAATTTTTCCTTGAATATCAGCCACAAGTAAGCACAAAAACAAAACAAATTATCGGTTTTGAAGCATTAATTCGTTGGAAGCATCCAAAACTCGGCATCGTATCTCCTGCCCAATTCATTCCTCTAGCGGAGGAAACCGGATTTATTATTGAACTTGGAAATTGGATTTTACGTACCGCTTGCTTAGAAGCAAAAAGATGGCATAATCAAGGTTTTTCTCACTTGAAAGTTGGTGTAAATTTATCTGTTGTTCAATTTAACCATGTAAATTTAATCCCTACTATTTCAAAAGTATTAGAAGAAACCGAACTAAAACCGGAAGCACTAGATATCGAAATTACAGAAAGTATCGCAATTAATCAAAACCAATCTGTCATTTCCAAACTAGAACAGCTTCAAAATCTCGGTATTCAAATTTCAATCGATGACTTTGGAACTGGTTATAGTTCTTTAGCTTATTTAACAAAATACCCAATTAACACATTAAAAATCGCTCGAGAGTTTATTTGTGGAATTACAAATAGCCCTTTAGAAGAAGCTATTATCGCTTCCATTATTAAGCTATCGAAAGAATTAAATTTAGAAGTTATTGCAGAAGGTGTAGAAACAGAAGAACAATGGAAGTTTTTATATGAACAAAACTGTGACCACATTCAAGGTTTCTTTATTAGCAAGCCTGTTTCTAGTAAAGACGTTTGGAGGTTACTCCACAAAAAAACAACCGTCTAAGTAAGACGGTTGTTTTTTTAATGTTCAAATGGTAAATCTGAAGCTAATTGTACCTCTTGATCATTATGAGAAATTACTTGGCTTTTCTCTAAAGCTGTATCTGTTAATGAAATACCCCATGCCATTGCTAACGTTAATAGACTACCAATAAGTAATTTTTTCATATTCCATCACCCACATCGTTTTCTTTTAATATATCATGAAAATTTATCCACAACTTATGCAATTATGCATACCCATTTTTTGGATATTTCATTACTTTTTGTGGATGTAACTTACGAAATATACCACTATACATATTCCAAATCATTTTAATTTAAATACTTCTTTTTTTTTAATAACGTCTCTTTGTAAGAATGTAAATCTAATAAATCAAAGAAGAAAGACGCTTTTTTATACACTTCTTTAATATCATCTGATGAATACTCTAATTTCTCAAGGCACTCGCCCTTTTGATAATACAATTGACCGATTAATTCCATACTTCCCATATACCGAGAAGCTTCAATCGCTTCATTTACTTGATACAATGCCTCTTCAAACTGATCACTCAAATATAAAGCTTTTGCATAATTGTATCGAACTTTAACTGTGAATGCCTCATTATTATGTAACGATTCTAACTGTTCTAAAATAGCTCGAAATGAAGTTATTGCCCTATCTAATTGATTATTTTCTGCACAAATGCTTGCAATAGAATTTTCGATATATAAATTTTGAAATACATCTATTCCTCCGTATGATTGATGTACAATTTTTTTCAACTCTAAAATGCAATATTCAAAATTAATTTTCTGTAAAACATATGCAGATAAGTAATAGTACCAAAGAAGAAACTGATTAAATTCTGGATGAAACTTTTCTTTTTTTAATTCATTTGAAACAATGCTATAAATTTCAGCATATTGTTTCTTCTTACTCAACATTTGAATTCTATCTTTAAATAACTTTTTTCTTTCAATATCAGAATAAATAAGTACCTCATAAAAGTGAATAATAGGAACTTGTAATTTCGCTGCGATACCTTGCAATATGTCCATACTTGGGTATACCGCGCCCGATTCAATTCGGCTCACTTCCGATTGATGACATATGTTCTCGGATAACTGTTTTTGTGTTAATCCCCTCATTACCCTAATTTTCTTAATTTCACTTCCTAATTTTTCTGCGTGCATACTTACTCACCATCCCATTATAACAATCTAATTTGTTAAGTTGTCATACCACTACAATAATGTGAATTCGACAATTTTTGATATGAAATAATGCATAATATATATAAAATTCGGCAAATTTTTCATACAATTCATCTCACATACAATAATAGATTAGAAGTTTTATAGATAAATTATAGAAAACTTGCTCGTGCTTTTCGTTACATTCGGTTTCTTTATCCTTTATCAGCAGAAGCTGTTCACACCCAAGAATTAGACAAAAATGAAGTAAAAGTTGAAATTGCTCAGCCTAGTTTAATGATTTTAAAATTACTACAACCTCAAAATGATACAAAAAAATATGGTAAAAAAATATTTAAAGGATGATATAAACGAGGCGAAAGCTCAACAAGAGTGAGTGACAACTGAAATGAATGTAGATTCCCAACCTACAAATAAAGAAACAAAAGAAAATCAAACCGAAGTTCACCTTGCACAAACTTACAAAAACTATAAAGTATATAATCAAGATTTCATTGTAAAAGTAGATAAAAATGGAGTAATTACAACTGTTAGTGGAAAAATTGTCCAAAATTCAGACCAACAACCTAATCTAACTATAACAAATTTTTTGTCGAAAAATGAAGCAAAATCTGTATTACGTACTACTTTTCACCTTCCAAGCAATTCAACTGAGACGAAATTCTGTTATTTATCCCGCATTAACGGGCAGTAAGACCCCCATCCCAAAATTCAGAGGAAGCAAGGAAGTTAGGTGGGGGATCAACTGCCCATAAAAGCCCGATTGGTTCAACTAATAATCAGTGGGGGATGAACAAAACCCCCCACTGATTAAAGTTTCACTTTATAAGAAAAAAGAAGTTTACCATTCATAGGTAAACTTCTTTTCATATCCATCCCTTTTCTTCCGCAATTGTAATTGCTTCAATTCTATTTTTCGCATCAAGTTTCGTTAATACTTCAGAAATATAATTACGTACTGTACCAGGTGAAAGATAAAGTGCCTTCGCAATTTCATTTGCCGTCTTTCCTTCTTTCGCAAGTAACAACACTTCTTTTTCCCGATCTGATAACGGATTTTGCTCCTGCCACAAGCCGAACATTAAATCTTGAGAGATTTCTCGCTTTCCTTTCATCACATTACGAATCGATGCTGCTAAATCTTCACTTGGACTATCTTTCAATAAATATCCGTGCACACCAGCTTTCATTGCTCTCTCAAAATATCCAGGGCGCGCAAATGTTGTTAAAATCATTACCTTACATGCTGATTTTTCTTTCTTTAACGTTTCCGCAACATCTAATCCGCTTTGAATTGGCATTTCAATATCCATAATACTTACATCAGGTTGTAGCGATTCAATTAGTTTTAGTGCCTCTTCCCCGTTCGCAGCTTGCCCAATTACTTCAATATCATCTTCCAGATCAAGTAAGGCCCCTAATGCACCACGAAGCATCCGCTGATCTTCTGCAATAATAATTCGAATCATGCCCTCACCTCATCTTTTCCTGTTCGAATAACAACTGGTACTTTTACTATTAATAGTGTCCCTGGATTGATCGTACCTAGTTCAACAAACCCATCAATAAGAGCGATGCGCTCCTTCATACCACGAATGCCATTTCCATCGTGGTTTTGATCTGCTAAACCGATTCCGTTATCTTCTACTTTCAAAATCAGCTCACCTTGTGATTCTAATACAGAGACTGTACACTTTGTCGCCTTACTATGCTTTACAACATTCGTCACAGCCTCACGTAAACACATTCCTAAAATATTTTGTTCAATAGGTGATAACGAACTCGAACTTGCTTCCTGCTTCACTTCTAATTCGATATTGGCAGCTTGTAAGATCGCTTTTATTTGCTCAATTTCTTCTTCTACTGTAATCATGCGCATATCAGAAATTAATTCCCTTAGCTGCTTTAATGCCGTACGAGATGTTTGCGTAATTTCCTTTGCTTCCGCACTTGCGCGCTCCGGATTTTTTACAATTAACTTCTCCACGAGCTGACTTTTTAACGTAATAAGAGATAGTGTATGTCCCAACGTATCATGAAGATCTCTTGCAATTCGTTGCCTTTCTTCACGTTTTACTAAGTCTTTAATTTGCTCATTCGCTTCGTTTAATTGACTTCTTAATATCTTTTTTTGATTAAAGTTACGCATACCGAAAGGCGCAGCAAGCATCAAAATAAACATTGGGACAGTATTTATAAAGCTTATAAATGAAAAACCTGCACCATATACAAATGTTATAAGCGTTACAACTAATAAGCCCAATAATATCCGAAATATTTTTTTCGTGGGTGCGAACGCTATGGCGTTTGATGTGAAAAAGCATAAAAAAATAAGGTATGGACTATAAAAAAAACTAAATACCAAAGCAATAATTAATTGTATACAAGCCCACATTGCAAACATCTTTGTAACAAAATAAAGTTGCCGATATGCCAAGACAAAGAGCATTAACATACCAGCACCAAACATTAATCTCGAACCTTCCTGTTGTACAATTGCATAAACCGGAAATACTAGATACACCAGCCACATATACGGGAAGAAACCCATATGTTTCGGAAAAATTTCAATCCTCTTCTTCTCTATCATTTATACCGCTTCCTGTCTTTTTCTTATATATATTGATACTACAACAAATATAAGGAAATAACCTCCTAATACCGCGATATTTTCCCAACCAACCGATTTTCCAGCTACAATATCCCATGCACCGCTTCCGAAATGATACGTTGGTGTCCATTCACCAATCGTTCTTAATATTTTCGGGAATACTTCGATTGGCATCCATAACCCGCCAATTACAGCTAAACTCATATTTAAAATATTTGCTAAACCCGCTGCTGCATCCGCCTTCTTAATAGAACCTATTACTGTACCTAATGCTAAAAATGGTGTCACACCTAACAACAACCATAACCCAGCACCGATCCATTGCCCTACTGTTAACTCAACGTTATTAATTAATATTCCTGCGATAAAGATAACTAAGATTGAAAAAGCATTCACTACTGTTTGAGCGATGATCTTTGCTGTTATATACGCTCCCTCTGGAAGTGGTGTAATTTTTAACAAATGTGTCCACCCTTGCCCCTTTTCCTGAGAAATCCTTACACCGAAACTAAAAAGTGCCGTTCCTACAATACTAAACGTCGCCATTGAGATTAAATAATGCACTTTCCACGCATCCCCGTTCTGTGGCACTTGAATAACATTTGTGAAAATGTAGTAAAACATAACTGGCATTAATAATGAGAAAAAGATAAATAATTTATTACGAAACGTACGTAAAATTTCTATTTTGCATTGCATCCATAAAGCCCTCATGCGATTCCCTCCTTCTGATTTGCAACAAACTGTTCAAACGCTTCATCGAGACTTCCACGTTCAACTGAAATATCTGTTACAGGTAAATTCTTTTGATAAATTGCTTTTAAAGTTGCATCTGTATCTTCAGTTGTTAAAGTGAAGTGCCCTTCGTTTGACTGTACATCTGTTACGTTTGGTAACTCTTTTAGTAATTTTGTAGGAATATTTTCCTTTGAATAAAACTTGATTGTTTTTTGCGAAATCGTCGCCTTCATCTCATCTGGCGTACCATCTGCGATAATCTTTCCATTTGCGAACAATAAAATACGATTCGCCAATGCATCCGCTTCTTCTAAATAGTGCGTCGTTAAAATAATTGTTTTCCCTTCACTTGCTAACTTTCGAATTGTTTCCCAAAACGTTCTCCGGGACGTAATATCCATACCCACTGTCGGCTCATCTAAAAATAGCAAATCTGGATTCCCTGCAAGTGCGAGCGCAAAATTTAACCTTCTCTTTTGACCACCTGATAATTTTTCACATCTTTGCTTTCGCTCTGATTCTAAATTTGATAACTGTAGCAACGTTTCTTTCGCTACCGGATTCGTATAATAACTACGGAATAACTCAATTGCCTCTTCTACTGTAATGCTATCAATGACACTTACTTCTTGTAGCATCGCACCGAGGCTATTACGAACATCTCTACGCTTTGGATTCTTTCCAAATATAGAAACAGTCCCTTCCGTCGGATCCTTTAACCCAAGCATCATTGACATCGTCGTCGTTTTCCCTGCACCATTCGGTCCAAGTAGTGCTACGATTTCTCCTTTATTTACATGAAATGAAACGTTATTTACTGCCTTTTTATGTTTAAATGTTTTAGAAACACCATTTACTTCAATAATCTTTTCCATCTCTCCACCCCCGCTGTTTCTTATATTTACATTGTACGTGTTGGAAAACTTAGGAAACAGTATGATGCGTCATGACATCAATATGACAATTGTCATGTATTCTTTGTGAGAGGAATAAGCCCCCATACCGCAAGCGAGTAGCAGGACGAAAATAAACATGATACAATCGGGTAAGATATATATTCGAGGAAGGACAGTGGTTTTCATGATTATTCGTAATGAACAAGATTTAGAAGGCTTACGAAAAATCGGCCGCATCGTTGCGCTTGCACGTGAAGAAATGAAAAAAGAAGCGAAGCCAGGTATGACAACGAAAGAGCTTGATTTAATCGGTAAAAAAGTATTAGATGAGCACGGTGCTATTTCTGCACCTGAAAAAGAATATGATTTCCCTGGTGTAACTTGCATTAGTGTAAACGAAGAAGTTGCTCACGGTATTCCAGGAGATCGCGTATTAAAAGAAGGCGACTTAGTAAATGTCGACGTATCTGCTGCACTTGGTGGTTATTATGCAGATACAGGTATTTCATTTGTACTTGGAGAAGATGAAGCAAAAGAAAAGCTTTGCCAAGCGGCTGTTGATGCATTTTGGGCAGCAATGAAAAAGGTGAAAGCTGGTTCAAAACAAAACCAAATTGGTCGTGCTGTTTCGAACTTCGCACATAAAAATGGATACAATGTGATTCAAAACTTAACTGGTCACGGTATCGGTCTTAGTTTACATGAAGCACCAAACCATATTTTAAGCTACTTTGACCCAATGGATAATGCTCTTCTAAAAGATGGCCTAGTTATCGCTGTAGAGCCATTCATTTCGATGAAAGCTGATCACATTATCGAACGTGGCGATGATGGTTGGACATTCGTTACACCTGATAAAAGCCTTGTTGCACAATGTGAACATACAGTTGTTGTAACACGCGGCGAACCAATAATCTTAACAGAAATATAAAAAAGAACCGCTTCTTAGTAGGAAGCGGTTCTTTTTTAGGCTGTAGAGAAGATTTTCTCCACAGCTTGAAAAAGGACGATACATAAAGTATCGTCCTTTTAACGGGGTGAGGCTGTCCAAAAGTACGGAAAACCTTTGAACAGCCTCGTATTTTCATATGGATGCCTTACATATATCACTGATAATAAGTATGAAATGCGGAAACATATTTATCATCACATGATTCAAACATGAGAAAAGAAACCCTACAGTGGATTCTTTTCTCTACATAATCTAAAGTTTGGGTACACTAGATTCATGCAATGTAGGAGCTTTCCAAGCAGAAAGCGAACCTTCATTTAAAATGATAGCATACATGTCTCCATCAAAAATATGCAAATATGCATACATCGTTTTTTATTTCTCAATGTCAGAATATTGAAAACGAATAAGGGTAAAGGTAAAATGAAGTCGTTATCCGTCTTCTTTTGTCAGTCAGAGAGAATAGAAGAATAGGAGAGGAAAAAATGAAAAAATCTTTGAAACAAAAAATAGTAAGCTCTTTGCTTGCTGTATCACTCGCTGTTAGCTTAGCTCCAATCGGACAAGTCAAAGCTGATTCCACGTCAGAAATCACACAAACTTCACCTATCACAAAAAAAGTTGATGCAAGCCGCACCATTGAACACATCCGTTTCTTATCCGAAACAATTGGTCCTCGCCCTGGTGGAACAAAATCAGAAGAATGGGCTTCTCGCTACGTTGGTATGCAGCTTAAATCAATGGGATATGAGGTAGAATATCAACCATTTCAAGTGCCCGATCAATACGTTGGATTTATGGAATCACCATTATCCACAAAGCGTAATTGGCAAGCTGGTGCTGCTCCTAACGCACTAATTTCTACAGAAGCTGTTACAGCCCCTCTTATCTTTGTTCAAGGTGGAACAAAATTAGAGGATATCCCAAATGAAGTAAACGGGAAAATTGTTCTATTTGAAAGAGGAACAACAGTTGCAGACTATAATAAACAAGTTGAAAATGCTGTTAGTAAAGGAGCAAAAGGAGTTCTTTTATACAGTTTAATTGGCGGACGCGGAAATTATGGACAAACCTTCAACCCTCGCCTAACAAAAAAGCAATCTATCCCTGTCTTTGGTCTTGCTTATGCGCAAGGAAATGCATTTAAAGAGGAAATTGCTAAAAAAGGGACAACAATTCTTTCCCTAAAAGCAAGACATGAATCTAATTTAACATCATTAAACGTCATCGCTAAAAAGAAACCTAAAAATAGTACAGGTAATGAAAAAGCTGTCGTTGTAAGTTCACACTATGATAGCGTAGTTGGAGCACCTGGAGCAAATGACAATGCTTCTGGTACAGGATTAGTATTAGAGTTAGCTCGTGCTTTTCAAAATGTAGAAACTGATAAAGAAATTCGTTTTATTGCTTTTGGTTCTGAAGAGACTGGCTTACTTGGTTCCGATCATTACGTTAATAGTCTATCCCAAAAAGAACGCGATCGAATTTTAGGTGTCTTTAACGCAGACATGGTTGCAACAAATTACGATAAAGCGAAGAATTTATATGCTATGACGCCTAACGGTTCTCCAAACCTTGTAACAGACGCAGCCTTACAAGCAGGTAAACAATTAAATAATGAACTCGTTCTTCAAGGAAAATTTGGATCTAGTGATCATGTGCCATTTGCTGAAGTTGGGATTCCTGCGGCTCTATTTATTTGGATGGGTGTCGATAGTTGGAATCCATTAATCTATCATATCGAAAAGGTATACCACACACCTCAAGATAACGTATTAGAAAATATTTCGCTAGAACGTATGAAAATGGCATTAGAGGTCATTGGTACTGGTGTCTATAACAGCCTTCATTCCACCGTAAAAACAGGACAAAAAGCCGCTTAATACTATTTCAAGCCACCGATTAATCGGTGGCTGTTTATTGAGAAAAAATAAATATGCATAAAAGCATATTTATTACATGGTATTATGGTGTATAATTAAAATCGTAATATATAAATAAATTACATCAAATTTATAGCATTACGTAGAATAAAAATTGTGATAATATTGATTGTATCTAATGATAATGTTTTTCAATTACAAAAAGGTTGCTCTTGCAGTTTTGTTAACTTAAACTGCAGGAACTAATGCCTTCATTCCTAAAATAAACATTGCAGCAGCTATTCAAGAACAAAACTTTACAAAATGCTATTTCTAAATTAGCCATAAAAATGGCTATGCATTCATCCAAAACTTAATGAAACATGGCATTGACCTTAAATTACATGAGATACCCTGCTCTAAGTTTATGGTCCAATTATAATAGGCTTCTTAAAAACGGTTTTGTTATCGCTTTAGAGCCGCTGATTGATTCCACCTTAAAATTGTTCTCTTTTTTCTATAAAAAAAACCCTTCAGGCTGCATTCTTCACTTTATCGTGAAGTGTTTTTGAATACTTACCTAAAGGGAGCAATATCAATAGTAATTTTTTAATTTGTCAGCTACTTAGATTACAGTGTAATTAATAATCTAAAGCTTTTTTATTATTTAATTCGCTGACGAGCGAGTAGGATTCCGCCTAAAAGGAACAATACCATACCTCCAAGAATTGAACTCATTTCTACTGATGTTCCTCCTGTGTTAGGAAGTAAGGTTGGCTTATCATTTTCTGTAGTAGGTGGAACTTTTGAATCGCTATTGTTATCTGTATTTGTGTTTGGATCTTTCGGATCTGTACTTGGATCTTTTGGATCTGTGCTTGGATCTTTTGGATCTGTGCTTGGATCTTTCGGATCTGTGCTTGGATCTTTCGGATCTGTGCTTGGATCTTTCGGATCTGTGCTTGGATCTTTCGGATCTGTGCTAGGATCTTTCGGATCTGTACTTGGATCTTTTGGATCTGTATGTTGTTCGTCCTTGATTTTTGTGTTTGTGATGTCATAACCTTTTACTTTGGATTCATATCCTGCTACTGGTTGTTCCTTCACTTCATACTTGTACGCTACTCCGTCTGCATCATATGCTTGGAGTTTTTCAAATGTGTACTTCCATTCCGCTGCCGCTGTTACTTCTTTTGTGTCTACTACTTTTCCGTTTTGTAGTAAGTCTACTTTAATCGAACTTGGGCGATCTGTTGCATTGTTATCGTTCCAAGTTTTTGTTCCTTCTACTTTCGTTTCGCCTACTTTTGTATTTGTGATGTCATAACCTTTTACTTTGGATTCATATCCTGCTACCGGTTGTTCTTTCACTTCATACTTGTACGCTACTCCGTCTGCATCGTATGCTTGGAGCTTTTCAAACGTGTACTTCCAGTTTGTTTCTGCTGTTGCTTCTTTTGTATCTACTACTTTACCATTTTGTAGTAAGTCTACTTTAATCGAGCTTGGACGATCTGTTGCGTTACCGTCGTTCCATGTCTTCGTTCCTTCTACTTTTGTTTCGCCTACTTTTGTATTTGTGATGTCAGTACCTTTTACTTTGGATTCATATCCTGCTACTGGTTGTTCTTTCACTTCATACTTGTACGCTACTCCATTTGCATCATACGCTGCTAAATCTTTGAATTCGTATTTCCAGCCTGTTGCTTTGCTTACTTCTTGCGTCGCAATCACTGTGCCATTTTGTAAAAGGTCTACCTTGATCATTTCCGGACGATCTTTCGCGTTACCGTCGTTCCATGTCTTCGTTCCTTCTACTTTTGTTTCGCCTACTTTTGTATTTGTGATGTCAGTACCTTTTACTTTGGATTCATATCCTGCTACTGGTTGTTCTTTCACTTCATACTTGTACGCTACTCCGTCTGTATCATATGCTTGGAGTTTTTCAAATGTGTACTTCCATTCCGTTGCCGCTGTTACTTCTTTTGTATCTACTACTTTTCCGTTTTGTAGTAAGTCTACTTTAATCATTTCCGGACGATCTTTTGCGTTATCGTCTTTCCATGTCTTCGTTCCTTCTACTTTCGTTTCGCCTACTTTTGTATTTGTGATGTCATAACCTTTTACTTTGGATTCATATCCTGCTACCGGTTGTTCTTTCACTTCATACTTGTACGCTACTCCGTCTGCATCGTATGCTTGGAGCTTTTCAAACGTGTACTTCCAGTTTGTTTCTGCTGTTGCTTCTTTTGTATCTACTACTTTACCATTTTGTAGTAAGTCTACTTTAATCGAACTTGGGCGATCTGTTGCGTTATCGTCTTTCCATGTCTTCGTTCCTTCTACTTTTGTTTCGCCTACTTTTGTATTTGTGATGTCATAACCGTGTACTTCAGATTGGTATTCCGTTACCGGTTGTTCCTTCACTTCATACTTGTACGCTACTCCGTTTGCATCATACGCTGCTAAATCTTTGAATTCGTATTTCCAGCCTGTTGCCTTGCTTACTTCTTGCGTCGCAATCACTGTGCCATTTTGTAAAAGGTCTACTTTGATCATTTCCGGACGATCTTTCGCGTTATCGTCTTTCCATGTTTTCGTTCCTTCTACTTTTGTTTCGCCTACTTTTGTATTTGTGATGTCAGTACCTTTTACTTTGGATTCATATCCGGCTACTGCTTGTTCTTTCACTTCATACTTGTACGCTACTCCATTTGCATCATACGCTGCTAAATCTTTGAATTCATATTTCCAGTCTGTTGCTTTGCTTACTTCTTTTGTATCTACTACTTTTCCGTTTTGTAGTAAGTCTACTTTAATCGAACTTGGGCGATCTGTTGCATTGTTATCGTTCCACGTTTTTGTTCCTTCTACTTTCGTTTCGCCTACTTTTGTATTTGTGATGTCAGTACCTTTTACTTTGGATTCATATCCTGCTACTGGTTGTTCTTTCACTTCATACTTGTACGCTACTCCATTTGCATCATACGCTGCTAAATCTTTGAATTCATATTTCCAGTCTGTTGCTTTGCTTACTTCTTGCGTTGCAATCACTGTGCCATTTTGTAGTAGGTCTACTTTGATCATTTCCGGACGATCTTTTGCGTTATCGTCTTTCCATGTTTTCGTTCCTTCTACTTTTGTTTCGCCTACTTTTGTATTTGTGATGTCATAACCGTGTACTTCAGATTGGTATCCCATTACCGGTTGTTCCTTCACTTCATACTTGTACGCTACTCCATTTGCATCGTATGCTTCTACATCTGCAAATGCATATTTCCAGTTTGTTGCCGCTGTTACTTCTTTTGTATCTACTACTTTTCCGTTTTGTAGTAAGTCTACTTTAATCATTTCCGGACGATCTTTTGCGTTATCGTCTTTCCATGTCTTCGTTCCTTCTACTTTCGTTTCGCCTACTTTTGTATTTGTGATGTCATAACCTTTTACTTTGGATTCATATCCTGCTACCGGTTGTTCTTTCACTTCATACTTGTACGCTACTCCGTCTGCATCGTATGCTTGGAGCTTTTCAAACGTGTACTTCCAGTTTGTTTCTGCTGTTACTTCTTTTGTGTCTACTACTTTTCCGTTTTGTAGTAAGTCTACTTTGATTGTGCTTGGACGATCTGTTGCATTGTTATCGTTCCACGTTTTCGTTCCCTCTACTTTTGTTTCGCCTACTTTTGTATTCGTGATGTCAGTACCACTTACTTTGGATTCATATCCGGCTACCGGTTGTTCCTTCACTTCATACTTGTACGCTACTCCGTTTGCATCATACGCTGCTAAATCTTTGAATTCATATTTCCAGTCTGTTGCTTTGCTTACTTCTTGCGTTGCAATCACTGTGCCATTTTGTAGTAGGTCTACTTTAATCATTTCCGGACGATCTGTTGCGTTATCGTCTTTCCATGTCTTCGTTCCTTCTACCTTTGTTTGACCTACTTTTGTATTTGTGATATCGGTACCACTTACTTTAGATTCATATCCTGGTACTGGCTGTTCTTTCACTGTATACTCGTAAATCTTTCCTTCCGCATCATATGCTTCTAAATCTGAGAATATATATTTCCAACCCATTACTGCTAGTACGTCGTGTGTTTGAATCACATTCCCGTTTTGTAGTAAGTCTACTTTGATCATTGTCGGGCGGTCTGTTGCATTTCCGTCGTTCCATGTCTTCGTTCCTTCTACTTTTGTTTTGCCTACTTTTGTATTTGTGATGTCGGTACCACTTACTTTGGATTCATATCCGGCTACTGCTTGTTCTTTCACTTCATACTTGTACGCTACTCCGTTTGCATCGTAGGCTGCTAAATCTTTAAACTCATACTTCCAGCCTGTTGCTTCTGTTACTTCTTTTGTGTCTACTACTTTACCATTTTGTAAAAGGTCTACTTTGATTATTTCCGGACGATCTTTTGCGTTATCGTCTTTCCACGTCTTTGTTCCTTCTACTTTTGTTTCGCCTACTTTTGTATTTGTGATGTCATAACCATTTACTTTGGATTCGTATCCATCCACCGGTTGTTCCTTCACTTCATACTTGTATGCTTTTCCATTTTCATCAAACGCTACTAAATCTTTAAATTCATACTTCCAACCTGTTGCTTTGCTTACTTCTTGTGTCGCAATCACTGTACCGTTTTGTAGTAAGTCTACTTTGATGGCTTTATGCTCTTCCTCTGTTCCACCTTTCCACGTCTTCGTTCCTGCAACTGATGTCTTACCGACTTTTGTATTCGTGATGTCATAACCATTTACTTTGGATTCATATCCTGCTACTGGTTGTTCTTTCACTTCATACTTATATGCTTTTCCGTCTGCGTTGTTTATCGCCAGATCTTTAAATTCATATTTCCAACCTGTTGCTTCGCTTACTTCTTGCGTCGCAATCACTGTACCGTCTTGTAGTAGGTCTACTTTAATCATCGTCGGACGATCTTTCTCGTTATCGTCTCTCCATGTTTTCGTTCCTTCTACTTTGGTTGTTTGTACCACTTTTGTATTTGTAATGTCATAACCATTTACTTCTGTTGTGTATCCATCTATCGGTTCTTCTTTTACTTCATACTTGTATGCTACTCCACTTGCATCATATGCTGCTAGGTTGTCAAATTTGTACTTCCAACCATCTGCCGCTGTTACTTCTTTCGTATCTACTACTTTCTCATTTTGTAGTAAGTCTACTTTGATTGAACTTGGACGATCTTTCTCGTTATCGCCTTTCCACGTCTTCGTCCCTGCAATAGATGTAGTTCTCACTTTATTTGGAATTGGCAACTTAACTCCATTTACAGCATCTGATTTAACTTCAAAAATTATTTTTGCTTGAGGATCAAAATCAACATAGTCTGGAGCCGAAACTTCTTTCACATAATATTTACCTGGTTGTAAATTAGGGATTTCAATTATCCCTTTTTCATCTGTTTTATATACATCTCCAACTTGTTCATCAGACTCTTTATACAGCTTAAACGAAACATTTGGGATTACTTTTTCTTCATCCCCTTCAATATGCTTCACAATTTTTAGCGTTCCTCTTGGAATCACGTTACCTTCAGCACCACCACCAGCTGTCATATTTTCGACTGGGTGGGTACCCGATTCAGTAACTGGTTCCTTGTTTAGAACTTGGTAATCAATCGTATAATCATTCTTAAAAAACTCTTGCTTCTTCCCAGCTTCCGTTATAGTAGATGTATAACCAATCGTAAAGGAGGCAAGACGTGCTTTATCCTTATTAAGCACAACTTTAAATGATCTGTCTCCAGTAAAGGTAATCGTTCCGTAACCTTGCTTTTCAAGCTCTTGTAGCGTTAAAGATCGACGACCTAGATGATCATCTATACTTATATAGAAACTATCCTTATTAAGTGTTTGACCTTCCTGTAAATTATCAGTCACAACAATATTGCGACTTAACTCTTCTTTATTTAAGTTTATATTTAAGAACCAACGTACCTCACCTGGCTTACCTCTCATATCACCAGTTTTATAAAAAAACGGACCCTTTCCAGGATCTGTACCACCACCGCTTGTTGGACCGGTAATTGTTACAGATTGCTTATCTACATTTGTACCGAAATTGGTTTCAATCTCTTTCTTTTCATCCGTTCCTACATTGGCAGCTTCCACGAAAAAGTTTAAATACCCTTTAATATTTTGATGTGTACTCACTTTGTCGTTAAATGTACATACCACAGTACCTGCAGTAACTTTACAAGTACCATAGTCATCTAATAGAAACTCTGTATTTAATCCTTTTAATTCTGGAGGCAGTGTTAATGTTAGTGTGTCTCCAGCCTTCAGCTTAAGACCATCTTTTTCACTGAAGTTGACAGTGACTTTAGTCTGTTGTCCGATAAAAAGATCCGTTTTATCAATCTTAAAACTATCCACAAGTCCTGCTGTGTTTAATTCTTGTGCATTTGCTACTATAGGTAAAAGACTCTGGCCTATAGTAAACATGAAAATCATTATAATCGAAAAAATTGAAGTAATTCTTTTTAAATGCATATTTTATTCTACCCCTCCTATAAAATTAAATCTAAATACATTTTAGAAAAAACATACTATGACAAGGATTCTATTATTCAATGTCATTAAGCTATTTTACTAAAATATGTTTGATAGCTATTATCATCTTTTCCTCTTTTTTCAACCCTTCTATTATTTAGAAAATTGAAGTTCGACTCTTATATAGATTCATCTAGTTTCTCCGAAATTTTATTTCTGGCCTATGCCATTTAACAAAAACAGGTACAGGACAAATTTTGATAAAGAAATTCAAATTATAAATACACGTACACCGACCATAGGATAACTTCAAAGTCAGAAGAAGACAATTCGAAAAGCACTCATGATAAAACTCATGACAGTCATTCTTCTTATTATGCTTTAGAGTTTCTGAAATTTCTTCACACCCAACGCAAACGCTTGCTCTATAAATACAAAAATTTCATCGCCAACAAGTATAGAAGAGTTACTTCACCTAACTTCCTTACTTATCCCCTAAAGAATATTAAGAAGTAACGCATATAATCTAACCTGGCACACAAGCCAAAGAAGTTTACGGCCATGAAATGTGCTAGGATACTCATATTCTAAAAGATATCATTGAAGATATGTTTTCTATTACTATGGGTTGTAGTGAAATTGGCTATATGTTAAAACGGTTTGTGTTTCATTAAATAACCGATCTACACACTGAAACAAGTAGAACAAGAAGCGTTCCACCGCCTGCATTATATAATTAAAAACACTCTGGATGAAGTATTGCATGCCTATGCAAGATGAAAGTCATATTCTCCAAATTTGAATACAGTGGACCAAATTTGGGGGTAACTAAAAAAGTATGATTGTCAACTGAATTCATGTAAATCGTATATAAATACGAAATTCAGCCTTTTCATTTTTGGAGTATATAAATGGGTGTCAAGAAAAAATACTTTGCCTAATGGGTTCCATGGCTATGTCGAAGAAGTAAAATGAGCTTATATATGATGATAATATCAAAACCGAGAGTTTTATATCCTTTCATTATTTTTTATCAAATCATGAAAACTTTAATTGTACTATATGTACTATTTTAAACATACCACCCCTAGTTTCTTGACTAAGTTGGAAGTTTTCAGGATTCATTACTAATTGATTAGATACTTGATTAGATACATTGTTATTTTATTACTTGGTATAGCTATAACAATGATTTTTACAACAATCACACCATTTCCTAGTAATATCCACCGACTAATAATACATATATGGATTTTTGATAATTTTCCCCCCGACAGTCTATTATTCTAGAATCGTTCCTAAAAATCAATAGTTAATTGGTATTTTACTATTTTCACTTCATCACCATAAACATATATTTGTCACATGTATTTATATTAAAAAATTGGCATAGAAAAAGAGATGGCTTTGCCATCTCTTTTTCTGTTTAAACTTCCTATTATGAAGCCATACGACCTTTCGTTGGTCTTCTTTCTTTAACATCTAATTAGTCTATAGACTAATTAGATGTTTTTATGTCAACTTGTATATCACTTCTAAACAAAAATAAGCATCTTTTTTTGCCTATTACATTTTTTCTGGTGCAGATACTCCTACGATTGCTAGTGCGTTTTGAAGTGTAGTGCGTACTGCTTTCATTAATTCGTAACGAGCTTTACTTAATTCTACGTTATCTTGGTTTAATACTTTTTCTGCATTGTAGAAGCTGTGTAATGCTGCTGCTAATTCAAATGCATAGTTTGTAATGCGGTGTGGTAGACGTTTTTGTGCTGCATCCGCAACTACTGCTGGGAATTCACCAAGTTTTTTCAGTAACTCTACTTCTTTCTCAGAAGTAACAAGTTTGTAGTTCACGTCTCCGCCTGTAGCTAATCCTAACTCTTCACCTTGACGAAGGATACTGCATACACGAGCATGTGCATATTGTGCATAGTATACTGGGTTTTCATTAGATTTTGATACAGCTAAGTCCATATCGAAATCTAAATGAGAATCACCGCTACGCATTGCGAAGAAGTAACGCATTGCGTCCACGCCTACTTCTTCCATAAGCTCACGAAGTGTAACTGCTTTACCTGTACGCTTACTCATCTTCATTTTTTCACCATTTTGATACAGTTGTACCATTTGGATAATTTCTACTTCAAGTGTTTCTTTATCGTAACCTAGCGCTTGGATAGCAGCTTTCATACGAGGAATGTAACCGTGGTGGTCAGCACCCCAAATGTTGATTAACTTATCGAAACCACGCTCTAATTTATCACGGTGATACGCGATATCCGGCGTTAAGTACGTGTAAGAACCATCGTTTTTAATTAATACACGGTTTTTATCGTCACCGTAAGTCATTGAACGGAACCAAGTCGCTCCATCTTCTTCAAAGATCTCTTCACGCTCTTTTAATACTGCAAGAGCTTGATCGATTTTTCCGTTTTTGTATAATGATGTTTCTGAGAACCATACATCAAATTTAACACGGAAGCTTTCTAAGTCTTTTTGAAGTTTTGCTAACTCATATTTTAAACCGTACTCACGGTAGAATTCATAGCTTTCTTTTTCATCAGCTTTCGCATAACGATCGCCAAACTCTTCAGCTAAACGTTTACCGATTCCAATGATGTCCGCACCATGGTATCCGTCTTCTGGCATTTCTTTCTCTAGACCTAAAGCTTGCATGTAACGAGCTTCAACTGAAAGAGCTAAGTTATGAATTTGGTTACCAGCGTCATTAATGTAGTACTCACGAGATACATCGTATCCTGCTTTTGCTAATAGATTACATAAAGTGTCACCTACTGCTGCACCACGTGCATGTCCTAAGTGAAGGTCACCTGTTGGGTTCGCAGATACGAACTCAATTTGTACTTTTTCACCTTTACCAGTATTCGTTTCACCGTAAGCTTCACCAGCGTTAACGATTGTTGGGATTAAGTCTGTTAAGTAGCTATTATCCATGTAGAAGTTAATGAAACCAGGACCTGCGATTTCAATTTTTTCAATAGAAGCTTTTGCTTTATCGAAGTTTGCAACTAATTCTTCTGCAATCATACGAGGTGCTTTTTTCGCAACGCGTGCAAGTTGCATTGCCATATTTGTAGAGAAGTCACCATTTGTTTTATCTTTTGGAGATTCTAATACAACGTTTGGAATCTGTTCTTCTGTCGCTAATTCTGCCTTTAATACAGCAGCTTGAATTTCTTCTTTAATCAATCCTTTTACTTGTTCTAAAGAATTCATTATTTTGCCTCCTTCAAATTAAGTGTAATTGTATATCTGCCAGCTTCTTGTTCACTTAGAAGCAATGCGTACGTTAAGAAAAGTTGTCCTTTTTTCTTTTCATCCGACCATTTAAAAAGAACGTTATCAGTTTTCGTTTGCAATGCAAACGTACCAAGTTCACTCGTGTACGTACCGGTTGTCCATTCACCTTTCACATGCGTTTGACGCATTGAAACAGCACCTGAACGCATAATGAGAACTTGTTCATCTTGAATTTTAATAATTGTTTTCACTTCGCCTTGTTCGTTCGGCTCTTGGAATGTTACGTATGTACCTTGACCTTTTACATAGTATTGACCATTTGCTTCAAAAGCAACGGTTTCCTTTCTCGCCCCTTCACGGATTTCTGTTACGAAATGAACGTGTACCGGCAAGCCTGCAAGTTGTTTCTCCACGTCTTGCACACCTTTCAATTGTTATAGATATTAAATACTACTTATAATAAATCACTTTTCCTATCATATCAAAAAAAACCTCTGTCTGTCTGCTGAAAAATCAGGAAAACTCCATTTCAAAAAATAATTCACTTTCACTTTATTTCATATGATAAAATATTTTTAAAATCTAAATATTCTTTCATTTAAAGAGGTGAATTAAATGCTACCAAAAAAATTAAAACCAGGTGATGAAATTAGAGTTATTTCACCATCTTGCAGTTTAAGTATTGTCTCAAATACGTGCCAAGAGCTTGCTATAAAAAGATTAACCGATATGGGCTTTCCAGTTACATTCTCAACATATGCTGATGAGATAGATCGATTCGCTTCCTCTTCTATTTCTTCACGCGTTCAAGATCTCCACGAAGCATTTAAAGACCCAAATGTAAAAGCTATTTTGACGACACTTGGTGGATACAATTCTAACGGTTTATTAAAACATCTCGATTACGATTTAATTCGTGAAAATCCGAAATTTTTCTGTGGCTATTCGGATATTACTGCTTTAAATAATGCAATTTACACTAAGACAGGACTTGTTACATATTCGGGGCCCCATTTCTCTTCATTTGGAATGGAGAAAGGGCTCGAGTATACAACCGATTACTTTTTAAAATGCTTAACTTCTAATAAGTCTATTGAAGTCCCTCCATCTGAAACATGGAGCGATGATTCTTGGTACATAGATCAAGAAAATCGAAAATTTATTAAAAATGAAGGATACGTTTCCATTCACGAAGGCGAAGCTACGGGAGATATTATCGGTGGTAATATGAGCACATTGAACTTACTGCAAGGTACACCATATATGCCAAACTTAAAGGATAAAATTTTATTTCTTGAAGAAGATAGTTTAACTGGAACATCTACTCTTAAAACTTTTGATCGCTATTTACATTCTCTTATGCAGCAACAAGATTTTGAACATGTAAAAGGCATCGTTATAGGAAAGATGCAAAAAGGTGCAGAATGTACGACAGAAGACATTCAAGAAATGATTACTTCAAAACCTGAACTGGCACATATACCTATCATTGCAAACGCAAGTTTCGGTCATACAACCCCGATTTTCACTTTCCCAATTGGTGGCCGTGTAAAAATTATTTCTAACAAAGAAAAAACCACTATCACTATTTTAACGCACTAAAAAAGGAGTGAATTAATCGCTCCTTTTATCGTTTCTCTATTTTTTCCAACGCTTTTTGCGGAATTGATTCTTTTGAGATTTCAGCCCATCCTTTTCCTTGCATACCTTTTGCATAAATTTTTATAAATGCCCCCGTATGCAATTCACGGTTCATCATTCTTTTCACAACTTGTAACTTTCCGTCTTCTGTATACCCTTTAAATGTATACAAATACTCTCCGTCTTTTTTCTCACCTTTATCTATAACCGCATAATAATCTTGTATTTCTTTATTTGAAAAGAAGTTGTCTACAAAAGCATGTACACCTTCTGTTTTTGTGTTCAAATAATACGCTGTTCCACCTAAAATGATGGCGAATACAACTAAAACTTTAATTACCAATTTCATATATGAGCCTCCTGTTTGCACTTCTTTTTCCCTAGTCATATATCTGTACTTGTATTATACGAAAAATGACATACTATACTCTATCTAAACACCTTACACTTTCCTTACATTATTGTAAGGCATCTTCACCTTATGGCAATTTCCCAATAAAAAATTTTTCCGTTTCATGAACTTTTATATTATTATTGAATGATACAAATTTTTATTACAAAAATCAAAGGAGACAGTTTTCAAATGGCTATCTTGCAAGGTTTAGCACTATTACTTGTTGTACTTTGTCTATTTACACTTTTTAGTTACCGTGCTCCTTACGGTATGAAAGCGATGGGTGCTTTAGCTAATGCAGCAATCGCAAGTTTTCTTATTGAAGCATTTCACCGTTATATCGGTGGAGAAATGTTTCATAATGACTTTTTACAATCAGTAGGAGAAGCTTCTGGTAGTATGAGCGGTGTCGCAGCCGCGATTTTAGTCGCACTAGCAATCGGTGTTTCACCCGTGTATGCTGTTCTAATCGGTATCGCTACTAGTGGATTCGGTATTTTACCAGGATTTTTCGCTGGATACGTTTGTGCTTTCGTCGTGAAATTTCTCGAAAAGAAATTACCAGCTGGTGTAGAATTTTTAGCAATTTTATTTATTGCTGCACCAATCTCACGCGGAATGGCAATGCTTATGGATCCACTCGTGAACGCAACACTCGGTAAAATCGGTTCTATGATTTCAGTTGCAACTACAGAGAGTCCTATCATTATGGGTATTATGCTTGGTGGATTAATAACAGTTATTTCTACCTCTCCACTGAGTTCTATGGCACTAACTGCAATGCTTGGGTTAACAGGTTTACCAATGGCAATTGGTAGTCTTGCCGTAGCAGCCTCAGCCCCAATGAACTTTATTTTCTTTAAACGACTAAAAATTTGTTCAAAGAAAGACACAATCGCTGTAGCAATCGAGCCTTTAACACAAGCCGATGTTGTCTCAGCAAATCCAATTCCAATTTATGCAACAAACTTCGTTGGCGGTGCGCTTGCTGGTATTATTACATCTCTGTTCCAGCTCGTTAATAATGCACCAGGAACGGCATCACCAATCCCAGGACTTCTTGTCTTATTCGGATTTAATGACGTTGTAAAAGTAACAATTGCTGCTGTATTATGTGGAATCGTTACCACGATTGTTGGATACATCGGATCAATCGTGTTCCGTAAATATCCAATTCGTTCTGCTGATGAAATTCGCGGCATTACTTCGGAAGAGAAGGTTGCATAAGAAAAAGAGCTATTCTCATCGTTTGAGAATAGCTCTTTTTTATGTTGCGTGGCAGTAAATAAAATTATATCGGCGATTTTTTAAATATATCGACAAAATAAGAGCCCCCTATTCATATAGAAGGCTCTTATTTTATCCAGTTACGCCTCCTAGAACCTTAGACACCGGGTCTAAACAGTCGGCTTCACTTTTACTTTATCTAGCTGCAGCAGCTAGAATGATCGGTGGCTTCGCTTCTTCCTTCGAGGCAAAAAACGCCTCTACGTCTGAAGCTCCATCTCCCTCACATTCTGAGCGAGCCGCTTCCGCTTTTATTTTACCCAACCGAGCAGCATTTCCCGCACGAATTTGCTTGCTGCGACTGGCGTTTGATCACTATGGTCGTAGACAGGAGCTACTTCTACTAAGTCTGCTCCAACTACATTTATATTTGAATTTGCAATTGCTACGATGGAATCTAATAATTCTTTAGATGTGATACCTCCAGCTTCTAATGTTCCTGTTCCAGGAGCGTGAGCTGGGTCTAATACGTCAATGTCAATTGTGACATAAACTGGGCGTCCTGCAAGTTTCGGTAATACTTCTTTTAACGGTTCTAATACGTCAAATTTATATAAGTTCATACCTACTTCTTTTGCCCATTCGAATTCTTCCTTCATTCCAGAACGAATACCGAAAGAATATACGTTTTCCGGACCAATTAAATCGCACACTTTACGAATAGGTGTAGAGTGGGATAAAGGCTCCCCTTCATACGACTCACGTAAATCAGTATGAGCATCCATATGGATGATTGCTAAATCCGGATATTTTTTTGCCATTGCCTTAAAAATTGGCCAAGACACTAAGTGCTCACCGCCGAGACCTAGTGGAAACTTATCGGCATCTAAAAGTTTTGATACATACTCTTCAATCATGTCTAAGCTGCGTTGTGCGTTTCCGAATGGTAATGGAATATCACCCGCATCAAAATATTTTACCTCTTCTAGTTCACGATCTAAATATGGACTATATTCTTCAAGACCGATTGATACTTCACGAATACGTGCAGGGCCAAAGCGAGAACCTGGACGGTAACTTACTGTCCAATCCATAGGCATCCCGTAAATAACTACCTTTGACTCTTCAAAACTTGGATGACTTTTAATAAATACTTTACCTGAATAAGCTTCATCAAAACGCATATTCTTTTCCTCCTTATGTGGAACTTAAGGTATCCCAACCTTTCATTATTTCTCAAATTTGGAGCGAGCTGCTCCTCTTTCTCGATTTACCGGGTCTTCTGTTTCATAACAAGAAGACGATTTTCTTTATAGGAGTGTAAGTAGCTAGCATGTTCAAGTCTTCTGGACAAACACCTTAAATGAGCTACTTACACTTTATTTGTTCGATACGATTCTCTTATTTAATTAGATCGCCAACAAATTTCGGCAATGCGAATGCTGCATTGTGTAATTCTTTTGTGTAGTATTTCGTTTCGATTTCGTGGAAACGCTCTTCACTTACTTGTAATGGATCATGTTTTTTAGATCCAATTGTGAACGTCCAAAGACCACTTGGGTAAGTTGGAATGTTCGCTGTGTATAAACGAGTAATCGGGAAGATCTCTTTTACGTCTTTAAACACAGTTGTAATTAGTTCAGGTGTAAACCAAGGGTTGTCCGTTTGTGCAACGAAAATACCATCTTCTTTTAACGCTTTAGAGATTCCAGCGTAGAAGCCTTTTGTAAATAAGTTTACTGCTGGTCCTACTGGTTCAGTAGAATCTACCATAATTACGTCATATTCATTTTCGCTTTCTGCGATGTGTAGGAAACCGTCTCCTACTTTTACTTCTACACGCTCATTATCTAATGCGCCTGCAATTGATGGTAAGTATTGTTTAGAGTACTCAATTACTTTTCCATCGATTTCAACAAGAGTTGCTTTCTTTACGCTTGGGTGTTTTAACACTTCACGAATAACACCACCATCGCCACCACCTACAACTAATACGTTTTCAGGGTTTGGATGTGTAAATAAAGGTACGTGCGCTACCATTTCATGATAAACGAACTCATCTTTTTCTGTTGTCATAACCATGCCATCTAAAACAAGCATGTTTCCGAACTCTTCCGTTTCAACCATATCAAGTTTTTGGAATTCTGTTTGCTCCGTATGTAATGTGCGGTTAATACGCGCCGTAATCCCAAAATGTTTTGTTTGTTTTTCAGTGAACCATAGTTCCATCGTACAATCACGCCTTTCAATGCAAATTTATAATAGGGACATCATTAATGTCCCCTAACAAAAATAAAACAAAACATCCAAAAAGTATAGTTAAAAGTACAAAAATACCGAAAATATATTTTAGTCAGAGGGTTCTAACATATATAAGAAAAGGGATTGCCCTGTAATAGGAAAGAAAACCCTTTCTTAAGAAAGGGCTTTTCTCTCTACTTCTACCGGTTTTCGAATTGGAATTAAAATCATTACACAACCGACTAACACAACAATTCCACCGACTAAAAACGGACTTTGCGGTGAAACAGTGTGGCCGATAATTCCTGATAAGATGGGAGCAATCGCGCCGCCTAACCAACGAACGAAGTTGTAAACACCTGATGTAACAGATCTTTCATAAGGTGAAATATCCATTACATAACTTGTAAATAATGCATTATTTAATCCAGATGCTAATCCTGATAGAACAATTAATACAATTTGTAACCACATAACTTTCACAAAGAATAGTGCGATTAAGAACAGCGCAAATATGAGTAAGCTACCTTTCAACAATGTTTTCGGCTCATATTTCCCTTCTAACTTATGGGCTAAAATTGCAGAACCGTAAGCTAACGCTAAGCCCCATCCACAAAATACAAATCCTAATTGAATAGCAGATAAATGCATAATAAGTGGTGAATATGCTAACACAACGAAAAATCCGTAGTAGTATAACATTCCTGAAATCGCACCTTGCATAAAAGGTTTATATTTAACTAAGTTAAGTAATTCTCCTACGCCTGCCGCCTTACGCTTCACTTTTCGCTCTGGTTCTTTTACAAAAAAGAAAACTAAAATAAATGCTAAGAAAATTAAAATACTCGTCGCAAAAAATGGGTAACGCCAAGAATGTCCACCTAATACTCCGCCTAATAACGGTCCTCCTGCCATCCCTAAACCGATAGCTGCTTCATACAATCCTACTGCTTCATGAACTTCTTTACTTAATGCAATCAATAATGTCATCGCCGTTGCGAAGAACATTGCATTTCCTAATCCCCACCCAGCGCGGAAAAGAGATAATTGAGCAATCGTTTGCGATATACCGCATATAAACGCAAATACAGTCACGATTGCAAGTCCGATTGTCATCATTCGTTTATCACCAAATCTCGATGCGAATATTCCAGCTGGTAACATCATAATTGCCATCGTTAAAATATATGCTGTAAATAACATCTCTACTTGCCAATGCGATGCACCAATTTGCTCAGCGATGCTTGGTAAGATTGGGTCGACTACCCCTATACCTGAAAAGGCAAGGAAGGTAGCCACTACTGTAATCAATCTCCCTAATTTTTGCTTGCTCTCCATTTTAATCATTCTCCTTTTGTGCTCTCTAAAAATGTCACTGCACGATGTAAGCTATCTTCAAGTTCTGCCTTTACACGCTGCATCTGCTCCATTTTCTCGTCTAGCGTTTGCACTTGTTGTTCAAGCATCTCTTTAATTTCTTGAATAACTTCGCGGTCACGAGGATTCTCACTATTTCTTCTTTGCTCCATTCTTTCTTTTAACGATAAGAAATGTTGCATTTCTTGAAGCGTAATCCCTAACACTTCTTTCGCTTCCACAATTTTTTTAATTCTGGCGATATCCTCGTCTGTATACAGGCGAATGTTCCCCTCACTACGTTCAGGGGGATGAATTAAACCAATTTCCTCATAATAACGAAGTGTACGTTTTGTTAAACCAACTTGCTTTGTGACTTCATCAATTTTATACATGTTTATTCCTCCCTTCACTCGATTATTACATTTTACGTTAACGTTAACTTTTATGCAACTGTTAGACTTTTGTAAATGTTTATCCTGTTCAATTGTATTTTTTCAGAAGCAGTTTCATAATGAAAGAAAAGAAACGATAAGGAGATTTCCGTATGAATAAACCACTTATTTTCGCCCACCGCGGGGTAAAAGGAACACATCCAGAAAATACGATGATTGCCTTCCAAGAAGCGGAACGTATTGGCGCCCATGGAATTGAACTTGATGTCCACCTATCAAAAGATGGTGAACTTGTCGTGATTCACGATGAAACGGTAGATCGTACAACAAATGGCATCGGTCTTGTTTCTGAAAAAACAGTAGCGGAATTACAAGCTTTAGATGCTGGTAGCTATAAAGACCTTTCTTTCCATGAAGCAAAAATTCCGACGTTACGCGAAGTATTCATTTGGTTATCTACAACAAAGTTACAGCTCAACATCGAGTTAAAAACGGATGTTATTCACTATCCAAATATTGAAGAAAAGGCTGTTGCTCTCGTTCGAGAATACCATCTGTCTAATCAAATAGTATTTTCGTCATTTAACCACGAATCTGTTTCATTATTAGCAGAAATAGCTCCTGAAATCCCGAGAGCAATTTTATATGATGTACCACTTGCTGACCCTATTGCTGAAGCAAAAAATAGAGAAGCAACTGGTTTACACCCAAACTTTCAATTATTAACAAAAGAATTCGTTCAATTTGCACAAAATCAAGGATACGTTTTCCGCCCTTATACCATTAACGAATACAAAGATTTACAAACTATGATTGATTATGGCGTAGATGTCATTATTACCGATTGGCCAGCACGTGCCTTTGAGCTCCTTTCTTAATTGAAGGAGCTTTTTGTTTTCAAAATTTCATTGTTTAAAATAACCGAAAACCCTCAATACTAATACAATAATGTTTGTATGATGAGGGGCTGAAAAAGATGAATCAAACTATGAATCCGAAACTTAAAAAATATAAACGTCTTTTCTTCACCGTAATGTTTTCTTCTGTTCTTTTTTTCGTTTTTTCCTTTTTTGTTATTATTATAGTTGCAAAAATTATGGGACCTCCTCCTGTTGCTGTCCCGCAAACAAGTGTCTTTTACGCTAATGATGACACTGTTATCGGACAAAGTAATGAAATGCAAAAACGTTACAATGTATCTCTCAATGAAATTTCTCCTTACGTAAAAGAGGCGACACTATCTATCGAAGATCAACGATTCTACAAACATCACGGCTTTGATATGAAGCGTATCGCTGGTGCGATTGTTGCCGATTTAAAAGCGATGGCAAAAGTCCAAGGCGCTAGTACGATTACACAACAGTATGCTCGTAACCTATACTTAGATCATGATAAAACGTGGAAACGTAAACTATTAGAAGCGATGTACACAATTCGCCTTGAGGTAAATTATAATAAAAATCATATTTTAGAAGGATATTTAAATACAATTTATTACGGACATGGTGCTTACGGAATCGAAGCTGCGTCCCGTTTATATTTCGATAAAACTGCAAAAGAATTAACGTTAGCAGAAGCTAGCATGCTCGCAGGTATCCCAAAAGGACCTAGTGTCTATTCTCCCTTTTTAAAAGAGGATCGTGCGAAAGGAAGACAATCTCTCATATTAGATGAAATGGTAGAGCAAGGTTATATTACGAAGAAACAAGCAACTTCAGCGAAGAAAGAGCCGCTAACTTTTGCCTCATTAGATACGAAGAAAGTGGCAGAGGTTGCGCCTTATTTCCAAGATGCTGTACAAGCTTCCCTTCTTCGTGATATCGGATTAGATGAACAAGCATTACAAAAAGGTGGTCTGCGCATTTATACAACGCTAGACCCGAAATTACAAGCGGTAGCAGAGCAAGCTGTGAAAGATCACATACCTGACACAACAAACATACAAACGGCGCTCGTCTCTATGAATCCAAAAACAGGGGAAGTAGCTGCCCTTGTTGGCGGGACGGATTATAATACGAGTCAATTTAACAGGGCTACACAGGCCGCTCGACAGCCTGGTTCTACATTTAAGCCATTCCTATATTATGCGGCATTAGAACGAGGATTTACGCCTGCTACGCGCCTAAAAAGCGAATACACTGTATTTACTTTAGGTGACGGTGTTTCAAAGTATAAACCGAAAAACTATAAAGACTATTATGCGGATGATTTTGTAACAATGGCACAAGCTCTTGCGGTCTCTGATAATGTATATGCCGTGAAGACCAATTTATTTTTAGGCGACGACATTCTTACAAAAACAGCGAAACAATTCGGAATTAAGAGTGCATTAAAGGACGTCCCTTCTCTTGCTCTCGGTACATCTCCTGTAAAACCAATTGAAATGGTTAACGCTTATAGCATGTTCGCAAATGGTGGAAAAGAAGTAAAGCCGATTTTCATTCGCCGCATTATGGATCATGAAGGAAATATGTTGTACGATGCTCATTTGGAGAGTAAACAAATTCTCGATAAGAGCAAAGCGTTTGTGATGGAAGAAATGATGACAGGCATGTTTAATAAAAAGCTAAGCAGTTATGCTGCTGTAACTGGTCAATCAATGTTATCAAAACTATCAAGAACATATGCCGGAAAATCTGGTTCTACTGAAACAGATAGTTGGATGATTGGATTTACCCCACAAATCGTAACGGGTGTATGGGTTGGATACGATCAACCTAAATCGATTTCAAATGTAGCAGAACAAGGATATGCAAAAAGAATATGGACCGATACGATGGAAAAAGGCTTAGATGGACAACCTAAAAAAGAGTTTAAACAACCAAGTGACGTCGTTGCAGTCGATATTAACCCTGAAAACGGAAAAATCGCTACAAAGAACTGTCCAATTTCAGTGAAAATGTATTTCGCAAAAGGTACAGAACCAACTGAATATTGTATGGATCATGTTGATGATAAAGAAGAATTTGAAAAGACAACTGAGGAAAAGAAAAAAACAAGTTGGTGGAAAAAATATCTTCCTTGGTAAAAAAATAGCTGACGGGCATCCGTCAGCTATTTTTTATTCACTTAATAATGCACGGCGCAATTCTTCACTAGATTCGTTCCAAATTGCTTCATTATGTTCTTTCAAGAACGTACCAAGTACTTTTTTAGATGATTCATCCATATGGTCAACCATAATGTGACGCTTCATTGATTTATCCATTTTGTTTACGTGCTCTGGAAGTGATTTATATCCACGGCGAATTTCACGGTCAACTGTCATTTCACAAGCTGTTACACCTGCATAATAAGCTCCCGTCGCAGTTCTTTCAATCGTTACCCACACAAGCCAAAATGGTTTTCCGTTTGGAACCTCATCTTTATTTGTTAAAAACTTAATACCTTTTTCTACTGTACTACGCGCATGCATCGCACCGATATCAACGAATGCTGTTTTCTCTAGTACATCAACAAATACTGGTGAAATGTTTTCTAGACTTAATGACCCAACGCCAAAACCACCATGTCCATCTGTTGAATCATTTTTCACGATATTAAAACCGATTTTTTTCTTTTTCTCTGTCATATGTAAGCTCCTCCTCGTTTAAAGGCCGAAAATAGGCGCAATGATATTCTGTAAAAATATTAATACATACGGAATAACAACATTAAAAATAGGCTGGATTGTGTAATTGCTAAGCGGTGTAATAACAAGAATTAATAACGCTATCGCTCCATATTTTTCATACTGTGTCATTTTCGCACGAATATTTGTTGGTGCTAAATCCTCCACTACGCGATATCCATCAAGTGGTGGGATTGGTAATAAGTTAAAGACAAGTAAAACGATATTCAACATAATAAAAATCTGGAAAAATTGAGCTAACGTATCTGCTACTGCAGATGGAATCGAGTATAATACACCAAATTTTAATAAGCTATACCAAATAATTAAACCGATTGCGCTTAAAATTAAGTTACTAATTGGTCCCGCAATAGAAACTAATATTCCTGCGAGACGCGGTCTTTTAAAATTATACGGATTAACTGGTACCGGTCTTGCCCAACCAAAACCAAGAATTAATACAGCAATCATCCCGATAGGATCTAAGTGTGCCATCGGTGATAATGTTAAACGGCCTTGCTTCTTTGCTGTATCGTCTCCAAATTTATATGCAACATATGCATGCGCAAATTCATGCACTGATAATGCAATAATAATGGCCATTGCTACCAACGGAATTTGGTGCAACGGATATCTAAATAACTGATCCATGCTTCATCTGCTACTAAAAATATAAACAAATGTACATTCTTAGAGTATTCCTGCTTCTATGTGTCCTGTCTCGCCACTAACTCGCTACTACAGTTTGCTGTAACACTCCACAGGCGTAAATTCCGATGTAGCCCACCGTACATATATACAAACTATTTACGTTAGTATTGTATATTCTTTTGCTTGTAAAAGGTTGATCGCTGCATTCAAATCTCTATCCATTACATTGCCACATTTACATTCATATCCTCGGTCAGATAGTTTTAAATCTGCTTTCTTTTGACCACAACATGAGCACAACTTTGACGAGGGATAGAATGTATCTACTTGACGTAATTCAACTCCATATTCCTCACATTTTGTCAAAAGCCACACTTTAAAATCATAAAAAGACTGCTTAGCAATTGTTTTAGATAGATGTTTATTCTTCAGCATACCTTTCACATTCAAATCTTCCACTGTAATAAACGCTGGCTTGGTTTTCACCAGGTCATTTACAATAGACTTTACATACTCTAGTCGAATATTTGCTAATCGAGCATGTAGTTTTTGCACCCTAAGAATGTTTTTATCTATATTCGCTCTCTTGTTAGTAACAGATTGTTCACCTCTCTTTTTTCGATTTTCAAATTTACGCGATAAAGAGCGTTGTTCACGTTTTAACCGTTTTTCTATCTTTTTTACTTTCACTGTTTTATTGATATTGTTGTGAGTTTTTCCATCGCTACGTACAGCGAAATCCTTCACCCCTAAATCAATCCCTAAACCTGTCGAATGGAGTGTTGGCTTTGCTTTTGTTTCTTCCAATTCGCAAAGCACAGACACAAAATATCTTCCTGCTCTTTTACCTATCGTTCCACTTTTTACAATAGCATCTTTGGGGATATACCCATATTCTTTTAACCTCATCCAACCAATCGTTGGGACTTTTACTCTATGTCTCTCTACTGTCCAATCTGTTTTGTTGTTTTTCGGAAAATAGCATTTCACATCTTGATTCTTCTTTTTCTTATAACGTGGAAATCCTGACAAACCCTGAAAAAATCTTTTAAAAGCTTTGTCTCCATTCATAATGGCCTGTTTAACCGCTTTACTAGATACCGCTTTAATCCATTGGTTACATTCTTTTGTATAAACATTGTTTAACCATTTTGAAAAACCATATCCACTCAAAAACTTCCCATCTGATTCATACATCTCTTTGCTTTTAGAGAGATACAGATTGTAAACATACCTGCACACTCCAATCGTTTGATTAATCTTGGTTATTTGTTCATTTGTCGGTCGTATCTCTATAAAATATGCTCTTCTCATATCTCTTTACCCTCGACATTTTTTGTATTTTCTCAATCATATATCCTACAACTACATACACGAATGATAGATAACAAATCTTGAACAAGTTCTTTTTGTGGAGATAATTTTTCATTATGAACAACAGTGATTTCCACTCCGATTTTATGAAGAAACTATGCAACCCTATCCCAAACAAATCTATCCTTGTGTGCAATGATAATGGTTGCAACGTTCCCTTCCATATATCAAAAAAAGAAAATATTTGTTTTTTCGATTGTTCTTCCCCATAATCCGCTATAATAAGATTGTAACTTACATAAAAGGAGCGATTATATATGCCATACGTAACAGTGAAAATGCTAGAAGGACGCACAGAGGAACAAAAGAAAGCTCTTGCTGAGAAAGTAACAGCAGCAGTAAGCGAAACAACTGGTGCTCCTGAAGAAAACATCGTTGTTTTCATCGAAGAAATGTCTAAAAACCATTATGCAGTTGGCGGAAAACGCTTAAGCGACAAATAATTTCAAGTTCTTTCATAAGAAGCAGCCCTTAGCTGCTTCTTATTTTTTTCCTTCTAGTAACTCGATGATTCTCTCTTTATATTTTCCTTTTCTTCCATCTTCATAGATTAAATCATGCGGATAGAATAATTTTTGATCCCTTCTCTTCTTACCAGTAATCGCCTCAACAATATCCGATTCACGTGAAAGCTCTCTAAGCTCTCCATTTGGCATAAGAAGTAAGATTGGCAGACGCTCTTCTTCTTCGCCAGCACGGTAAAAGTCGTACGGTAAGTCTGATGTTGAATCAACTACTAAATAGTATTCTGGATCAAGTCCAATCTTTTTGAATAAGCTACTTAATTCCATCCAATTATCTAAACCGTGCTTATCTGTAAACTCTACGTATTTAAATAGGTTTCGATTCATAAAACGGCGGCATAAGTCACTTAAAATTGGATCTTCTTCGTCTTGCCATACTTGGAAGTAATAATACATAACGTTCTCGTCTAACTTTAAATAATCCTCTACTGTTACTTCTTCTTCAAATAAAGAATAGAAATGAACCGGGTGGTTTTTAAACGTATAATACTTCTCGTGCAATGATTTTGCACGATGTAAGATCTTCGTTAAAATAACTTCGGCACTGCGCGTTACCGGGTGGAAATATACTTGCCAATACATTTGATAACGACTCATAATATAATGCTCAACAGCATGCATACCACTATTTTTAATAACTACTTGATTGCCGTACGGACGCATGACACGCAGTATACGTTCCATATCAAAGTTTCCATACTTTACGCCAGTGAAATACGCATCCCTTAATAAATAGTCCATACGATCAGCATCAATTTGACTGGAAATCATACTAATCGCTAATTTATTAGTAGATGTTTTTCCGATTACATCGGCTACCTTTTGCGGAAAATCTTTATCCACACGACTTAATATGCGATTAATTTCCGTATCTCCAACGATAATCTTTTGCGTAAATTTCTCATGATCTAATGAAAATACTTTTTCAAACGAGTGAGAAAACGGGCCGTGACCGACATCATGAAGTAATGCCGCACATAAACATAACAATCTATCTTCAGCATTCCAATTCGGTCTGCCATCAAACACATCATCAATCATACGACGAATAATTTCATATACACCTAACGAATGAGTAAAGCGACTATGCTCCGCACCGTGAAATGTAAAAAATGTCGTTCCAAGCTGCTTAATACGGCGCAAGCGTTGAAATTCTTTCGTTCCGATTAAATCCCAAATAACGCGATCGCGCACGTGCACATATTTATGTACCGGGTCTTTAAACACTTTTGTTTCGCTGAGTTTGTCGTTTAAATATACCACCTTCCGACATCCCCCTTTCTTTACTGCATTCTTACTATATATTATAAACGAAATAGGAAACAGAAAGAAACGAAAGACTATATTAATTGCCCTTATATAAAGAAAAAATCACTTTTACCAGAGTAAAAGTGATTTCTTTTTATACATTATTTACCTAAAACGAATTCAGCAACTTCATCTAAGATCATTTCTTTACCTAGAGGGAAGTAACCTTTGTTTAGGTCTTCGTTTTTAATTGTAAATACATGGTTGTTTTTAACAGCGTTCATATTTTTCCAAATTGATTCTTCTTGGAATTCTTTTAGACGCTGAGAACCGTCACCAGTCGTAAATACGAATAAGTAATCTGGATTGTAATCGATTAAAGCTTCTTTTTGTACTTGTACTAATGGTTTATCCGTCGGTGTACCTTTAACTGCTGGTAATTTTAAATCGTTAAAGATTACGCTACCGTAACCGTAGTCACCGTATACACGGAAAGCATTTGGATATGCAGCCATTTTCATGAATTTAGCATCGCCAGTTTTCGCAACGATTTTGTCATGTAATTTGCTTGCTTTTTCATCATACTGTTTGAACCATTCTTTCGTTTCTTTCTCTTTACCGAAGATTTGACCTACTTCTTCGAATTTTGGACGCCATTGGTCTAATGGAGTTTTTAACATAACTGTTGGTGCAATTTTAGATAATTGATCATAGATCTTTTCTTGACGATTGTTTACAAGAATTAAGTCTGGTTTTGCAGCAGCTACTGCTTCGATGTTAATTTTATCGCCCCAAGCAGAACCAACTGGTTTTACGTCTTTTAATTTCTTTTCAATATGTGCATCAATTTTTTCTTGAGATGTATTAGCAGTAATAATTGGTTTCATACCAAAGATTAATAATTCTTCTGTTGAACCACTAAGGTCAGCAATTTTCTTTGGATTTGCAGGGATTTTAATTTCCCCTTTTGCATGTTGTACAGTGCGCTCTTCAGTCTTCGCATCCTTCGCATCTGCTTTCTTCTCTTCTTTGTTAGAACAAGCTGCAAATAGTACAGAAGTAACGACTAGTACCATTGCTAATAACGCCATTTTAAAATTCTTCATGTTCCCACTCCTTCTAGCTGTATTTCTCTTATACGTTACAGTGAACTATAAGAAACAAGATTAACAATTAATCAATATATATTTATTAATTGTTGTTTATGCCCCGTTCTAACGGGTGTTCAACTTCCTATTTACTAATAAGAAGCTCAACGTCCATTAGAAGCCCCCCTCTTTACGAGGGGGATTCTACTTATGCCTTTTTACGCAATTGATTACTAATCATCGCTAAATCATATGTTAAACAAATTGGCTTACAGTTTACTGGACATGGAACAATTTGAGCTTCGATCTCAAATACACTGCGAAGTGTTTCACTTGTCATCACTTCATCTGGCGTTCCTTGTTTCATTAACTTACCTGCTTTTAATGCAATCATATGATCTGAGAAACGAGAAGCATGGTTTAAGTCATGGATAACCATAACAATCGTTCTACCTTCTTCTTCATTTAACTTTTTCAATAAATTTAATACTTCTAATTGATGAGCCATATCTAAGTACGTTGTCGGTTCATCTAATACGAGTAATTCTGTCCCTTGTGCAAGAGCCATCGCAATCCATACGCGTTGACGTTGCCCACCTGATAACGCCTCTGCAGGACGGTTTGCGAATTCTGTCATTCCTGTCACTTCAAGCGCCCAATGTATGTAGCGATAATCCTCTTCTTTCAATGTTCCAAATCCTTTTTGATGAGGAAAGCGTCCATATGAAACGAGTTCAAACACAGTAAGGCCAGTTGGCACTTCTGCAGTCTGTGGTAAAATCGCCATTTTCTTTGCGATTTCTTTCGTTGGCTGTTTTTCAATTGCTTTTCCGTCAAGATAAACAGTACCTTTTTTCGCCTTCAAAATACGAGAAGCCGTTTTTAATAATGTGGATTTCCCACAACCATTTGGTCCAATAATTGTTGTAATTTTCCCTTCCGGAATTTCAACTGTTAATCCATCAATAATTAACCCTTCATTATAGCCAACAGATACCGCATCAACTGCTAAAGTTGCCATACAAAAAGCCTCCCTTTATTTTGTCCTCATAAGTAAGTATATAAAATACGGTGCACCAATTACAGAAATAACAAGACCGACCGGTATTTCTGAAGTTGTTAACACACTTCTTGAAATTACGTCTGCGAATAAAAGCAAAAACGTTCCTATTAGTGCAGCGGTAGGCAGCATAATTTGATGTTTACCACCAACAAGGCGCCTCGCCAAATGCGGAGCCATTAAACCGATAAAACCAATTCCTCCGGCAACAGCAACAGATGCACCAGCTAAACAAACTGCAATAAATAATAATTTACGTCTTTCTTTTTCTACATTTAATCCAAGGCCAACAGCTGTGGAGTCGCCTAGGTTCATTACATTTAATATGTGTGCCTTACTAATTGCAAGTGGCAAGAAAATAACCATCCACGGAAGTACACTTAGTACGAACTTCCAATCTGTGCCCCACAAACTTCCTGCTAACCAAATCGTAGCAAAACGGAAATCGTTAGATGTCATCTTCATAGAAAAAATTAAACTAACAGCACCAAACCCGGCTGCAACAGCGATACCGACAAGTATTAATCTCGTTGATGAAACGCCGTCTTTCCATGCTAGTAAATAAATTATAACCGCTGCTAATATCGCTCCAACTAACGCGAAGAAAGGAAGGATAAATACAGATAAAAATGTACCAGTCCCAACTTTTCCGAAGAAAAAGTAGACGAAGATAACGACTGTTAACCCCGCTCCAGCGTTAATACCGATAATACCTGGATCAGCAAGTGGATTTCGCGATAATCCTTGCAAAATCGCCCCTGACATAGCTAAAGCAGATCCAACTAATATAGCAATAACCATACGCGGCATACGGAATTCAAATAAAATAACAGACTGATCTTCAGCCCCAAGTCCAACCAATGACTTTAATACGTCCATTGGGGGTATTTTAAATGTCCCTGTATTTAAACTCACTAAAAATACAGTAACGATTAATCCTACTAAAATTGTTAAAATAGAAACGTTCTTTTTTGTTAAGACACTTGTCCTCACATTTTCCCTCTCCCTTCGTTACGTGCTAAGTAGAGGAAGAATGGAACCCCAATTAGTGCTGTAATTGCTCCAATTGGCGTTTCAAACGGCGGATTAATAACGCGAGATAACATATCTGCACATTCAATTAACAGCCCGCCTAAGACCGCAGAACATGGAATAACCCATCTATAGTCTGAGCCTACAAGGAAACGAGTCATATGCGGGATTACAAGACCAACAAATCCAACCGATCCTGCCATAGAAACTGCAGAACCTGTTAACACAAGAACAAGCACCGTTCCGATAAACTTAATTAGCGTCGTATTTTGACCAAGTCCTATCGCAATTTCTTCACCGAAGCTTAAAATTGTAATATACCTCGACATTATAATTGCAATAAAGAGACAAACTAGACCAATTGGTACTAACATATTAATACTTTCCCATTTCACGCCAGCAACTCCGCCTGCATTCCACATACTCACCTCTTGGGCAAGGTTGAAATATAGCGCAATTCCAGATGAAATGGCCCCTAATAAAGCACTAATTGCTGCACCTGCTAAAGCTAATTTCACAGGCGTTAATCCACCTGGTGAAGAAGATCCAATTCCATATACAATGCTCGCTCCAAACGCAGCACCAATAAAAGATGCGATAACGAACATTAAATAAGGTGAATTAGGGAAGAATGCATACATAATCGCAATTCCAAATACAGCCCCATCTGTAATCCCCATTAACGATGGAGAAGCAAGTGGATTTCGCGTCATGCCTTGCATAATTGCCCCTGATACCGCTAAAAAGGCACCTGCAACTACGCCCCCTATTGCTCTAGGCATACGAAGTTCTTGAATTACGTTATGATGCGTAATAGAACCGTCAAACTGAAATACAGCTTGCCATACAGTCTTTAAACTAATATCTGCAGCACCAAACGAAATAGACAATGCCATGCTTAAAGCTAACAAAATTGTACCTGCTACTAAAATAATAGAAGCAATGAGCGGCCTGCTCTTAATCTCTTTAACATTCACATCTTGCTGTTCTATACTCCTTGCGCTCGCTTCCATCCCTCAACCATCCTAACCAACAACATATATTTAATTTAACGAAATGAAATTTATTCTCAAATAGTAATAAAAAAATTAAATAAATCGCCCTTTTCCTGATAATGATTATCAGAATCAGACACCTTCTATTCTACCTATCGCTTCAAAAGACTGTCAACCATTATTTTGAAATACAAATTCATATAGGTTGAGACTTTAATAAATAGATAATGCCTATCTGTCATTAACTATTATTATCATCAATTAAGCTTCCACAGAATAAACGCTTCCTCTTTTGGGCATAAAAAAAGAAGAGTAATCTGTTCACTCTTCTTTTTCTTACTTCTTTAACTTTGCTTCAATTTTTACAATTAATTCGTCTTCTGTTGGCGCCGCAACTGGACGATTATTTACAAATGCGAATGATTTTTTACGACCAGGACCACAGTAAGACTGACATGCAACTTCAATCGTTGCACATGAATCTACTTTTTTTAGCTTCGGAATCAACGTTTTAACGTTCGTTGCCTGACAATCATCACACACACGAAATTCGTTTCCCATTATATAACACTTCCTCTATTTTAAACTTTTCTCAAGTACATTTAAAAATAAACACTAAATGGTATTTTACCGCTCTTTGAAGCTCGTTGCAAGTTTCCTTGAGACGCTCTTTCCTCCTATAATGCTACATATTTATATGCTCTCCTACAGAAGCTTCCGTCATTCTTGGCAAAATTTATACCTTTCATCGAAATCTACCATATTTTTAAAAGCTTTGTATAAAAGCTCATTTTTTTGCCCATTATAAAAATAGGAAGTTCATAAAAAGAAAGGGAGTTGAATCTATGAAAGTAAGACAAGATGCTTGGACAGATGAGGATGATTTATTACTTGCTGAAACTGTACTTCGTCACGTTCGAGAAGGAAGTACACAATTAAATGCATTTGAAGAAGTAGGAGACAGGTTAAATCGTACATCGGCTGCCTGTGGTTTCCGTTGGAATGCTGTTGTTCGCTATAGCTATGAACAAGCTCTTCAACTAGCAAAAAAACATCGTAAAGATAAAATGCGTGCTGCAAGCGGTGAACAAGCGAAAAAACGTTTACTTTATACACCACCAGCTTCAGATTCGATAACTGATTATGAAGAATTCGTACAAGAGGAATCAATTGTACAATATAAAGAAACTATTCCATATCAAGAAACTACCGTTCCTGCTGCAAAAGGCTCTATGACAATGCAAGATGTTATTTATTTTTTACAAACAGTCGGATCTTCCAATATAAAAGTGACAGCTCTTGAAAACGAGAATACGAGATTGAAACAAGAAATTAAATCACAAATCCTTCGAAATGAAGAACTAGAAAAGAAACTAGAAAAATTAGAAAAACAATCTCATACTGTACAAGAAGATTACGAAACACTTATGAACATTATGAACCGCGCTCGTAAGTTGGCAGTCATGGATGACGAAGAACGATCTCAAACATCTTTCCGAATGGATCGAAACGGTAATTTAGAAAAAATTGCAGAATAAAAAGGATGCATGTAATGCATCCTTTTTTATTTTACTTCAACCATATGTGCTTCTTCTACTTTCGAATCTCTCTTTATATCTGGGAAAATTTTTTCCTTTGGATTTTCTTTAAAGGCTGCTAAACCAATTGTTTTTACCGGTTCACTTATTTTTGCATATTCCGTATCACTAACAACTGCATACATATCTGTATATTTGCGTGCATCACCAATTACTACATTACCTTCATACTTCATTTTCTTTCCAGAAATTACTACATCTTTTTGTTCCTCTTTAGCAAATACGATTCCAGCTTCATCAGAAATAGCCGGCAATGCTTTAAGTGGTTCCACATCTTCTTTCACGACTTTTTTCAGCATGTTTTCTTTTACCATCTTTTCAGCTGTTGTTTTATTCATAATTAAAACCTTTTTCTCATTAACAGTACCTAGTTTTGCTTCAAATTTATTTTGAGATTCAATTTTATCTTTATATTGATCCATTGTTTTTTGAACGCCAGTTTCATCACCGTACATAACAACACCCGTTGCCTGTGGTGCAATCATATCCATAATAGAACAACCACTAAATACTGTTGCTGACATAATCGCTACGAGTCCTAATTTCACTTTTTTCATTTGTATTCCTCCTAAAATCATAATTACATCTCTTAGCTTAACTATCGCAGCTAGTTTAACCAATTTACTTTCCTTACAACAACATTACAATTTAGTAAGATTTCTCCCTAAAACTACTTTCTATATTTTTGCTATAATAGAGATTGTCATTTTAAAGATAAGGGGTTAGTTATATGAGCAATTCCCGTTCCATTTTATCTCAGCCAGAGTGGCGTATTGTAGATCAGTCTAGTTTGGGACCAACATTCCATGCATTGCAGTCGTTCGCAATGGATGACACACTGTGCACAAGCATTGGAAATGGTCAATCAGCTGCAACAATGCGTTCTTGGGTTCATCACAATACAATTGTTCTTGGCATTCAAGATTCACGCCTACCACACTTAGAAGAAGGCATTTCCTTTTTAAAGGAAAACAACTTCAATGTTATCGTCCGTAATTCCGGTGGACTTGCAGTCGTACTGGATGAAGGTGTTTTAAACGTATCACTTTTATTCCAAGAGACGGAAAAAGGCATCGATATTGATCTTGGATACGATACAATGTGGCATTTAATTCAGGAAATGTTAAAGGATTATGATGTTACAATCGAGGCAAAAGAAATCGTTGGTTCTTACTGTCCTGGTAGCTACGATTTAAGTATTCGCGATCAAAAATTTGCTGGTATTTCACAGCGCCGTATTCGCGGCGGTGTCGCTGTCCAAATTTATCTATGCGCTACAGGAAGTGGCTCTGAACGTGCCGCACTCGTTCGCGATTTCTACAACCTAGCCATTCAAGGAGAAGAAACACGCTTTACGTATCCTGAAATTGTACCGAGCACGATGGCTTCACTTTCAGAATTACTTGGCGAAACCATTACAGTACAAGATTTAATGATGCGCCTTTTAAAAACATTGCAGCAATTCGCGCCAAAGTTAACACCATCTCAATTAACAATAGATGAAATACCTTTATATGAGACGAATTTACAGCGCATTATTGATCGTAACAATAAAGCACTTGGCTTAGAAAAATAAAGACCGTCGCTATAATAGCGACGGTCTTTATTTCAATTCATTATAGAATTAAAGTGCTTGAGCTGCTGTAATTAAAGCTAACTTGTACACTTCTTCTTCGTTACATCCACGAGATAGGTCATTTACAGGCATGTTTAAACCTTGTAAGATTGGTCCTACTGCTTCGAAGTTACCTAAGCGTTGAGCGATTTTGTAGCCGATATTACCAGCTTCTAAGCTTGGGAATACGAATACGTTAGCATCACCTTTAATTGTAGAACCTGGAGCTTTTTTCTCAGCTACAGATGGTACGAATGCAGCATCGAATTGGAATTCTCCATCTAAAGTTAATTCAGGAGCCATTTCTTTTGCAATGCGAGTTGCTTCTACAACTTTTTCTGTTTCTGGAGATTTCGCAGAACCTTTTGTAGAGAAGCTTAACATAGCAACGCGTGGATCAATACCGAATAGTTCAGCTGTTTTCGCACTCTCGATACCAATTTCAGCTAAATCTTGGCTGTTTGGTGCAATGTTAATTGCGCAATCAGCGAATACATATTTCTCTTCTTCACGCACCATGATGAATACGCCAGAAGTTTTTGTAACGCCTGGTTTTGTTTTGATGATTTGAAGTGCTGGACGAACTGTATCAGCTGTAGAGTGAGCTGCACCACTTACTAAACCGTGTGCTTTGCCCATGTATACAAGCATTGTACCGAAGTAATTTTCGTCTTTAAGGATTTTGCGAGCGTCTTCTTCAGTTGCTTTACCTTTACGGCGTTCAACGAAAGATGCTACCATTGCATCCATTTCTTCGTATGTAGCTGGGTCGAAAATATCAACGCCTGCTAATGTTAAATTCATGCTAGCAGCTTTTGCGCTAATTTCTTCTTTATTACCAACTAAGATTGGCTTTACTAACTCTTCTTTTGCTAAACGCTCTGCAGCGCCTAAAATTCTTTCATCAGTTCCTTCAGGAAGTACGATAGAAATGCCTTTTCCTTGAACTTTTTCTTTTACTGTTGTAAATAAGTTGCTCACGAATAAACCCTCCTACATATGTTAAAAAAAACTCTATCTTTAAGAATACTGCTTTTCCTCTCTATTTTAAACTTATAGCTCCCAAAAAATAGATAAAATGAAAATGATTATATTTTCATAAAATTCAGCATAGAAATAAATCCCCTTTAACCCTTATCTCTTCTTATTTTCAAGTAAATTTAAATGTGACAATTTTATGCGCCAAGGCTTTATATAGATGATTTTAAAACTATATATGCTATAGTTAACGTGTAAAACTATCATTAACTGAGGTGAATAGAATGAGTGAAGCAACAACAACGTTAGATGGCTGGTATTGTTTACATGATTTACGTTCTATTGATTGGGCTGCATGGAAAACTTTATCTAGCGACGAACGCGGACAAGCTGTGTCTGAATTTTTAAATGTCGTTGAAAAATGGAACGAAGTAGCTACTGCAAAAAAAGGCAGTCATGCAATGTATACAGTTGTTGGCCAAAAAGCTGATATTATGCTTATGATTTTACGTCCAACAATGGAAGAGTTAAATGAAATTGAGACAGAGTTGAATAAAACAACATTAGCTGAATATATGGTTCCTACATACTCTTACGTATCTGTTGTTGAACTAAGCAACTACCTTCCAGCTGATGAAGATCCATACCAAAATCCACAAATCTTAGCTCGCTTATATCCAGAACTACCAAAAGCAAATCACATTTGCTTCTATCCAATGGACAAGCGTCGCCAAGGTGATGACAACTGGTACATGCTTCCTATGGAAGAGCGTAAAAAAATGATGTACAGTCATAGTAAAATTGGTCGCCAGTATGCAGGTAAAGTACGCCAAGTTATTTCAGGGTCTGTTGGATTCGACGATTTTGAGTGGGGCGTAACATTATTCGCTGACGATGTTCTTCAATTTAAAAAACTTATATATGAAATGCGCTTCGATGAAGTAAGTGCTCGTTATGGTGAATTCGGAACATTTTTCGTTGGAAACATTTTACCAGACGAAAAGGTAGAGAAATTTTTACACATATAGATCATAAAAAGGAACGAAATTCGTTCCTTTTTTTATTACCCTCTATATTTCTCCTCAAAAAACTTCTTTTCTCCGCAAATTCGAACAAAAATCGACAAATCCCTTTCAAATACCTTACAAAATTGTAACCTTTCTATATCCAAATTTATGCTAAAATGGTACGAGCTACATGCTAATAACGATGCGAAGGTGATAATGTATATGAAGAAAATCTTGTCTATTTTACTATTGCTTCTATTGTCAATTTCTTCCTTAGGAGTAACAACATCCCATGCGGAAGAAAAAATAAACATTGAGGCAGCTGCTGCACTTCTATTTGATGCAGATACAGGAAAAATACTGCATGAACAAAATCCAGATGAATTACTAGCTATCGCTAGTATGTCAAAATTAATTGTTGTTTATGCCGTATTAGAAGCAATTAAAGAAGGAAAAATCACTTGGGATACAAAGGTAAACATTTCCGATTACGCTTATGAAGTTTCACGTAATAATGAATTCTCTAACGTGCCATTTGAAAAGGGACGTCAATATACTGTAAGAGAACTATATCATTCTATCGTTATCTTCTCTGCAAACGGATCTAGTATTGCCTTAGCAGAACTTCTTGCAGGAAGTGAGAAAAACTTCTTAAATCTTGCAAATGAACATGCAAAAAAACTAGGGTTAAAGAAATATAAATTTGTAAATGCTACTGGGTTAAATAACGCTGACTTAAAAGGAAAACATCCTGAAGGAACTGATCCGAATGGAGAAAATTCCATGTCGGCTCGCGATATGGGTATGCTTTCAAAAGCAATGATTACAAAGTATCCAGAAATGCTAGAGGATACAAAACAAAGATTTAGAAACTTCCCAGATAATCATCCGAAACCAATTCGTATGGAAAACTGGAACTGGATGTTGCCAGGTGCGGCTTTCTCTTATGAAGGAACAGATGGCTTAAAAACTGGTAGTTCTGATACTGCTGGATACGGATTCACTATTACAGCAAAACGTGGTGACTTGCGCCTTATTTCAGTAATTATAAAAACAAAATCAATGGACGAGCGTTTCACTGAATCTCGTGAATTAATTGAATACGGATTTAATAATTTCGAGAAACAAAAACTAAAAGTGGATAAAAACAATACAATCTCTGTAGTAAAAGGGAAAGAAGATCAAGTCACTGTTACACCGGAAAAAGAAATAACAGTAATTGCGAAAAAAGGTAGTAAAGATCCTTATAAAATCGGGACTGAAGTAGATAAATCCCTCGTTGAAGATGGACATTTAGTTGCTCCTATTAAGAAAGATGCCAAAGTAGGCTCAATTACTTTAAAATCAACTGATAAATATGGTTTCTTAGACGGTAGTAAAAGTATGAAAGTTACTGCAAAAACGACAGAAGAAGTTGAAAAAGCAAATTGGTTTGTATTATCAATGCGCTCTATTGGAGATTTCTTCTCAAACTTATGGTCTAAAGTATTTTAATAAAAAAGCTGGCTCACGCCAGCTTTTTTATTTTCCTCTCTCCATGTAAAACTTCGTTTGGTTGTCATATCTGAGTCCTTTTCCTCATACGTATGAACTAGTAATTGTTACACACTTCATCTAGAGATAAACCTCTTTCCACAAGGTATTCCAAAAAGAGAGGTGACACATAATGGGTGTTATTGCTTATAACGAAGAAGATGTTAAGTTATTAGCTAGATTGATGCGTGCTGAAGCTGAAGGAGAAGGACAACAGGGGATGTTAATGGTCGGAAATGTTGGGGTAAATCGTGTCCGCGGAAATTGTTTAGATTTTAAAAAAATACGTAATTTACGTCAAATGGTGTATCAAAACCCTGGTGGTTTTGAGGCAACGCAAAAAGGATATTTTTATCAACGAGCAAGGGAGCAAGATATCGCATTAGCAAGGCGAACAATTCAAGGACAACGTTTTTGGCCAGCCAACTTTTCCTTATGGTTTTTTAGACCGGAAGGCCCTTGTCCTCCAACTTGGTATAATCAACAAAACTCTGGTCGCTTTAAAAAGCACTGCTTCTTTCAGCCATCTGGCGCGGATTGTCCTAGCGTATTTTAAGGATTGATAATGAGGAGGGATTTTTGAATGGCACAGCAACAAAACCCGTATTACGGAACTGGATTTTATCAACCATCTGGAACTTACGTACAGCCGCAACAAATGACCCAACAGCAACAGCAACAACAGCAAGCGATGCAACAACAAGCAGCTCAAGCTGCGCAAGCTCAATATGCAATTTCTCAAGGCATGTTGCCTCTAGAACAATCCTATATTGAAAATATCCTTCGCTTGAACAAGGGCAAGCAAGCTACGGTTGTAATGACTTATGAGCGTGGCAGTTCGCTCGGTACACAATCTTATACAGGGATTATCGAAGCAGCTGGCCGTGACCATATCGTAATTAGTGAGCCGCAATCAGGGAAACGTTATTTACTATTAATGATTTACTTAGATTATGTGGAATTCCCAGAAGAAATTACGTATTTACCTAGTCAACAAGCAACTTATGCTCCAAGACCATAACAAAAGCTGGCATATGCCAGCTTTTGTTTTTTATAATCCTTTTACAACTGCAGTTCCGACTAAGATCCATGCCACAATAAACGCTACGCCACCAAGAGGTGTAATTGGGCCAAAGAATTTAATACCTGTCGTACTTAATGCATACAAACTGCCTGAAAACATAATAATTCCAGCTACCATAAGCCAGCCAGCAGTAGTTAAAAGTGATGATTGAATTTTATCCATCAATAAAGCAACTACGAATAGTCCACCTGCATGAAACATTTGATATGTAACGCCTGTTTTCCAAACTTCTAACATTTTTGCAGAAACTTTATTTTCTAAACCGTGTGCTCCAAAAGCTCCTAAAGCAACAGCTAGTCCTGCCGCAATACAACCTAGTAAAAAGAAAATTTTCATCTTAATTCCCCTTTTTTACCTTTATCATAAGCAATTTTTTCATATAAGCCAAACGATTTATCTTCTAAAAATCAAATAAAGAATTACCGTTTGCATCACTTTCTTTTATATATACAGGCTCATCAGAAACCGATGTGATTGGTTGCATCGTTATTGGTTGCGATCCGATGATTTGTGATTGAATTTGTGGCTCTCTATACGTAGAAGATTCAACCTGTTCATCTAATAGTAAATCGCATAAAGCACGCACAACTAATAAATGCTCTTTTGATTTTTGCCCTTCACTGCTTTTTGCCTTTGCAATTTCATTCGCCATTTTATTTAAAACTTTATCACTTGATATTTGCATTCCTTGTCACCTCTTACTTTGTAGTTCTTTCTCAAATTGTCCCAGCTTCTCTACTGAACCAAATACTATTATCATATCATGTTCTTGTAGTTTTTCCTGCCCCGTTGGATTATGTATAACATTCCCATTTCTCAAAATCGCTAAAATTGTTACATCAAATTGATTTCTCACATCACTCTCGAGTAACGATTTACTAGCTAAAACAGAGCCCTCGCCGACTGCAATCTCTTCAATTACAAATGACTGCTCCATCCCATACAGTACTGTATCAATATAATGAACTGTTAGCGGATTCGCAATACCTTTTGCAATATGAACTCCTGCCATGCTAGATGGATTAATCACCTTATTTGCGCCAGCCCTCTTTAATTTGTCTTCGGTTTCTGGTTTTTCTGCTCTTGCCACAATTTTAATTGCATCGTTTAATCCCCTTGCTGTTAATGTAATAAATACATTTTCAGCATCATTTGCTACGATAGCAACTAAACCAGCTGCCCTTGAGATTCCAGCATGATGTAACACTCGGTCTTCCGTTGCATCTCCGTGTACATACAAAAGTTTTTCCTTCTCTAATATACTTTCATCTTTATCCACGACAACAAATGGAATTTTCTTTTCTTGCAATTCATGTACAACTTGAAGCCCGACTCTACCACAACCACATACGATAATATGATTTTGTAACTGCGCTATTTGTTTATCCATCTTCTTCCTCCGCACTGCGTGAAATAAATTTCCTTCAATAATCATAGCTGCCACTACACCAATTGCATACGTAACGATACCGACACCAACAGGTATAATAAGGAGTGCAAATACTTTCCCTGCTTGCGTTACAGGAACAGCATCTCCGTATCCAACAGTTAATACAGTAATCATCGTCATCCAAAATGCTTGAAATAAACTAATCTCTTCAATCGTCATAAATCCTAACGTTCCTAGAATTACAACAAAGGTCATACATATAACTGCTATCCATAATTGCTTACGTGCATTCATATCGTGTTTCAACTCTTTTCTTTCTCTACAATCTTTGCCAGCGGAAATGAAATACATATATACTAGATACGGAATCTATGAAAGAGGTTGATATAATGAAAACATTTCTTTCCGCCTTACAATGGGCACTATTTATTTTAGCTGGGAGCCTTATCGTACCAATTAGCGTCGCAACTAGTTACGGCCTCGATGGTGCTGAAGCTATTGCATTCGTACAAAGAACATTATTTGTTCTTGGGTTTGCTGGCCTACTGCAAGCTATATTTGGGCATAAACTTCCTATTCAAGAAGGTCCTGCAGGACTTTGGTGGGGGATTTTCTCCCTTTATGCAAGTTTAGGCGTCGTATTATTTGGATCAAGCAATGAAACGCTTAAAGTCCTTCAATATGCCTTCCTATTAAGCGGAATCATTTGTATTATTCTTAGTGTTTTTGGACTTATCGATAAACTAGTTCGCTATTTTACACCGACAGTCATTGGAACGTATTTATTTCTTCTTGTCGCGCAACTTAGTGGGTCCTTCTTAAAAGGAATGTTCGGTCTTGACGGACAACATACAGAAGTACAAGCTGACGTATTTATTCTATCACTGATTGTTATTTTACTATCCTTTTTCATCATGAAGCTACCTATTATTGGACAATATTCAGTTCTTTTCAGTATCGTCTGCGGCTGGATATTATTCGCATGCTTCGGATTATCTAATCCAGTAACACCTGTGACAGATATAATCCGTTTTCCGTCTCTATTTGTTTTCGGAATGCCTCGTATTGAATGGAACATGGCCATTACGGTTGTTTTCGTTACACTACTACTTCTAACAAATATGTTAGCAAGCATTCGTGTTGTGCAAAAGGTTGTTTCTAAATATGAAGAGAATACTGCACCAGATCGTTTCAAACAAGCCGGCATTATAACAGGAATAAATCAATTACTAGGAGGTCTTTTTTCAGCGATTGGACCTGTCGCTATTTCTGGATCAGCAGGCTTTATTGCAACGACTAACATTTATAAACGACTCCCATTTATGTTAGGATCAAGCTTTATTATTCTCGTTAGTATATTCCCAAAGATTACTTCATTCTTTGCGGCGATACCTGTCGCAGTTGGATACGCTGCCATTTATCCTGTATTTGCAAGCATGATCGGTCTTGCCTTCCGCGAATACGAAACGGTGCAGAATAAAGAACGATTATTTAAAGTAGCAGGGCTTTCAATCTTTACAGGCATCGGCGTTATGTTCGTTCCAGCAGGAGCATTTTCTACACTCCCACCATTTCTAGCATCATTTTTAAGTAACGGTCTCGTTCTTGGATCTGTAATGGCAATTTTGCTGGAAATACTATTTTCTCGTTCAACAGAAAAACAACCATCGTAAATTGGAAAACTTCCATTATTGCACTCTATCTTTAGAGTTGTTACGATAATGATACAGTGAAAGCTAATCAGGCGGTATCGGTATAAATTATCATGGGCAACATGCTCATGGTAATTTATACTAACAATATAGAACTTTTCCTAACTTCACAGGAAGAAGTTCGATGTCTTACTATATATTCCCCAATATCTTCATAAAACTTTATTTCTATTTCAACAAAGAGAGGAATTTTCAATATGACTTATAAAATGATTGTTTTAGATTTAGATGATACTTTATTACGTGATGACCATACTATTTCACCTCGTACGAAAGAGGCTCTAATGACTGCACAAGAGCAAGGTGTAAAAGTTGTACTTGCTTCTGGGCGCCCAACGTTTGGTATGCGCAATGTAGCGAAAGAACTTCGTTTAGAAGAATACGGCAGTTTCATTCTATCTTTTAATGGCGCAAAAATTATTAACTGTAAAACAAACGAAGAAATCTTTAGTAGTACGCTATCTCCTGAAATCGTTCACAACCTATTTGAAATTAGTAAAACTGAAGATGTATGGATTCATACTTATATTGGCGATGATATCGTAACAGAAGAAAATAATCCTTATACTGAAATTGAGGGCGACATTACTGGTATGCCAATTGTTGTAGTAGATGACTTTAAAGCTGCTGTTAAAGAACCTGTAGTAAAAGTATTAATGAATAAAGAAGCTGAACGCCTTGTTGTAGTAGAAAAGAAACTACAACAACAACTAGAAGGACAATTAAGCGTTATGCGTTCTAAACCATTCTTCTTAGAATTTACTGAAGCTGGTGTTACAAAAGGAACGAGCTTAAACCAACTGATTCAAAAACTTGGCATTAAGCGCGAAGAAGTTATCGCAATGGGCGATAGCTATAACGACCAAGCGATGATTGAATTTGCTGGTCTTGGTGTTGCAATGGGCAATGCACCTGATGATATTAAAGAAATTGCAAACTACGTAACAGATACAAATATGAACGATGGCGTTGCAAAAGTTGTAGAGAAGTTCGTACTAAAAAACGAAGTACTTGTTTAATATTTTCATTCATAAAACCTATTTGAAGTCAAATACTTCAAATAGGTTTTTATTTAAATTACTATGCTTTTGTGACTATATTTTGAACTTTGCACTATTCTCGTAGTGTAAACTTTCTTTTTGTATATAATGAAACAAAATAGACTATTTTATTTTGAAAAAGAATACAAATTTACTATATACAAGCATACATTAAAGGAGGCTACTTCATGTTATCTACACCAATCGGACGATTAAGAGCAATTGGACTTGTTGAGGGGATTTCTTTCCTACTACTATTATTTGTAGCAATGCCATTAAAATATTTTGCAGGATTTGCAACAGCCGTTAAAATTACAGGTATGGCTCATGGTGTTTTATTTATTCTATTCATCTTTGCAGTAATTCAAGTAACAATCGTACACCGCAAATCAATTGCATGGGCACTTGGGGCATTTGTTTCATCAGTTATCCCATTTGGTACGTTTGTACTAGATGCAAAATTAAAGAACGAACAACAATAATAAAAAGGTAGTTAACGACTGTTAACTACCTTTTCTATTTATAGGTTTGGAATTTCCCAATCAATTTCTCTCTCACCCATATTAGCTAAAATCATATTTACTTTAGAATATGGTTTACTCCCAAAGAAACCACGTCTTGCTGATAATGGGCTTGGGTGTACAGATTCGATAATATGATGCTTCGTATTCGTAATTAACTTTTTCTTCGCCTGTGCATGACGTCCCCACAATATGAAAATAACTGGCTTTTCACGTTCATTTAATAGCTCAATTACGCGATCTGTGAAATGCTCCCATCCTTTCCCTTTATGAGAATTCGCTTCACTTTGTCGAACTGTTAGTACAGTATTTAATAATAAAACTCCTTGCTCTGCCCACTTTACTAAATAACCGTTATTCGGGATTTCATAGCCATATTCATCTCGAAGTTCTTTATACATATTTAGCAAGGACGGCGGTGTTTTAATACCAGGTTGTACTGAAAAGCTTAAACCATGTGCTTGATCCGGCCCGTGATATGGATCTTGTCCTAAAATAACGACCTTTGTCTTTTCATAACTTGTATATTCTAGAGCGTTAAAAATATCTTCTACTTTTGGATAAACAACATGTGTGCTGTACTCTTCTCTCAAAAAATCAGCTAAAGTAAGATAGTATTCTTTCTCAAATTCCGGTGCCAATAATGGCCCCCAATCATTTGTTAAAACATTTTTCATGCTTTCACTTCCCGTCCAATTAATTCACCATATCCTGCTTTGTAAATACTACAAACGAAATAATAAGGGATACAACGGCCCATACAGTTAAATTCATTAAAGAAAACCCCATCGATAAACCTTGTAATGCAGGTAATTTTCCTGATAGATAATCTGTTAATGATAAATTCACACTAAAAATATATTTCGCACCTTCCCAAGATGTTGCGAATGAGCTCAAAATACCACCTGCGATTAATGCGGCTAACATAACGCCCATACCAGCTGGTGTGTTTCGAATTAAAACAGAAACCATAAATGATATAGTTCCGACAACGATAGCAACAAACCAAGCTAGTCCATACGCCATTAATACGTATTGCCATTGCGGAATAAGATGTACAAAATTCGTATTTAACGTTTCCTTATCGATAACAAACCCTGTTAAAACAGGTAAATTCCAGCCCGAGTATCCAAATACAAGGCCTGATAATACGTAAGCAAACAGACCGACAAGGAGCAGTATGAGTGAAATGAAAAATAACATCGTCACGTATTTACTAAGGAGTATTTTCCAGCGCCGAATTGGCCGAGTAAGTAACATCTTCATCGTTCCATCACTTCGTTCTCCTGAAACAATATCAATAGCGACAATCATTACGAGAAGCGGAATAAACAATGTAATTCCTTGCTCAATAAACGCCCTTACAAAGGTTGGTGCGCCCGGTGCCATCGGATTAATATCATGATCTAAATAATATTGTTGTTGCTCCACTCTTACCTTTAACCAATCGCGCCATTCTTCTGGTAATCTAGAGTTGTTCAAGCGGTTTTGAGAATCAACAATTTGTTGTTGCAGTGAAACTTTCCAATCCGTTGTACCGAGTCTTTTTTGTGTCGTTTCTATTTCACGATACTGCGCATACACGAAAAGTGGGATCAAGATTGCTAAAATAAGCATGACAACAAAAATACGCTTCTTACGATAAATTTTCTCCGATTCATTTAAAACTAGATTCGCAAATTCACGCATGCTGCTCACCCCTTGTGAGTTCAATAAATAAATCTTCTAGCGTAAATACAAGCTCCTTAACACTATGTACATCTATCTCGTTTTCTACAAAATGTTTATTCCAACTACTTATAGATGCGATATTCATGCGGCATAGTAGTCGATCACCTTCTATACTCACTTCTCTTACTTCTTCAGCATCTTCTAACATATCCTTTGCCTTAGAAATCGGTGTAACAATCCATTCTACGCGATCACTTGCTGTTTTAATTAACTCTTCAACCTTCGCAACTGTTATCATTTTTCCTTTATGAATAATCGCCACACGATCGCATATCATTTGTACTTCGCTTAGCAAATGACTAGAAATAAACACACTCATATTTTCCTCTTTCACAAGCTTATGTATAAATTCCCTAAGTTCTCTAATTCCAGCTGGGTCTAAACCGTTTGTTGGCTCATCTAATATGAGCAATTTTGGATTTCCAAGAAGCGCTTGCGCAATGCCAAGACGCTGTTTCATACCGAGTGAGTATGTTTTTACCTTATCGTGAATTCTTTCATCCAAATGAACCATTTGAGCAATTTCGATAATACGTTCATCTGATATACCGCCTAACATACGGGCAAATTGTTTTAAATTTTCCCATCCCGTTAAATATGTGTACAGTTCTGGGTTTTCAACGATACTCCCAATTTGACGCATCGCTTCTCTGAAATTTTCCTTAATAGAATAACCGCCGATAGAAATCGTACCTTCTGTTTCTTTAATCAATCCAACTAACATTCGAATGGTAGTCGTTTTTCCGGCGCCATTCGGTCCTAGGAAGCCAAACACTTCTCCTTGTTTTACATCAAAGGAAATATTCTCTACAATTGTCTTCTTTCCAATTACCTTCTTCACGTCTCGTACGGAAAGTATCGTCGTCATTTTACCCCTCCTTGTTCTAGTTTTAATTTACTTGCAACATTTTGAACTAATCGATCCGCCATATATGTATATCCTACTTCATTTGGATGGAAATGGTCGGAGTATAATAAATCTTTCCCGCGGTTTTGGAATAAATCAAATGTCGGTGTAATATACACGTTTTTATCATTTACTGCTAATTTTTCTAAAGATGCATTCCAGTCTACAACGATGTTTGAAGACCCTTTTAAATCTTCTACATCTTCAAAAGGATTATATAAACCTAGCCAAAAAATAGGGCTATCTGTATTTAACTTACGAATTTCTTCTATAATTTTCTTCGCTTCATTCTGGAATGTTTCCGTATCAGGACGATATGTTTCTAAATCTATCTTTCCAAGCGATTCCCACCCTGGAAATAAATCATTTCCTCCAATCGTTAAAACGATTACATCCGCTTGCTTAATTGAATATTGAGCGCCACTACTCTCCATTTGTTTTAATAAGTCAGGCATTTTCGCTCCACTAACAGCTAAATTCGTTAAAGCAACCTTTTGCTTATAATCTTTTTGTAAATCTTCTTTCATCCGTCCAATATAGCCAATTCCTTCTTTATCACCAACACCGCGTGTTAATGAATCACCTAAACTAACGATTTGTAACGTTCCCGTTTTCTTTTTCTCTTTTGCCACTACATCGGTCTTTTTAATTAAATTTGAAGCTTCTGGATTTAATACATCATTTACACCTGAAACAAAGCCATATGCAAATAAACAGAAAGATGCAATTGTAATGAGTAGAATTATTTTTACTACTTTTGATCTCATATCAAAACCCCTTTTAGCCCTCATAGATTGTCCATAATTATACCAAACGCCATTTTGAAAAGCGATTTTCACACCTTATCTATTATGTTGTTTCTCTATGTACTAGTTCTGGTAATAACTCTACGTGCTTTACATCTATTTGCTCATCATTAATCTTTTCATATAATAATTCAAATGCCTTCACACCAACATTTTTACTACAATACGAAATCGTCGTAATGCCTAAAATATCTGCCACATCTTGATCATCACAACCGATAATCGTAATATCTTCCGGAATACGAATGCCTTGTTTTTTCGCTTCCGTTACCATCCCCGCGGCAATATGGTTGCAAGATACAAGAAACGCTGTTGGTTTTACTGACATACGGGTCCATTCCCTAATTACATTACGCCCATCTTCCACTGTAAAACAGCCTTTAAACTTCCAAGCCCCTATCGGTGTTACAGCAATCTGTTGAAGTGAATCTTCATATGCTTGTTTTCTTCTCTGACTATTAATGCTATTACTTCTTCCAATGCAATACCCAATACTTGTGTGGCCCGCATCTATTAAGCTTTTCATTCCGCGCGAAAACACTTTATAGTAATCAATATGCACACTCGAAATGAAATTCGAGTCAATTTCTTCGCACATAACAATAGGGCCGAATTTCGTATATTCTTCAAGCTTTTCCTTACTATTTGTCCGCGAACATATAATAACCCCATCAAGTTTTTTCATTTTTAACATATTCAAAATTTCTAATTCCTTTTCCTCACTATAATTCGTCTGACAAAGCATCATATTATAATTATTCTTTGCTGTTTCCTTTGATATTCCCTCGATAATAGCGCTATAATATTGATCATTTACGTGCGGTAATAACACGCCAATTACATTCGTTTTTCCTTTCACTAAATGAATTGCATTCACATTTTGCGTATAATTTAATTCTTCTATAATTGCTAAAATTTCTTTTCGTTTCTGTTCATTCACATATGGATGATTATTTAGTACACGTGAAACAGTTGAAACAGATACCCCAGCAAGCTCAGCAATCTTCCTTATATTCGTCATCTCATTTTCCCCTTCCCTGCAAAAAATTCTCCCTTGACCTGGTAAGCTTTCCACAATATATCCTTTCCTAGCAAATACTTTTTGAAAGGATATACAACTATGCTTCGACTCAAATTAGAATATATATTTTTCATTGGCGGTCTACTCATTCTCGCCATCGGCATTAATATGATGACGACAATTACTTCCTTTGGACTTAGCCCTTATGATTCCTTCTTTATTGCACTATATCAAAATTTCGGGATTAGTATCGGTTTTTGGATTTTCATGATTAACTTTGCGTTTACCCTTATCGTACTCTTTTGGAATAAAAAACAAATAACGATTGGTACAATTGTAACGATGGTTCTTATTTCTCTTTTTGTTGATTGGATTGGTTCCATTACAACTATTATGGACGCTATCCGTTCTCTTCCAAAATATATAACACTTATTTGCGGAAATCTATTCGTTGGAGCCGGTATTGGTCTTTACGTCTCTACAAATCTTTGCGCAGCACCTCAAGAAGCTTTCGTTTTAACGGTTGCTGAGAAAAAGAAATGGACATTTAGAAGAACCGAAATTTCGCTAGCGTTCTTATTTTTAACGTTAAGCTTTTTATTAGATGGACCTATCTATTTTGGAACAATTATCTTATCTTTTACAACAGGCTGGATTATTCAAGCATTTATTCAAATTGGTACAAAGATTTTAAATAGAAAAGAGCCTATTGAGCAAGCTGCTTAATAGGCCCTTTCTGTTTTATGATACGAGATGCTACTTAGCATCCCCTTCAATTCGGTAATTTGCTTTCAAACAATCTATTTCTTCATACGATTGCAATGTATGTAGAATATAATCATAATCAGCAAGAGACGCACGATGCGTTACAATTACAATTTCAGCCTTTCCTTTCTCTTCAAGTGGCATTTGAATAATCTTTTCAAAGCTAACACCACGCTCAGAGAATAACGAAGTAATTTTTGCAAATACACCAATTTCATCTTTCACATGAAGTCTTAAAAATTTCTTCACAACAATTTCGTCTGGCTCTTTTAATACTTTTTGATATTGCGGGACTACAGCACTATTTCCTGTTACCCCTAATCTAATATTTTGCATTACAGCTACTAAATCGGAAACAACAGCTGTTGCTGTCGGTAAACTTCCTGCACCTGGTCCATAAAACATCGTTTCTCCGACCGCTTCACCATACACATATACAGCGTTATATTCATTTTGTACGGCCGCAAGAGGATGTGTATTTGGAAGTAGTGTCGGTTCAACTGTAACCTCTAATTTTTCACCATCTCGCTTCGCAAGACCGATTAATTTAATCGTGTATCCTAAACTCTTACTGTATTCAATATCTTCTTCTGTAATAGAAGTAATCCCTTTTACCTTCACATCTCCAAGCTCTACATTTGTAGAGAAACCAAGGGTAGCCAAAATCGTCATTTTTCTTGCTGCATCTAAACCTTCTACATCTGATGTTGGATCTGCTTCTGCAAATCCAAGTTGTTGGGCTTCTTTTAACACGTCGTTATATGCTCTCCCTTCATCTGACATTTTCGTCAAAATAAAATTTGTCGTTCCATTTACAATTCCCATTACTTTCGTAATAAGATCTGAAGAAAGTCCCTCTACGATACTTCGTAAAATCGGAATCCCTCCGGCTACACTTGCTTCATAAAACAGATCGGCTTTATTATCTTTTGCTACCGCTAACAGTTCCGCTCCATGTAACGCCATTAAATCTTTATTGGCAGTCACAACATGCTTCCCGCTTTGTAAAGCTTGCAAAATATATGCTTTCGCATCATCAATGCCACCCATTACTTCGATGACAACGTCAATATTCGGATTATCTAAAATTTCATTTGCATCTTGTGTTAATAGAGTAGAAGGTACCTCTACTTCTCTCTCTTTTTCAATATTTTGCACTAGTACTTTCGTTACTTTTACAGGGCAACCTACTTGGTGTATAAGTCGCTCTTGATGATCTGTAATGATACGAACTACACCGCTACCAACTGTTCCAAGACCTAATAAACCAACTTGAATTTCTTTCATAATACTGTCCACCCCTCAAAAATTGTGTTTAGATGAAATTATATGAGTAAAAAATCTGAAAAACAATGTTTTTTGAACATTCGGAAAAATATAGGTTAATCATTACAAAGAAAACGTTGCCACGTGTTACACAATCGTTTTTTTATAATACATAAGGGGTTTCCTGATACACGTAATAATTCAGCCAATTAGAGAATAATAGATTCCCATGACTCCTCCACCTTACAAGCGGTTTCTCATTTGGATTATTATGCTTAAAGTAATTTTTCGGCACATCAATATTTAACCCTTTGTCACGATCTCGTTCGTATTCTTGCTTTAACGTATCACAACTATATTCACTATGACCGAGCGCAAACACTTGTCTTCCTTCTTGCCCAATAACAAGATGAACACCGGCTTCCTCAGAGTTTGCTAATAATGTTAACTCTGTCACCTCTCTAATATCACTCTCTCGTACTTCTGTATGACGAGAATGCGGGGCGAAAAACAATTCATCAAATCCTTGTAACAATTTCACATGTTGCTCACGGACTTCATGTTCAAATACACCGAACATTTTTTCCTTAAGAGGATACTTTGGAACGCCATAATGATGATACAAACCAGCCTGTGCCCCCCAGCAAATATGAAGCGTAGATGTTACATTTGTTTTTGAATAATCCATAATGCGTTTAAGCTCTTCCCAATAATCTACCTCTTCAAAAGAAAGAGTTTCAACTGGTGCTCCTGTAATAATAAGTCCATCAAATTTCTCATTCTCAATATCACGGAATGTTTTATAGAAGCTCGTTAAATGTTCCTGTGCTACATTACGAGACAAATGTGATTCCATATGAAGTAAATGAACATCTAATTGCAACGGTGTATTGCCAATTAAACGAAGTAATTGCGCTTCTGTTTCTTGCTTTGTAGGCATTAAATTTAATATAGCAATTTTCAATGCACGGATATCTTGTGTTTCTGCTCGCTCCTTTGTCATTACAAAAATATTTTCCTCCTGCAACACTTTGCGAGCTGGTAAATCTTTATCAATTATGATCGGCATGTTGTTTGCCTCCGACTAGCGCTTCTTCTAAATCTGCAATAATATCAGAAACATCTTCTATACCAACTGATAAACGAATTAAATCTGATGTGACGCCAGCTAAACGCTGGTCTTCAGCACTTAATTGTCTATGCGTTGTGCTAGCAGGATGTATAACGCAAGTTCGTGCATCAGCTACATGCGTTACGAGAGTTGCGAGTTTTACATTTGCGATAAATTCTTTCGCAGCTTCTAATCCTCCCTTAATGCCGAATGTTAAAACTCCACTAGCACCTTTTTTCAAATATTTTTGTGATAACGAATAATTTTCATTACTATCTAATCCCGGATAATTCACCCATTCAATACGTTCATGGTTAGCAAGCCACTTAGCAACTGCGAGAGCATTTTCACTATGACGTTCCATTCTTAAATGCAGTGTTTCTAAGCCGATATTGCTAATATACGCATTGAATGGGCTCATACAGTTTCCGTAGTCTCTTAATAATTGAACACGTGCCTTCACAATATAAGCTGCTGCACCAAAATTTTGAACGTAACTTACGCCGTGATAACTTGGATCCGGTTCAACAAGTTCAGGATATTTCCCGTTTGTCCAATCAAAGTTCCCTCCGTCAATAACAATGCCACCTAACGAACTTGCATGACCATCAATATATTTCGTCGTAGAATGAACGATAATATTTGCTCCATGTTCGAATGCTTGGCATAAATAAGGAGTTGCTAATGTATTATCCACGATAAAAGGTACTTCCAACTCTTTCGCTGCATCTGAAAACTCTTTGAAGTTTAAAACGTTCATCGCCGGATTTCCTAGCGATTCTGCATAAACGAGTTTCGTCTTATCATTAGCAAGGGCCACAATTTCATCAGCAGTTAAATTTGGATTAAAGAACGTAACATCGATACCAAGCTTACGCAAACTCACTCCAAATAAATTAAACGTCCCGCCATAAACTGTGGAAGAACAAAGCAAGTGGTCTCCGCTACTACAAATATTTAAAACAGCAAGCATAATAGCAGCCTGCCCGGAAGCCGTTGCAACAGCTCCTACACCGCCCTCTAAATCCGCTAGCTTTTGCTCAAATGCAGCTAAAGTAGGGTTTCCAATGCGCGTATATATATATCCTTCCGCCTCTAAGTTAAATAAGGCTGCTAAATCATCCGAAGTATCGTATTTATACGTTGTACTTTGATAAAGTGGCAAAACACGCGGTTCACCATTCTTTGGTGTATAGCCACCTTGCACACAAATTGTTCCTTTTCCCCATGATTCTCCCATCTCTCATTCTCCTTTCTTTTATACAAAATAAAAAACTGCTCCTTTCCTGAAAACAAGAAAGGAGCAGTTTGAAAACACGCTCTAAAGGCTCTTTCTTATCTTTCAGGATTTATTACCTGCAGGATTTGGCACAATTCCGTTATACGGCTGTTGCCAAGGTTTCATCGGGCCTGTCCCTCCACCTTTTCTTGATAAGACTATGCAATTACCGTTGATTTTATAGCAATAATTTCCTAATGTCAATCAGTTTTTCTGAATGTTCTAAATTAAATACAAAGAATTTGACATGCATAACAAAAGAAATATATTCCATATTCATTTGAAAAAGACCTTTTAAAACCCCCGATTACTATATAGAATTAAATACGTAGTTTAACTGTATACATTTCAAATTCTCACGAGACCTCAATATATTGAATAAGCCAACCTCTCAAAAAGATACTATACATATTCATTTCACAGTAGCATATTTAATCCTTTCGACATTAGAACTTACATAACGGAGGTATAACATGACAAACACAAAGAACATGCACTATATACTCGTCCTATACGGCATTCTTTTAGGCTCTATAGTAGGAGCAACAGTCTGGTTATTTTTAGTTACAATAAATATCGGCATTCACTTTATTTGGGAGTACTTACCTACTATTTTCGCTTCTCCCCCTTACTACACTGTTTGCGTAACAACTATCGGTGGTATTCTCGTTGGTTTAACTCAAAAGTATTTCGGTACATATCCACGTCTTATGCCAGAAGTGATGGGTGAATATAAAAAAACAGGTAGAATTGAATACCGCTTTGTACATAAAGCTACTTTAACTGCGATTATCGTTTTAATCTTTGGAGCTAGTTTAGGTCCCGAGGCAGCACTTGTTGGCATTATTGGTGGACTTTGTACATGGGTAGGGGATCGCTTTACATTCGCCTTAAAGGGGATGAATGAACTAACAGAGGTTGGAATTGGTGCTACTTTAAGTGTAATTTTTAACGCGCCATTATTCGGTTATTTAGCTCCAAATGAAAATGAGGGTGAGCAAATTAACGAATTTTCTAAAGGGAAAAAAGCAATTGTATATTTAGCTACTACTTTCGCTGGTTTTTCCGTTTATTTATTACTTAGTAAATTCGATAATCGCGGATCCTTTATCGTTGATTTCGGAGAAGGTTCTCTTTCTCTTAATGAATGGATTGCCTTTCTCCCACTTGCTAGTATTGGCGCTATAGTTGGATTCTTTTATTTCAAATTAGAGTTCACATTAGAGAAATTAATACATCCCTTAAAAGAATACAAACTATCACTTGGTATTATCGGTGGTATTTTATTAGGAATTACAGGAACTTTTCTCCCTTACACGTTATTCTCAGGAGAACATCAATTGAAAGATTTAGTCGTGGAATGGAGCCATTTATCCTTCTGGGTACTACTTCTTTCAGGGATTTTAAAATTATGTATTACTGCCGTTTGTTTAAATACAGGTTGGCGCGGCGGACATATTTTCCCAATCATATTTGCTGGATCTAGTATCGGATATGCTATAGCTTCCATTATCCCGATAGATCCAATCGCTTCGGTAGCCATCGTCACGACAGCAATTTCAAGCTATGCATTAAGAAAACCAATTGCTATAACATTACTATTACTCATGTTTTTCCCGCTCAATTTACTATTACCGATGCTTGGAGCGGCAGCGATTGGTAATGCATTTCCACTTCCTAAAAACAACGAAGCTATAAACGAATAAAATAGGCAGTAGGGACAAAAGTTCCACTGCCTATTTTTCATTACACACGTTGCTTCAATAATGCGTATAACTCTTCAAAATTTTGCACTTCATATGTCGGCACAATTTCGCTATCATTTAATTTCTTTTCTGGATTAAACCAACAAGTATCAATTCCCGCTATATATCCACCTTTAATATCAGCACTTAACGAATCTCCAATAATGAGCCCCTCTTCAGGAGCAAAATTAGGAATTCGTTCAAAAACATAATCAAAATACTCTTTCATCGGCTTTTGGAATCCTGTATCTTCAGAAACGAAAACACCTTGAAACAAGGGATGTAATCCTGCATTACGTAAACGTTTATCTTGCGTCTTAGAAATACCGTTTGTCACTATATATAAATCATACTCACTTTGAATTTGACTTATAAATTCAAATGCACCTTGCATGAGCTGATTTCCTTCTTCTAAGTAGCTACGATAATTATTTTCAAATAATATTCCATTTACCTCTTCCCCGTATTCTTTCAACAAAATCGAAAAACGTGTATTTACGACTTCATCACGATTTATTTCCCCTTCTTCAAAAGCATCCCAAAGACTTTTATTAATTTTTTTATATTGCGCCTCAACCTCTCTAGTTAGAGGAATCCCTCTCTCTTCAAACAGCATACGTAACGCCACTTTCTCAGCCTTTTGAAAATCTAACAATGTATCATCTACATCAAATAACAATGTTTTATATTTTTTCATAAGCCCTTCACACTCTCTTTTCTACAAAAATAAATTTACGTAAATCGTATCATTCCTTCTTGTAAACATAATAGGAGATATCTCATACTAAACATGAGGTGAAAACATGAAAGTTAGCAAACATAGCGAAGAAATCTCTCATTACATGCAAACTTCCAACTTCCATACTCTTTTTTCTTTTAATGTCTTACCGTATGCTGAACTACATTCCTTTCAGAAGAAAGAAAGGATATGTAGTGAAGGAGTTGACGTTCCTTATCTTTATTACTTAATTTCCGGGAAGGCGAAAATATATATGAGTCACAAGAACGGGAGGGTCTCCTTAATTAACTTTATTCAAGCACCTTCGTTCATTGGAGAATTAGGGTTAATTGGGGTGGAATCTGTTACAAAAACGGTAGAAGTAATCGAAGATTGTATATGCTTAGCGCTTCCTCTTAAAGATTGTCAGCATCTTTTGTTGCAAGATGCTACCTTTCTACAGAAACTATGCAAATTTATCGGCGAAAAAACAATTACCCGAACAGAAAGTTACGCCAAAAATAATAGTTATCCGTTCGAAAACCGGTTAGCGGCATTTATTCTATTAACAGAACAAAATAACAGTTATACAGAAAAACATACCGAGGCTTCGGAATACTTAAATGTTAGCTACCGTCATCTTTTATATGTATTAAACCAGTTTTGCCAACAAAATTATTTAAAAAAAGACGGCAGAACCTATTACATACACGACCGGATTCAATTAGAAAAACTGGCTGACGAACTTAAAGTATAAAAAAAGTAGCATTAACGTTTATCTGTTAATGCTACTTTTTTCGAGTGACGATTCTATTTTCAATTAAAATTTACTTGCTACTTTAGCTGCTTCTTCAAGACCAGCTGTAATGATTTCTTCTGCTTTATCTGGGAACTGGTTATGTCCTTCAATAACTACTGTTTCCATATTCGTTGCGCCGAAGAAGCCCATCATGCTTGCTACATATTTAACAGCCATTTCTACTTCTGCTGCTGGACCTTCAGAATATACGCCGCCGCGCGCGTTTAATAATGCAATCTTCTTATCTCCAATTAAACCAACTGGACCTTCTGGCGTATATTTAAACGTTTTACCAGCTCGGTTTAAATAATCAATATATGTGTGCAATACTGCTGGAATCGTTAAGTTCCATAATGGGAAACCGAAAACGACTTTATCAGCTTCTAAGAATTGATTTAAATACTTATCAGCAACCGCTACTGCTTTTGCTTCCTCTTCCGTTAAATCAAATCCTTTACCTGCTTTGAATGTACCATTAATCATATCTACGCCTACATATGGTAATTCTTCTTTATATAAATCAAGTTCTACTACTGTATCATTTGGATGTGCTTCTTTATAGTTTGCTAAAAATGCCTCGTATAATTTCACACTAACTGCTTGTTCCGCTGGGCGGTTGTTTGCTTTTACAAATAAAACTGTTGCCATTATTTTTCCTCCTAATACTCACTCTTATGTTGTTATATGCTTTTCAAAAAGGTATCCCTTGTAATCGTTGTTTTGTTGCTTACAAACATATTTTATCTTTATATCAAGACAATTTCGTCCTCACATAGACGTATTTTTCCATAAAAAAAGTCCACCTTCTAAAGGCGAACTAGGTCTTACGACTTTTGTCTTATACAATTCCATTTTTCACTGCATATAATGCCGCTTGCGTGCGATCAGATAAATTCAACTTACTTAAAATACTACTTACATGAGCTTTTACCGTTTTTTCTGTAATAACTAAAACAGAAGCGATTTCTTTATTACTCATCCCTTTCGCTAATAGCTGCAACACTTCATTTTCTCTCGCCGTTAGCACATCCACTTGAATAGAAGGTTCTTCCTCCTTTTCTTCTACAGGTAATGTTTGAGAAAGAAGAGCATTTGCTATATCAGGATGTAATTGAATATTACCTTTATATGCGCTTCGAATCGCTTCAACAAGTTGATCCGGTTCTACGTCTTTTAAAATATAGCCGCTTGCTCCTGCCCTTAATGCTGGTAAAACATGTGCCTGATCAGAAAAGCTAGTTAATACAATTACTTTCACATCCGGATATTCTTTTTTAATACACCCTGTCGCCTCAACACCATCCATTTCGGGCATATATAAATCCATTAGTACAACATCAGGATGTGTCTCCCCTACTTTCACTAATGCCTCTTTCCCATTACTTGCTTCTCCAACTAGCTCTAAATCTTCCTGTGTACTTAAGAAAAATGCTAATCCTTTTAAAACAACTGTATGATCATCAACTAACAATACTTTTATTTTCACGAACTTCCCTCATTTTCACATCATAATGGTACGTTTATTTTTACACTTGTTTTTTTCTTGTCACTTACAATTTTAATTGTTCCACCAATTAATTCTACTCTTTCGCGCATCGTAGTCATGCCAAGTGATTTCTTCTCTTTTATATTCTTTTCTACAAAACCGTTTCCTTGATCGACTATTTCTAATGATACATTCTTCTCCGTCACTTTGAAATAAATCGTCGCTTCTCTAACATTCGCGTGTTTACTTACGTTATTTAAAGCTTCTTGTCCAATTCGCCATAGCGCTTCCTCTACTACGCGCGGCAAATCACGAACGCCTGTAACTTGTTCCCTAATTTTCAGTCCCAAGTTTTCACCGTACTGCTTTAAAGCTGGTAATAAGCCTTTTTCTAATCCTGCCGGACGAAGCTGCCAAATTAATGTTCTCATTTCCTTTAAAGCTCCTTGCGCTAGTTCACGCATCTCATGCAAAGATTGATCTACCTTTTCATTTTGACCTTTTAAAACAGCTTCAGCACCTTTTGTCATAAAGGTTAATGAAAATAATTTTTGCGAAACAGAATCATGTAAATCCCTCGCTAATCGGTTTCTTTCTTCCATTCGTACGAGTTCACGGCGCTGTTCGTTTAACCTTAAATTCTCTATTATTAAGGAAACGTGGTTCGATAATGCTTGAATCACATCTATTGTATTAACATCAAATTCTCCATTATTTAAACTAACACATAGAACACCAAACATATGATTTTGAATATGTATTGGCGTAGCAATAACAGCTCCATTTAGATGTTTTACTAGAACTGGCTCATCTTGTTCTAACGCCTTCTTTGCCGCTTCTTTTACACCCTCTTGTAACTCTCCATGACCATAAGAAGCTCGCAAAGATAATTCTATTTCTTCCCTAATAAAAAATGCCACTTGATTCCACTGAAATACTTCACCTACGTGATTTACCACTTTTTCAGGTAATACATTAAACTTATGAATCGTTTTTAATGCTTGAATAAACCGCTCCAATTTCACATAATAATGTGCTCGTCGCTTTTCATTTTCATATAATTTTGTTCGCTTTAAGGCCGTCCCAATTTGGAAAGCAACTGATTGGAGCAATACTAATTCTTCTTCTGAAAAATGCGTTTTACCTGGGCTTGCTACATTTAAAACACCAAATTTTTCTCCTCCAGCCTTTACAGGAACCGTAGCATGATGAAGGATCCCTTCTGTATCTCCCCAATTATATTCAATCGCATTATTAATTCTTTTACATTCAATAATATTAACCGCTCGCTCTAATTTTCCATCCACAAAGCCACGTAAACACCAACACTCACCTTCACACATCGGGCGTTTGTTTTCATATGTAAGTGCCTCTGGTAACTGGTAATCGATTAATTTCGTATATCTCCCATTTTCATCCGCAAGAAAAATCCAACCCGTCGTTAGACCCGTTACACTAAGCAATTTTTCTAGTACCGCTTGCAGTACATGGTACGTATCATTTGATGTATTTAGTGTTTCTGCAATTTCTTTTAATATAACTAATTCATTTGTACGATTCTCTTGAAACATAATTCGTCTCCTACATACAAGATTTTACATAGCCTCTAACATAAATCATCTACTTTTCACTTTGTACTTATTCGTAACATTGATATAATGGTGAAAACATAGTTTTCATTATATCACCTGAGGGGGCTTTCATAATGACATTAAATAAAGCACTTACTATCGCTGGTTCTGACACAAGTGGCGGTGCTGGTATACAAGCAGATTTAAAAACATTCCAAGAACTTGGTGTATACGGAATGACATCTCTTACGACAATCGTAACGATGGATCCACATAACGGTTGGGCACATAACGTATTCCCAATCCCAGCTTCTACATTAAAACCACAATTAGAAACGACAATTGAAGGTGTTGGAGTAGATGCTTTAAAAACAGGTATGCTCGGATCAGTAGAAATTATTGAAATGGTTGCAGAAACAATCGAAAAACATAATTTCAAAAATGTAGTAGTTGATCCTGTTATGGTATGTAAAGGTGCTGATGAGGCATTACATCCTGAAACAAATGATTGCTTACGTGACGTTCTTGTTCCAAAGGCATTAGTTGTAACACCAAACTTATTTGAAGCTTACCAATTAAGTGGCGTAAAAATTAATTCTCTTGAAGACATGAAAGAAGCAGCGAAAAAAATCCACGCTTTAGGTGCGAAATACGTCCTAATTAAAGGCGGTAGCAAGCTTGGTACAGAAACTGCTATCGACGTTCTATATGATGGAGAAACTTTTGATCTTCTAGAATCAGAAAAAATCGATACGACAAATACACACGGCGCAGGTTGTACATATTCTGCTGCAATTACAGCAGAACTTGCAAAAGGAAAACCTGTGAAAGAAGCAGTAAAAACTGCTAAAGAATTTATCACAGCTGCTATCCGTTATTCATTCAAGATCAACGAATACGTAGGCCCAACACATCACGGTGCATATCGTAAATTCGTTGCATCAAAAGAACTTGTCTAATATATAAATGAAAACACCCACAGAGTGTGTATTCCTTCTGTGGGTGTTTTTTTATAAATTCTTCTGGTCATCCTATCTTTAAGATGCAGAACTAACCTGATTTCTACCATTTCTTTTGGAGTAATATAATGCATCATCAGCAGCTTGAATAAATTGCTCTGGTGATTCTTCATATACTGAAATACCTACTGAAACTGTAATTTTTATGTTTTTTCCATTTAACAATTGGAATGAATGGTTTTCAACAGCTGTACGTACTTGTTCTCCCATATGCATTCCATAAGCTAATCCCTTTTTCGGTATCAAGAGCGCGAACTCTTCTCCACCCTTTCGAAAAGCCAAATCTGGAAACGTTGAAATTTCTCTTAAAATATACCCTATTTGTTTTAACACTTCGTCTCCCGCAGGATGCCCGTACGTATCATTTACACACTTAAAGTGATCAATATCTATAAGTAGTAAACAAAGTGAATCATTTTCCATACGCTTATTACCAATATGACGATTCATCTCTAAATCAAACTGTCTTACGTTCCCTAAACCTGTCAGTGCATCTATCGTTGCATATTGCTTCATCGTTTGAAATAACTCATTGGATTGCAATACATAATTTGCGCTTATAAATGTGATATATGCTGCAACACTACTACAAACTACATATAATGCTACTATAGACATATCCTTAAATAAAATAGAAAGTGGCACTACTAAAATAAATAAACTATATACATTAAACAAGATCCATCTTGTAAATATAGAAGATTTCATCTGCCAAATGAAAGTAATCCCAGCACCTATCAATACAATCGTATAACAAGCCAATTCAGAAGCTAAAGAATACTCGGTTAAAAATAAACGGGTAATCAAAATAATAATAACTGTTATACTACTAGCTATTGGACCTCCGATTATAATTGCCAAAATAACCGCTAAATAACGTAGATCCAACATAATATTTTCAATATGTACACCAAAATACATCAACAGTACACTTAATATTCCAGTAAGAATACCTACTACACATTTCTGCCACAAAGAGAACTCTTCTTTTAAAGGTTTATCTCTTAAAATCTGACCTCCAACAAAAATAAAGGAAAGAATAATTGTTGTATTTACAAATAAGTCCCTTAACATAAAATAATCTCCCTACTTTTCTATCTATCCCTTTCCTTATTTTATTGTATACGAGATACCTATAATTCCCAAAGCTTTTTATTTATTTTTGCTGTTCCACGTGAAACAGCAAAAATAAAAAAGGACGAAAATTCGCCCTTTTCATTAACAACAACGTGATATCTTTCCACCCTTTGCATTAAATCTAGCTTCTTGCGCTTCTGCAAAAAACTGTTTTTGACATACAACTGCTTCTTCTGGATGATGCTTTTTCATATGCTCTACATATGTTTCATAGCTTGGTACCCCAACGAGCAAACTAATAAAGTGTTTTCTTTGTCCCCATACTTGCCGCAATTTTTTAAGCATAGTTCCTCGACTCACTTTCATCTCTAGGTATATATGGTGCCTCTTTTAGCGGCATCGGCTTATTTCTTAACACTTGAATCCAAATTCGAATTGCAGAAATTAATACAGCAATTACAACGATCATAAAAATCCCGCAAAGCGCTGCATCAATATAATCATTAAAAATAATTTGTTTCATTTGAGCGACATTTTTAGCTGGTGCTAACACTTTTCCCTCATCTAATGCCCCCTGAAATACCTTTGCATGAGATAGAAATCCTATTTTAGGATTTTCATGAAATAGCTTTTGATAACCCGCCGTCATCGTTACAATAAGCAATCCGACAGTCGGAATAAGCGTCACCCAAACATATGCCTTTTTCCCCATTTTGAACAAAATTGTCGTTCCAAGTAATAAGGCAATACCTGCTAACATTTGGTTTGCAATACCGAAAAGTGGCCATAATGTATTAATTCCACCAAGCGGATCAACTACCCCTTGGTATAAGAAATACCCCCATCCTAATACGCATAACGTTGTAGCTATTACATTTGCTAATGTAGAATCCGTTTTTCCAAATGGCTTATATACATGCCCTAAAATATCTTGAATCATAAATCGACCTACACGCGTTCCAGCATCAATTGTTGTTAAAATGAATAGTGCTTCAAAGAGGATTGCAAAATGATACCAAAATGCCATCATGGCCGTTCCACCTATTACTTGCGAGAAAATATATGCCATACCTATCGCTAACGTTGGCGCACCACCTGTACGTGATAAAATCGTTTGCTCACCGACGTTTATAGCGAGATCTTTTAGTTCATTTGGTGTAATAGCAAATCCCCATGAAGAAATAACTTGAGCTGCCTGCGAGACATCCGTACCGATAAGTGCTGCGGGACTATTAATTGCAAAATAAGTGCCTGGTGTTAATACACAAGCTGCAATCATCGCCATTGCCGCTACAAATGATTCCATTAACATTGCTCCATAACCAATTGGCTGCGCGTGCCCCTCTTGTTCAATCATTTTTGGCGTCGTACCTGATGAAACGAGAGCATGGAATCCAGACACCGCACCACAAGCAATTGTAATAAATAAGAACGGGAATAAGTTTCCGGAGAATACTGGACCAGTTCCATCGATAAATTTCGAAACTGCTGGCATTTGTAAATCTGGCGCTACAATTAAAATACCGATCGCTAACCCTACAATTGTTCCGACTTTTAAAAATGTGCTTAAATAGTCACGCGGTGCTAAAAGCATCCAAACCGGCAATGCTGATGCGATAAATCCATATACAATAAGCATAATAGCAATCGTTTCACCACTAAATGTGAACATACTTGCAAGCGTTGGATGTTCTGCTACATACTGTCCTCCGATAAGAGACAATATAAGTAGAATAATTCCGATTGCTGATCCTTCACCAACCCGTCCAGGCCTGATGTAGCGCATATACACTCCCATTAAAATAGCGATAGGAATTGTCGCTGCTATTGTAAACATTCCCCAAGGGCTTCCGACAAGCGCCTTTACTACTACTAATGCTAATACCGCTAATAAAATAATCATAATACCTAAAATACCTATCATTGCAATAAGCCCTGTAACAGGACCGATTTCATCTTTAATCATTTCTCCTAAAGATTTACCATTTCGTCTCATCGAAGCAAATAAAATTACAAAATCTTGCACAGCTCCAGCGACAACTACACCAACAATAATCCATATTGTTCCTGGTAAATATCCCATTTGTGCCGCCAAAATCGGCCCTACTAAAGGCCCCGCCCCAGCAATTGCTGCAAAATGGTGTCCAAATAATACCCACTTATTTGTCGGAACATAATCTTTTCCATCATTTAATGTATGGGCTGGCGTTTGCCGATTATTATCTAAACCGAATACCTTTCTCGCTATAAATCTACTATAAAAGCGATAAGCAACTGCATACACACATACCGCAGCTACTAAGAGCCACACTGCATTAATAGTTTCACCTTGTGATAAAGCTATTACACCAAAAGCACCTGCTCCTACTGCTGCAATAACTCCCCAAAGTAAAATCGACTTCAATGTTTTCACATACAATCCCCCCAATACTATTTCTTAGTGGGATTGTACTAAATTTTCTGAATATTTAATTTGAATCCTCCCTATCATGAAGGATTTTTAGTTTATCATGTTAAAATTTTCGCATTATCTGCTACAATTCAATTTTATTTCGGAGTTTTTTCACATAATTACGACTAACTGGAATTGGTTGCTCATCATATTTATCTAAATACAAATTATATGTGCCATTATAATAAGGTTTTAGTTCTTGTACATATGACATATTAATTAAATAGCTTTTATGCACACGTAAAAAATCATATGCATTCAGCTTATTTTCCAGCTCCTGAAGTGTATATGTTGAAATATACTGATTATTTGTTGTATAAATTGAAACCGTTTTGTTTTCCTTATTTTTGCTTACATATACAATATCTTCAGGGAAAATATACCGAATCCCCTCTTGACCTTCTATCGGTAGTTTTCGTAAATAACTCTTTGCTTTCTCGCCTTGCTCTTTACTCATTCTATATAAAAGGAATTGCAAATCTTCTTCGCGAAACGGGCGTAGTAAATAATAATATGCTTGAAAACGAAATGCCGTAATGGACTCTTCGATATCTTCACCCATAAAAATAAATTTCGTATAAAAATTTACTTCACGTAATAAACTTGCATATTCAAAACCTGTTCCATCTAGTAATTTCGAATTTAAAAAAACAAAATCCGGTGTATGCTTTTTCATGATAAATAATGATTCTGTTCCTGTGTTTGCTTCAAAACATTCTACATTCCTTATATTTCCAGTAAATTTTTCAGCTAAACTTCTTCGCTCTTCTGCTTCTTCCATGATTAGTAAAATTTTCATTTCTTCAACCACCTAATTCTTTTGTCCGTATGTCCTGTTGTATACATTCGCTTTTATAAGGAACATTCCCTTTTTCTTACTATACCATTATTTATCTAAAAAAACAGAAAAAAGGAAACCTTCACGGTTTCCCCTTTCCTTTTATTCCGCTATTAGTAAGAACCCATAATCAGTGCGGGAATAAATCCCTCACTGATTCAAGTTTTACCTTATACTAATTCTCGTTGTTTCGTTTCTTGTCCAAGTAGAATTACAGCAAATACACCAATTAAAATTGATCCACAGAAAATCGTAAATATTAGTGATAGTGAAGCCTGTGAAGCAACTAAATATCCTACTAATAGCGGCCCAAGAATACCACCAATACGACCAAATGCTGCTGCCATCCCTGCACCTGTACCACGAATAACTGTCGGATACTGTTCAGGTGTATAGGCGTATAATGCACCCCAAGCACCTAAATTAAAGAAGGATAGTAACATACCTGCTACAATTAATACCGTTAATGACTCTGTCACTCCAAACAAGTAAGCACTACACGCTGTACCGATTAAATACGCAACTAAAACAAACTTCCGACCAAGACGTTCAATAAACCAAGCAGCTGTGAAATACCCTGGCAATTGAGCTAACGTCATAATAAGTACGTATTGGAAACTTTTTATTAAACTAAACCCTTTTAATACCATTACACTAGGTAACCAAAGGAACATTCCATAATAGGAAAAGACAACAGAAAACCATAGAATCCATAACATAATTGTTGCCTTACGGTATTCCCCAGACCAAACTGATTTTATATTTTCGATAACGGACGGTCTTTTTTCAACCTTTTGGAATCTGGGAGAATCCGGTAAATTCCATCTTAAATATAAAGCATATAGTGCCGGAACCGCACTCAATATCATCGCAACTTCCCAACCATATTTCGGAATAACAAAATACGAGATAAGAGCTGCAATTAGCCATCCACCTGCCCAAAAACTTTCTAATAGCACAACTATTTTGCCACGTTCATGCGCTTCAACGCTCTCTGATACTAATGTAGAAGCAACCGGAAGCTCTCCGCCAAGCCCCATACCAATTAAAAATCGTAACACAAGGAACATCGCAAGCGTTGTCGTTAAAGCAGTTAAACCGCTACCGATAGAAAATAGTAATAATGTAATAATAAAGACTGATTTCCGTCCTATTTTATCTGATAGTATTCCAAAAACGAGCGCTCCGACTGCCATACCAATTGAATTAATGCTGCCTATCCAGCCCATTTCTTGCGTACTTAATCCCCAATCTTTTTGCAGTGCTACCATTACGAATGAAAGCATTCCAACATCCATTGCGTCAAATAGCCATCCAAGCCCGGCTATACCAAGTAGCTTCCGCTTCGAAATTTCTTTCACCTTGCCCACATGAAGTCCTCCTTACACAGCTGTCTTTACACATCATTTTACATGTGTGAATTGTATAAGTAAAATACTTTCGTGTAAAAAATTCTCCTTCATCATTCCCGAAAAATAAAATACTTATCCCACTACCTTAGGGCAGTAAGACTCCAACCTCAAAATTAAGCTGGAACAAAGAGGTTAGATTGAAGATTAACTGCCGTTAAACACCCAATTAGTGAGGGATAACAATTAGTGGGGGGTGAACAAAGCCTCACTTTATTAAAAATGGCTAAATAAAAAAGTAGCGATAGGACGCTACTTTTTCGAACGCATGACTTCTTTTAAAAATTCCGCTAATACTAACTGACGACGCCAGCGCGTTGGATTACTACACAATCTATAAAACCACTCTAAATGGATCGCTTGAATCCATTTCGGTGCGCGTTTTACCTCTCCAGCCCATACGTCTAAACTTCCACCCACTCCAACAGCCATTTTTGTTTCTAAACGATGCCTATTAGTTTGGATAAAGTTCTCTTGTCTTGGGAAACCAAGTGCGACAAGTAATAAGTCTGGCTTTGCTTCTTGAATACGAGAAATAATATTCTCTTCTTCTTCTTGTTTAAAATACCCATCTTGTATACCAACAATAGATACAGCTGAATACGTCTTCGTTAAATGATCTGCTGCAGCTTGTACAACATGCGGTTTTGCACCAAGTAAGAAAACAGATACTGGTTTATTCTCTTCTGATAGCTTCGCAAATAAATTACACATTAAATCAAAACCTGCTACACGTTCCTTTACAGGTGTACCTAACATACCACTTGCTTTTACAACTCCAATACCATCAGGTGTAATTAAATCTGCATTTAATAATGTTTGATGGAATGCTTCATCCTTTTTTGCACACATAACAATTTCAGGATTTGCCGTTACTACCTGAAAAGTATGCGTTCGTTCCAATTCTAGTTGAGCCTTCAAATATTGGATTGTTTCATCCATTGTCATTGTAGAAAAAGGAACACCTAGAATATCAACCGTTTTTACTTCCATGTTTAACTATCCTCTCTATTTCAGTAAAAGTTTTTTATATGCATTATAAGTATCTTCATACAAATTCTTTAGCGAGAAATGAGTAGATGCGTGAGTATATAAACGATTTCCCATCGCTTCTAATTCACCATTCAACCATTTTTCGTAAGCATTTTCTAACGCTTTTGCTAACGAATCTACATCACCAATCGGTACAATCCATCCATACGTATCATCAACTATTAACTTTTTCATATCGCCTACATTTGTTGCAATAGATGTTAAACGTTGATTAGCTGCTTCTAATAAAACGAGTGGGAAACTTTCGCTATAAGAGGTTAGCAAATTAATGTGTGCAGATGCATATAATTCTTTTGAATCTGTACGAAAACCTAGAAACATCACCTTATCCTCTAAGCCCTTTTGTTTCACCATCTCTTTTAATTCTGCTTCTATAGGCCCATCACCAAGCAAGAGTACTTTTATATTTGGAATTTTAATTTTTTGCAACGCTTCAAATAAAATATCATGACCTTTAACAGGATGCAGACGCGCTACTTGAATGGCTGTAAATACTCCTTCACCGATGCCAAATTCACTCTTATCATAAGGTTTTACTGGCGTACTATCATACTCAATCCCATTATAAACCGTACAAATCTTCTCTTCTGGTACACCTAGTTTTATTATATTTCTCTTAAAGTTCTCCGTAATTGCAAAGAACAAATCTACCTTCCTGAAAGAACGTAAATTTAACTTCGTAAATACCCACCCTTTTAATCCCCTCTTCATAAAATCCAAAGTTGGATCACTGTGGACAGTCATTATCCATTTCGCTTTTATACCTTTTTTCAAGAGGGAGAGATAGAAATTTGCTCGTGCGCCATGTGTATGCACAATGTCAAATTGATTTTCATTAATAAATGCTTTTATTTTTGAAAGAATTGATAGGTCGTACCGAGATGATTGGGTAAAAACATGCACTTGAATACCAAGGTTTCTCGCCTCTCTAGCAATCGCACCTTCTTCAAATACCATTAATTCCACTTCTTCCTTTGAAAACTGAGATAAAAGTGAAATAATATGTGTTTTCCCCCCACCTTCTTCTGCACCAGCATTCATATGCAACACTTTCATTTCTTACATCCCCCATTTTTTTCTTTTTATTTACTATAACAAAATAAAAGCTAACATATGCTAGCTTTTATTTTTCTATCATTCAATTTCCAAGTCAACTATTAAATATGCCATGATTAATACTAAGAAGAAACTCACTCCAGGTGACATTAAAATATGACCAGCTATAAATGAGATACCTAATCCGAGAAGTATCGATGCGACTACCATTGCATATTTTACGGTGAATATTTCTTTAAATTTAGTAAATATACATGCAATAAATTTAATACCAAAGTATAAGAATGGAATTACAAGTAAAATGAACCCTATGATTCCGAAAGAATAGAACCAATCGTGGAAGTCACGTTCAATTAATTTCGGATCGGCTTTATAGTTACCAGCATAACCCATACCTAATAATTTTTGAGACATCGGGGCTTCTTTATAGAAATCTTTATACATTTGCTCAAATAATTGACGCCCACTGAAAATAATAGCTTGCGTTTCTTCTTTTTTCTCTGCAACTTTTTCTTTTTCTTTTTCTTTCACTTTCTCTTTTTCTGTAACAGGAGGTTTATGCTCCTTAGCTTCTTCTTTCTTTTTCTCTTCCTTTTTCGCTGTCTGTTGTTCTTCAATTAATTGAACATGAATCCCCATATTTTTTAAAAATGGTGAAAAAGGTGTATATGCCATGATTCCTACAAAAACAGTCATTGCAATAAAACCATTTAATAAATATATATTTTTCTTTCCTTTTTTACCTTGTATAAAGGCTTGAATAAAGCACATAACAACTGCAATAGCCATTGTTGCATAGATTGCTCCTATACCAACCTTCGTACCAACTGCAAATAATGAAAAAACAACTAAAATAGAAGGAATCCAATAGTATATTTTGCCCATACTTTTTGTTTTTTCAATTGAATATAAAATAACAATCGGACACATGATGGCTAAAATAGATCCTAACTCATTACCTGCATAAAACCAACCGCGTGATCCTAATTTTAACCATTCATAATTATTGTAATCTGTTCCAGTAGTAATCGAAGCTACCATGACTACCCCTATAATTAGCGATGCATACGTAATATAGTCACGCATTTTTGAATGGCTTTTTTCTTTTAAAGACTTAAATACAAACACATAACAAGTAAGCATAACAAACGGATATAAAGCTTTTGCTATAAACTTAATTTCTTCTGTAAGCACCATAGGGTTTTTTGTAAGCTTGTTATTTACCAATCCGATAGTGAAGACTATTCCTACTAACATTATATACAATATATATTTTATATTTCCTTGTTTCTTCGTTTGAATTAAAATATATATCCCGCCTAGGAACATAACGAATAAGCGTGTAATAACTCCAATGGTCGTATCAATTTTTAAAACCATGATACAGAACGCTGTAAGTAAATCTAAAATCGGTTGTAACAAAATAAAGATTAGTAGAAAATTTTCAAATTTATTACTTTTACTATTTTCGCTTAACATCTAGAACCTCCATAACTATTACCTAATTTCAATCTATACAGTTAATATTTTTTCTTATCTCAAATATTTATTATAACATATATTTTTTAATTAAACGTCTCACATTTCTCTCTAACCTTACCCTTATAGAAAAAGCATATTTGTATTTTCAAGCGCTTTCTTTCCTCATTTTTTCTTTTTTTCTACATGTAACGAAAATGCATTGTTATTTACATAACTTTAGTGTATATTTTTTCTCTGGAACATCTTTAGGAGGAAGGGATTACAGCAATGTTATTAATCGACATATTTACGTTTCTTGGCATTATCGCCGCTGCTATTTCCGGTACATTAGTTGGTTTAAAAAAAGATTTAGATTTATTCGGTGTCCTTTGTTTAGCTGTAGCTACTGCGCTCGGCGGCGGTATTATTCGTGATATTATGATCGGTAACCTGCCTCCCGTCGCATTTGTTAAACCCATTTACTTTTTCGTAAGCGTATTATCAGCGTTATTTACTTGTATGTTTTTTGAGCGTATCAATAAGCTGCAAGTCGTTATTATGCTTTCTGATGCTGTTGGCTTAGGTGTTTTTACAGCTATTGGTGCAAATGCGGCAATGTCACATCATGTTGACGCCTCATTTTTAGTTGTTTCAATGGGAGTCATTACAGGTATTGGAGGCGGTATTTTGCGTGACATTTGCGCTCAAGATATCCCCTACGTATTCCGAAAAGAAATTTACGCAATCGCTTCTATTTTAGGGGCAATTAGTTTCCTAATCACATATTCAATGGGGGCACACGTATTAGCTTTCTATATTTGTTTACTAGTAACTTTCATTATTCGTGTTGTCACTGTCATATATAATGTACATTTCCCCGTTTTCTTTAAAACACATGCTAAAATTAATAAGGGTCATTAAGAGAATTCTATGTAGAATTCTCTTAATTTATATACTATTCTACACACTAATATAGAGTAATTGTATATAAAAATATATAATTATATTAGAACTAAAAAATGAAAACGCTTTACAAACAGGGGGAAGAACGATGCTTGGGGTTTTTAAAAAACATACCAATAAAACAAACGCCAGTATAATGGAATTAAGTAAGGATCAAAAAATCACTTTTAACGTGCCTACTAATTCTGAACTGAAAATTCAAATGGATATGCTACATATTTCAAAAGAAGATTTACAAATTGTAAAAGTACTACAGCCCTTTATTTATGAAGAAATTGATTGGATTACGGAAAAATTTTATGCCAATATTACAAAACAGCCTAATTTAATTACGATTATTGAGCGTTATAGCTCTATTCCAAAACTAAAGCAAACTTTAAAAACACATATAAAAGAATTATTTAGCGGGGATATGCATGAAGACTTTATTGAACAACGTGTTCGAATTGCCAAAAGACATGTACAGATTGGGTTACATAGAAAATGGTATACTGCCGCTTATCAAGAATTATTCCGCTCTATCATGAAGATTTTGCAAACAAAAATTACAACAATTGACGATTTTTCTTATTCTATAAACGTAATAAATAAATTATTTACTCTTGAACAAGAGCTTGTTCTTGCGGCTTATGAATCTGAATATGAAAGAATGCAAAAAGAACATGAAAAAGAAAAAGAACTAACAGCTATGACAATTACGCATATTGCAACAGAACTAGCATCTGTATCTGAGAAAACGAGCGCTTCTATTCAACAGTTAACCGCTAAATCTGAAACTATTGTAGGAATTGCCAAAACAGGTACATCATTAGCTACAACATCAGAAGAAAAAGCGAATAAAGGTAAAGAGCAATTAAATCAGCAAAATAAGCGAATGGAATACATTCAAGCGAACATGGAAACGATTATTACAGATACTCATGAACTTCTCGATATTTCTAACAAAATTAACGAAATTATAGATATTGTAAAATCCATTGCAGAGCAAACAAATTTACTCGCACTAAATGCTGCCATTGAATCTGCACGAGCTGGGGAATTTGGTAAAGGCTTTTCCGTTGTAGCTGGAGAAATTCGAAAGTTATCAGAGCAAACGAAAGAATCTATATTCAACGTTACAAAGCTCGTCGAAAAAACAAACGAACAAATTATTCGCGTCTCTTCTTCAGTGAAACAAATTAGCTCCCTCGTATCTGAAGGAACGGATAGCATGTCTGCAACAGATCAATACTTCCAAGAAATTGTAAAGGATATGTCTAACTCGAAAGAACAGAATAAAAAAATTGAAAATGAGTTAGAAACCATTTCACAAGTAATGAAAGGAATTCAAGAAGATTCCTCACAAATGGCTCTAACAGCTGATAGTTTACAACTAGAATTAAACCGATAGAGTGAAGCTTATGTCAGTAGAGATTCTTCATCTCTGCTGACTCTCAGTCCTCATCTTCCACGAAAAAAAGAATCCAAACTGGATTCTTTTTATTTTCTGAAGAATATTTTTTGACAGTACACATAACTCATATAAACACCAAAGCTTTGCAAAATAAACAAGGCTGGCACAATAAGATTGTAGTATGCCATATTTACTTGGAAGAGTCTTAACAATACATATCCGCTAATTAACAATAAGAACAACATATATCCTTCGTTTTGTTGTTTCTTAATAAGAAAGTGTAATAAAGCTATCGACATAAACAATGTTACCGCTATGTATATAAGTTTTTCGCATTTAAATAGAATAGAATGTATTCCCTCACCTGAGAATTGATTTATTACTGGCTTTAAAAGTTTAAATCTTTCTTCTTCAATTTCTTTTAGCTTTTGATCAATATGCTCTGTTACGCTTTGATTCTTAGTTATTTTTTCCTCATTTTTACCTTTTCCAATTAAAACAGATTGAACATACGTCTCATTTGAAATTGTATATTGTGCCATTCCCATTGTCTGAATTCCATAACTCACACCAAAATGAGCACTATAAAATAGAATAAGTATCCCTATCATCTTTAATAATACTTTTTGCTTCATTGCTGATTGAAAGAGTTCAATTAACAACACATATACAGCAATAAAAATAGGAAGAAATAACCCCATTGGGAAAATCATATTACTACATGCAAATAAAATTGCTGAAAGCACCCACATATAAGGATGATCTAAACCTTTATATAAAAGTATGTAACAAGCCAAATAAAATAAAAATATTGCAAGCGATTCTGCTGTTAATAAGGAGCTCATAAATATATTTGGTATATATAAAGCGTAAAACACAGACGCAATACGGCCGCATTCTTCTCCAAAAATCATTGCTGCAATACGATAAATGAAAAATGCAGTCCCTGTGCAAAATAAAATATTAAATAACTGCAATGCAAATACTGTATCGCCAAATACACGAATAATAATTGATTCATAAATAATAAAAGGTAATTGTGCTACATTCTCTACGCTATTACCAATTGCAATCTGCTTTGCAGACTCAAACATCGCTTTCATATCACCGATTATCGGGACATCTACAAATAAAACCATACTAAGTCTCACAACTATAGATGCACTAATCAGAAAAACAAGGAATTGTTTATCTGTAAAACGATACTGTAAAATCGATGCCACTAACAGCATGAGAATAACAAAAATAACTAATACGATTGTTACACTTGTTGTACTGTCTCCAAAAAATTGTTTGCTTGTTTCAAACGCAGACCAACAACTATAAACAAAAAATGCGAGCATCGCACCAATCATTATTTTACTGAAAAAAGACGAAAAATTTGTTTGTATATGATTCATATGTCCATTGCACCTCTATTTCCATTCATAACAAAACGATTCTATCATGAATAGGCGTACCGCTGATAGGGAATTTCTATGACAAATATAGGGTCCTAATTTTTTCACTTGCAATGTAAGCGAATCCTCTTTTACACTACACTTTATATAATGATAAATTTTCTTTCAGTTACATGAATACAAATACAGAAGTTTTGCTAACCCTCTTCTGGAATTCTTTACTTCATTAAATATCTATTGATTTTTAATATTTTTGTACTCCACTTACAATACATGTCATTCTGATTGAAAACAGAAAATAGGGGCTGACCATATGGAAAAGAAATTCATGCGAGAATCTAAAGCAATTAAAACAACACGTGTTTTTCCAAATGATTTAAATAATCATCAAACACTTTTCGGAGGAAAACTATTAGCAGAAATTGATAGCATCGCTTCAATTGCAGCTGCAAGACATAGCCGTAAACATTGCGTAACGGCATCTATCGATTCTGTTGATTTTTTAACTCCCATTCACCAAGCAGATTCTGTTTGTTACGAGGCATTCGTATGTTATACAGGAAAATCTTCAATGGAAGTGTTCGTAAAAGTAATTGCTGAAAATTTATTAGCAGGCGAGCGTAGAATAGCTGCAACATGTTTCATTACATTCGTCGCATTAAAAGATGGAAAACCTTCATCTGTTCCACAAGTACTACCTGAAACGGAAGAGGAGCACTGGCTACACACAACTGGTTCGGAGCGTGCAGAAAATAGAAAAAAAGGACGTTTAAAAAGTAAAGAAATGGCTGAAGTATTAACATTGAGTAAACCTTGGAGTATGTAATAACTGATTTACCTTCCTTTTTACAAATCTAAAAGGAAGGTTTTTTTTATATAAAATACATAGTGTTGATTTACAAAGTTTATATGCGGTAAACTTATACAGATGTTCTTGTAATCTTCTTCCTTGCAAAAGGCCTATATAATGTACAACATAAAAAATTTGAGGAGATAATAATTATATGATGGAACAAACTCAACTCGTTTCCGTTATTGTCCCGCTGTATAATGCGGAAAAATACATTGAAGAAACGATGGAATCAATACTGAATCAAACATATAAAAATATTGAAATTGTAATTGTTGATGACGGAAGTAAAGATCAATCATCTTCTATCGTTAAAAATCTCAAGAAAAAATACCCTGAACAAATAAAATATATCTTACAAGAAAATCAAGGCGTTTCCGTTGCTCGTAATACAGGAATTGAAAATGCAAGTGGAGAATATATTTCGTTTCTTGATAGTGATGATTTATGGCATCCAACAAAAATAGAAAAGCAAATCATAAGCATGCATAAAAATAATATGAACGCCTGCTATTGTGGATATATGAACTTTTACGAAGAGACTGGTGAAAAGGTTGAAAACACGACAAACTTTGTAAAGGGGAATATGACAAAGGCTTTCTTAACACATCAAGTTTTTGCTCAAACAAGTACATGGATTTTCAAAAAATCTATCGTAATGGATCATAACATTCGTTTCACACCAGGTTGTAGCTGGGGAGAAGACTTAGAATTCCTTTTTAAATTAATGAGTGTAACAAATGTATGTTATGTGGATGAATATTTAACATATTATCGAATTCTATCAGGAGGAAATCTTTCTTCAAATTATAAAGATTATGAGTTAAAAACGACAAAAGAATTAGAAGTATTTAATCGAATGAAAGATTGGATTCATAATAAATCAAAAGACTTAATCACCGATGATTCTACGGAACTGATTGAAATCCTTGAAACTTATCTATTCCCATATACAGTCATTAACAATGCTTGTATATATATTAAAGGACACCCTAAATTAGATAAATCAAAGGTTCAGTTAATTAAAAGTGATATAAAGAAATATTGTCGCAAAATCTATTCAAAAAATGGGAAACGAAGCAAAAAATTATATGCGATGCTTTGGTTTGTACGCATCAAATTTTTATTTTCTTAAATAAACGAATATGCTTTTAAACAGTCTTTCCGTAAACAAATTAAATTTACAAATAGGACAAGCATGTCCTGACGAATAGAAAGGTCTTTTTCCATGAAAACAAACAAAATCCTTAAAAACGCCTCCTACCTCTTTGTAGGAAATATTACTGTTCGATTTGTACTTGCTATTGCCACCATTCTCTTTGCAAGATATGTTTCACCAGATGAGTATGGGATGTTTACAGTTGCATTAGCAGTTTCCGCTGTCATTTGTTATTTTACAGATGCAGGTTTGACACATACGTTTATGCGTGAAGGAACGAGAAGCGACGCTAACATTAGTGTATTAATAAGTAGTTATTTACGTATTCGTTTAGTATTAGCTATCGTAATTTCTGTACTCTTCGCTATTTTCGCTCAGTTCTTCTACACTGATGCTTACTTACGTGCCATGGTATATTGGGTCGTACTACCAACTATGTTTGGAGCCACTTTACAAGGTGTTGGGATGGCTTATTTCCAAGTAACAGAGCGTATGCAATTTACAGCGATTATTTCTGTACTACAAGGTGTGACAGCCGCTGCCGCCCTTCTGCTAGGAATGTCATTTCAATGGTCACTTATGATGGTCGCTGCCATGTACGGAATATCTAGCCTTGTAACAGGAGTCATTGCCTTTATCATGACAATCCGCTATACAACAATCCATAAAGGCTGGGATAAAGGCATATTAGATCAATTACTTATTTTCACAATTAATGGCGTTATCATTATGCTTTTGCCGCAGTTAGGTCCTATTATATTAGAAAAAGTTTCAGCGAATGAGCAAGTTGGATTCTTTGGGGCTGCCTATAAAATACCTGCTGTACTTTACCAAATCCCTGGTGTAATTGCAGCAGCCTTTTATCCAAAATTATTTGCTTTTGGAAATGAAAAGAATATTGATGAACATAAAAAACTATCTCAGTTCGAATTAAAACTTATGTCCTTCTTAGGTATGGGAATTGCCATTCCATTTATCGCTGATCCAAGTTTTTGGATTATTACTTTATTAGGTGAAAAATATGCACCAGCTGGTAACGCTCTTGCAATTTTAGCCTTTATGGTCATTTTACAATCTATCAACTATCCACTTGCCGATAACTTAACAACAATTGGACAACAGTGGAAGCGTGCGACGGTTATGGGAATTGGATTGGCTGTTGGTATAATAAGTTACATCATCTTAGGTAGTAAATTTGGAATGATGGGAGCTGCTGTAGCAGCTATCCTTACTGAAGTTACTTTATTAATTGGATTTACTTTATTTGTCCGTAAAGGTTTCGAGCTATTATTTAAAGGAATTATATTTAATAGTCTCGCATTTATAATTAGTTACGCTCTATACCGTACAATATTAATTAGCTTACCACCACTAGTAGCTTTAACGCTTACTGGTATATTGTACGGCATTATCGGCCTTGCCATTGATCCACAAATACGCGGGTTACTTTTAGGGTTCGTAAATAAAAAGCTCGGCAAAAACATAGCATAAAGCGAAACTTTAATCAGTGGCAGTTTTGCTGCCCGTTAATGTGGGGTAAAAGTCGCTTTCTTTCTCATAATTTCGAGAGAGAAGGCGACTTTTTATTTACTGTTATTACTCATATATATAATTATTTCTTTTAATCCTTCATAATATGGAGTTTTAGACAGAACGACTATATATTTTTCCGAAATAATAAAAAAATCTATTTTCAAAAATATACATTTTTGAAATGATAGCATTATATCAAAGAATTTAGTATCATGATTCAAGACACTATTTAGAAATGAACGGAGGACATTATGAGCTTATTAACAGTTGAGAAATTAGGCCATACATTTGGTGATCGCACATTATTTAAAGATGTATCCATGCGCTTACTTGCAGGAGAACACGTTGGATTAGTCGGAGCAAACGGTGTTGGTAAATCGACATTTATGAATATAATCACTGGTCAGCTTATCCATGATGAAGGGCGCGTTGAATGGACACCTGGTACAAATTATGGGTATTTAGACCAACATACAATTTTAACACCTGGTCGTACAATTCGTGAGGTATTAGCAGATGCATTTTTACCTTTATTTGAAAAAGAAAAAGCATTAAATGAAGTTACAGAAAAAATGGGAACTGCTACACCAGAAGAATTAGAAGAACTACTTGAGCAAATGGCAGAAATACAAGATGCTCTTGAAGCAGGCGGTTTCTATTTATTAGACATTAAAATTGAAGAAGCAGCGCGTGGTCTTGGAATTGATGCAATTGGTCTAGATCGTGATGTTGCAGCATTAAGTGGTGGACAACGTACAAAAGTATTACTTGCAAAGTTACTACTTGAACAACCAGAAGTATTACTATTAGATGAGCCTACCAACTATTTAGACGTTGAACATATTCATTGGTTAACAAATTATTTAAAAGAATACCCACATGCATTCCTATTAATTTCCCATGATACGGAATTTATGAATAAATGTGTTGATGTTATTTTCCATCTAGAATTTACAAAAATGACGCGTTATACAGCGACATATGAAAAATTCTTAGAACTGGCAGAAATCAATAAAAATCAACATATAAACGCTTATGAAAAGCAGCGAGAATTTATTAAAAAGCAAGAAGATTTTATTGCAAAAAATAAAGCTCGTTACTCAACGACAGGTCGTGCAAAGAGCCGTCAAAAACAACTTGATCGCATGGAGCGTATCGATCGTCCTGAAACAGCTATTAAGCCTGAGTTCTCCTTTAAAGAAAGTCGTGCAAGTAGCCGATTTGTCTTCGAAGGGGAAAATGTAGAAATTGGATATACACATCCGTTATTACCGAAATTAACGATGACAATTGAACGTGGTGAAAAAATTGCAATTGTTGGATGTAATGGTGTCGGTAAGTCAACACTATTAAAAACGATTTTAGGTAAGATTAAACCATTAAGCGGGAAAACTAGTCTTGGCGACTTCTTAAACCCATCATACTTCGAGCAAGAAGTAAAAGCTGATAATATAACACCAATTGATGATGTTTGGAATACATTCCCTAGCTTAGACCAACATCAAGTACGTGCAATGTTAGCGAAGTGTGGTTTGAAAAACGAACACATCTCTCGTCCGTTGAATCAATTAAGCGGTGGCGAACAGGCAAAAGTTCGTTTATGTAAACTAATGGGTGAAGAAAGTAACTGGCTACTCTTTGATGAGCCAACAAACCACCTTGATGTTACAGCAAAAGAAGAGCTGAAAAAAGCGATGAAAGCATACAAAGGAACAATTCTTCTTGTATGCCACGAACCGGAATTTTATGAAGATTGGGTAACAAAAACTTGGGATGTAGAAAAATGGGCCCAAGAAAATTCTTAATCACCTGAAACAATCCTTTTATACACCTAGTGTGTAAAAGGATTTCCCCTTAAAATAGCAATTAAATTCAATAAGGAGTTTTTACTTATAATGCAAAGTCCATTTTTTCTAAAACTTAATACATTTTGTGTGAAATCCTTGTTAGTGCTATGTCTCATTATTTCTGCAGCTATTACATGGCAATCAGTATACGTAGTTAGAGGACAAGCCCACACTCGTTTACTTATTATAGTCCCAATTATTATTATGATAGGACTTCTATTTTTATTAATCGGCTATATTTCCAACAAATATATGTCAAAACTAATATTCACTATTTCACTTATTATTTTAGCTTTCTCTATTCGATTAATCTGGGTTCTTAATATCCAAACTCCTGTCGAATCGGATTTTGCTATGATGTACAATGGTGCCGTGCAAGCAACTAAAGGAGATTTTAGTTTCGCCCAAAGTACATATTATACTTCATGGGTTTATCAACTTGGATTCACAATGTACCAAGCTTTTATTATTAATTTATTTGGCGAAGGAACCTTCCTTCTAAAGTTCTTAAACGTATTATATTGCACAGGAACAACATTACTCATTTACAAAATAACTTCTCACATATTTAATGAGTGGTCTGGACGTGTGGCTGGTTTACTATATGCAATCTATATCCCAAGCATCGTATTAAGCTCAGTACTAACAAATCAACATTTGGCTACATTCTTATTTTATCTTGGGTTTTATTTATTAATTACAAAAGGCTTAAGCCATAAATATATGTGGATTTTTATAGGGATTTCGCTTTCTTTAGGTGATATAATGCGCCCACTTGGTGCTATCATCCTAATTGCAGTAACTATTTATGTCTTTTTACAAGGTATGTTAGGGAAATCAAAACAAGATATCTTCACTTCCATTAAAAAACTTTGTGGAATTTTCGTCGTATTTTACCTTGTACACTACATTATAAGTTATTCATTTATATCTGCTGGAATTACACAATATCCTCTATCTAACCGTGACCCTCTCTGGAAATTCACAGTAGGATTTAACCATGAAACAAAGGGTGGCTATTCTGCAGCAGATGCAGAATATATTATGTCCCTTGAAATCGGTGAAGAACGCAAAGCTGCTGAAAAGAAGCTGATTCAAGAACGACTGGCTGATCCACAAAAAGTTTTATCTTTATTTGGTGATAAGTTCACACTCATGTGGGCAGATTACGACTCCGCTCCATTATGGAGTTTACTGACACTTGGGGACACAGATAATGATATGATTACTTTAAAAGATGACCTTACGAAATATGAAAAGTATATGTACATTACAGCTATGCTCTTTAGCACATTAGCGCTTCTTTATCTCGTATTGACTAAGCAAAATAACACGCATTATACACTATTTTTATTGTTGATAATCGGTTACATAACTGTTCATTTCTTAATTGAATACCAAACAAGATACCGATACTTCATCATTCCTAGCTTCACGGTTATTCAAAGTTACGGGCTATATTTATGCTATCGATTTATATCGAACAGAAAGTCTTCAAAAATGTAACTTTAATCAATGAATATTTGATTATTAAAATAAACGAAAACGAAATAGAAAAGGCATGAGCCCGGTGCAATACCGAACTCATGCCTTTTTATTTATATCTATATTTTCTTTTTTATTGTAAGCGTAATTTATACCAAAGGCAGACAAGATTATCATAGGTATTGTAGCCGAATAATGATATCGTGATGCCACTTCTACTAATAACTGCGCCATTGTTAACCCTATTGTATATAAGCAAATCATAAATAGGATAGATTTAGTTTTATTTTTTATCATTATTAATACACCTAATATCGAAGTAACAATTAAGAAGTAATAAAAAATATTAGATGCCACGGTATATCTTACTACATTATCTAGTGCAGGCTCGGCGTAAGAAACTGCCGCACTATCTTCACTTAAAAAGACAAAGAATTTATCCGAAAATAATTTCATAAAATCGATATTGTCGTTTAGTATTCTGTTCTTCGCCTCTTCTAGCATTTTTTGTTGGGAATCCTCAGCAGTCCACCCTGGTTTATTATTATACTCAAACAACAATTCTGCATCTGGCATATTCCATTTTCCGGATTCCGCCTGATTGAATCCTACATAAACATTATAACCTGGTGCTGATGCTATCTCTTCACCTAAACGTAATGTTATATACTGATTGATCGCCGAGGAAAAAATAACATATCCAATAACGATAACCCCTACATATACTGCCTTATTTAATAATATTTTTTTATTTCCTATGTGCTTCGTATTGATAATAAATAACCATATGACTAGGGCTATAATTGGAACAGCTGCAATTGGTCGTACCATATTCATTAATGCAAGTAGTGCTGCTAATAAAATCGAGTACACAAGTAATTTTTTTATACTTATATTATGAATCTTCTCATGAACACTTATCATAACTACCCAAATTAATAATAGTATTGTACAATACAACGGCTCTGACAATACAAACATGTTATAAATCGTTTGTGAAGGCAATACTATCCATAAAATACTAGCTGTTATGGCTGTTCTAACTCCACCAATTTTTCTAGATATAACATATATTAATCCCATTGATATTGTAGTTAAAACAACATTTACGATAGGCGCTACCATATGACTAGCTCCAAATATTTTTAAGAAAATACTTAAAAATGAGGCGTAACCAAAAATATGTGGAAATAATGCTATATAATTATTATCAATAACAAATTCTTTACTCAATGCTTCCGCAGTATAATAAAATGTAGCATAATCAACTAATGGCTGAATTTTGTATGTAAGAACCCACGTTAATTTAACTGCTAAGCAAATAATTACTAACACAAAAAAGCATTTTTTCTCATTTAATTTTTCTAGATATAAAGAACTTTTTCTAAGTACATAAAACCCAATTGTACATAAAAATACGACCCCAGTTACTATCATTGTGTAATTATATTTTTGCGTATCCGAAAAATAATCCACAACTAATATTGAGGCAAAAAAGACATATATCATGTATACTGCACGTGTAGAAAGAGTCGATAACCCTTTTAAAAATAATTTCAATACAATCTACTCCTTTAAACATCGGTACAAAAATACCGTTATATACTGTATAAAACTGAAGAACATTTATCATCTTAATAAATGTTCAAGTATCCCTGATAATAACGTACAAACCACATCACACATCACTATACATGAATCAGGTTGATATTTCCATATTCAATTCTTAATATTTAATCAGTTGAATAAATTATTATAAAAATAAACATATATACATCCAATTATACGTTTAAATTACAAAAACATTAGATTTACTCAATTGCATTAACGTTTCAATATAAACTATGCTATAATTGATAGTTGTTATGTAGGATAACCTCTCTACATTTCCTGTTTTATTTATACATTTTATAAAGTTGAGGATACTATTATGGAGAAACTCTTAAAGTTTGGTTTAGTAGGGATCTTTAATACACTCATTACAATTATTAGCTTTTGGATATTATTAAAATTCGGTATGCATTACCTGATTGCGAATACCATTGCCTATTCAATTGGTGTTGCCAATAGCTACTATTGGAATAAAAATTGGGTGTTTAAACCTAATAATAAAAGCTCGTCAATGTTCTTTAAATTTCTAACTGTAAATTTAATTGTATTTGCTTTTAATCAATTAAGTTTATTTATATTAGTAAATAAACTGACCTTTAATGCATTAATTGCACAGATCTTCGCAATTGGTATCGGAATGGTTATAAATTTTGTCCTTAATAAAATTTGGACATTCAACCAAACTGAAAAGGCTACTAATTAAACTGAAACAACTTATTACAATTACGGAGGATACAACATGCAAAAATTAATTTCGGTTGTAGTTCCTATGTACTTCGAGGAAGAAGTAGCACAGGAATGTTATAACCGTCTAAAGTCCGTTATGCTTCAAAATAATATTAATTACGAGTTTGTCTTTGTAAACGACGGTAGTACAGACCGTACAATGGAAATCTTATCTGAGATTGCTGCAAATGATTATCGTACAAAAATCGTTAACTTCGCACGTAACTTTGGACACCAAATAGCCGTTACAGCTGGTATTTCCGCTGCAAAAGGTGACGCTATCGTAATTATCGATGCAGACTTACAAGATCCACCTGAAGTTATTCCTGAACTTATTGCAAAATGGGAAGAAGGATATGAAGTTGTTTATGCAAAACGTAAACAACGTAAAGGTGAAACTTGGTTTAAACTTTTAACAGCTAAATATTTCTATAAATTCTTAAACTACATGTCTGATATCGATATCCCAAAAGATACTGGTGATTTCCGAATCATCGATCGCAAAGTAGCTGATGTTTTCAATCAAATGACTGAGCGAAATCGCTTCATCCGCGGTATGATGTCTTGGGTTGGCTACCGCCAAACGTATGTTGAATATGAACGCGATGAGCGCTTTGCTGGTGAAACAAAATATCCATTAAAGAAAATGATTAAATTTGCATCTGATGGTATTATTGCGTTTTCAACAAAACCGTTACGTATCGTTATGACTTTAGGATTATTATCAGTTCTCATTTCAATAATTGTCTTACTATATACAATTACTGTGAAAATTATTGGCACCGGTACGCAAACAGGTTGGGCATCTATTATGGTTGCTATTACATTCTTTAGCGGTATTCAGTTACTTGGTCTTGGAATCGTTGGCCAATATATTGCTCGTATTTATGACGAGAGTAAAAACCGTCCGATATATATTGTGAAAGAAACAATTAATATCGAGCAAGAAGAGACTACACAAACAAAAGAAAAAGTGAATGCATAATAAAAAAGGTAACAATGAAAACTATCATTGTTACCTTTTTATATTGTAATAGCCCATGAGCCTCAAACAAAATTCTTTTAAAGTTGGATATGCCTCTAAATTAAATAACATCCCTTGGATAACTGGAATTCTTGGATTTTGCATTCTCATTTCTGCCTCCAAAACATCTAATGTCACAAGCAATTCCTCATCTTCTAATTGATCAGCTAATGTACGTTTAAAAATGATAATTTCTTTTAAAAAGTGTTCCTTAACCTGCTCCTTAATAAGCTCTGATTTGCAAAGAAATTCTCCAAGCTTTTCTTCATGTAAAACAGGTTCTTCCGAAGATCCTACCAATCCATCTACTAAATCATCTACTCTTTTCAAAATAAAAGCAGAAACATAAGATAAGTCAATTTCTGACGCTTGTAAAATAATTAACTCTAAATATCCACGGCATATGCCTTCTACCATAATAACTAAATCTAATAAATAAGGCATAACCTTCTCACCATAAATAGACAGTAAACTATTCCGATAAAATGCGTGAGACTCTAACTTCATCCGCATCATAAACTCTTCTACTTCTTTATTAAAAGGTATAGCATTTTCCCTCGCATGCATAATAATAAATTCTTTATGCTTTTGTATATCGTTAAACTGGCAATGCAATTGTTTTTCAAATTTTTCACGCGGTAATAACGATTCTTTTTCAATATCCATCATTTTATTTTGAATCTTGTCATAGTAATATCGAAGTGTTGCTAATAAAAGCTCCTCTTTCGATTTAAAGTATAAATAGAAAGCTCCCTTAGATATGCCACAAGCTGTCACAATTTCCTGCACTGATGTCGCATTTACACCCTTAGTCGCAAATAACTTCATAGCCATCTCTATAATTAAACGCTCTTTTTCTTTCATATCATGTCTCTCCTAAATTTAATCTCGCATCTTATTATGAATTTATCCCGCATTAACGGGCAGTAAGCCCGATTGGTTCAACTAATAATCAGTGGGAATGAAAAAATCCCCACTGATTAAAGCTTCACTTTATTATACCATCCCTTTTCATTGACGACTGACCAATCAGTCAGTTATATTATGTATTAGACTGACCAGTTGGTCAATACAATACAAAGGGAGCGCAAACATGAACAAAATCATTAATTTCTCGTTAAAAAATAAGTTCGCAGTTTGGCTACTAACCATTATTGTTACCATTGCAGGTATTTATTCTGGGCTGAACATGAAGCTGGAAACAATTCCTGATATTACAACACCGATTGTAACAGTAACCACGGTTTATCCTGGTGCTACGCCAGAAGAAGTAGCTGACAAAGTTTCAAAACCGATGGAAGAGCAACTGCAAAATTTAAGCGGTGTAAACGTTGTTAGTTCATCATCTTTTCAAAACGCATCTTCTATTCAGGTAGAATATGATTTTGATAAAAATATGGAAAAGGCCGAAACAGAAATTAAAGAAGCTCTCGCAAATGTGAAAATGCCAGAAGGCGTAAAGGATCCGAAAGTTTCACGTGTAAACTTCAATGCCTTTCCTGTTATTTCGTTAAGCGTAGCAAGTAAAAATGAATCTTTAGCCACCTTAACTGAAAGTGTAGAAAAAAATGTTGTTCCAGGATTAAAAGGACTTGATGGAGTCGCATCTGTTCAAATTTCAGGTCAACAAGTAGATGAAGTACAACTTGTCTTCAAGAAAGATAAGATGAAAGAATTAGGTTTAAGTGAAGATACTGTAAAAAATGTAATTAAAGGATCGGACGTATCTTTACCACTTGGCTTATATACATTTAAAGACACGGAAAAATCAGTTGTTGTAGATGGAAATATTACAACAATGAAAGCATTAAAAGAATTAAAAATCCCGGCTATACCTTCATCACCAAGCGGTCAAGGTAGTCAAAACGCCGGTGCACAAACACCACAAATGAATCCAGCCGCTATGAACGGGATTCCGACAGTTACATTAGACGAAATTGCTGATATTAAAGAAGTCGGAAAAGCAGAATCTATTTCCCGTACAAATGGAAAAGAAGCAATTGGAATTCAAATTGTAAAAGCTGCTGACGCGAATACAGTTGATGTTGTAAATGCAGTGAAAGATAAAGTAAAAGAACTTGAGAAAAAATATAAAGACTTAGAGATTACTTCAACATTTGACCAAGGTGCACCTATTGAGAAATCAGTAGAAACAATGCTGAGCAAAGCTATTTTCGGTGCTATCTTTGCGATTGTTATTATCATGCTGTTCCTACGAAATATACGAACAACATTAATCTCTGTCGTTTCCATACCACTTTCTTTATTAATTGCTGTATTAGTCATAAAACAAATGGATATTACACTTAACATTATGACACTCGGAGCAATGACAGTCGCTATCGGGCGCGTTGTGGATGACTCCATTGTTGTTATTGAAAATATTTACCGACGTATGTCGTTATCAGAAGAAAAGTTGCGCGGGAAAGATTTAATTCGTGAAGCTACGAAGGAAATGTTTATCCCGATTATGTCTTCTACCATTGTAACAATTGCTGTATTTTTACCGCTTGGACTAGTAAAAGGTATGATTGGTGAAATGTTCTTACCATTCGCCTTAACTATCGTCTTCGCTTTATTAGCATCGTTACTAGTAGCAGTTACAATCGTACCAATGCTAGCTCACTCTTTATTTAAGAAAGAGAGCATGAGGGAAAAAGAAGTACATCATGAAGAAAAACCAAGTAAATTAGCAAACATTTATAAACGTATACTTGCATGGGCTTTAAATCATAAAATCATTACATCAAGTATCGCTGTCCTTCTATTAGTTGGTAGTCTTGCACTTGTACCAATTATCGGTGTAAGTTTCTTACCATCTGAAGAAGAAAAAATGATCATTACAACGTACAACCCTGAACCAGGTCAAACGTTAGAAGACGTTGAAAAAATTGCAACGAAAGCTGAGAAGCATTTCCAAGATAATAAAGACGTCAAAACAATTCAATTCTCATTAGGTGGCGAAAATCCAATGAGTCCTGGTCAATCAAACCAGGCAATGTTCTTCGTGCAATATGATAACGACACGAAAAACTTCGAAAAAGAGAAAGAGCAAGTCGTTAAAGATTTACAGAAGATGTCTGGAAAAGGCGAATGGAAAAACCAAGATTTCGGAGCAAGTGGCGGTAGTAACGAAATTAAACTATACGTTTACGGTGATAGCTCAGAAGATATTAAGCCTGTCGTAAAAGATATTCAAAATATCATGAAGAAAAATAAAGACTTAAAAGATATAGATTCTAGTATCGCAAAAACGTATGCCGAGTACACTTTAGTCGCAGATCAGGAAAAACTAAGTAAAATGGGTCTAACAGCTGCGCAAATTGGAATGGGACTTTCTAATCCACATGATCGCCCTGTTCTGACAACAATTAAAAAAGACGGTAAAGACGTCAATGTATATGTAGAAGCTGAAAAACAAAATTATGAAACAATTGATGACTTAACAAATCGAAAACTTACAACACCACTTGGTAATGAAGTGGCTGTGAAAGATGTGATGACTGTAAAAGAAGGGGAAACTTCAAATACAGTTAAACACCGCGATGGCCGTGTTTATGCGGAAGTAAGTGCAAAACTAACATCTGATGACGTTTCAAAGGCATCTGCCGCTGTTCAAAAAGAAGTAGATAAAATGGATCTTCCTTCTGGCGTAGATGTTTCTATGGGCGGCGTTACAAAAGATATTGAAGAATCATTTAAGCAACTTGGCTTAGCGATGTTAGCTGCGATTGCCATTGTATACTTCGTTCTTGTCGTTACATTTGGTGGTGCCCTTGCACCATTCGCAATTTTATTCTCGCTACCATTTACAATTATCGGAGCTCTTGTTGCCTTATTAATCTCTGGTGAAACATTAAGTGTCTCTGCAATGATTGGTGCGCTTATGTTAATCGGTATCGTTGTAACAAATGCAATCGTACTTATCGACCGCGTTATTCATAAAGAGAATGAAGGTCTATCAACACGTGAAGCTTTATTAGAAGCTGGTGCAACACGCCTTCGTCCGATTTTAATGACTGCAATTGCAACAATCGGGGCTCTTATCCCACTTGCATTAGGATTTGAAGGTAGCGGCTTAATTTCTAAAGGACTTGGTGTAACAGTAATTGGTGGATTAACAAGTTCGACATTATTAACACTTCTTATTGTTCCAATCGTTTATGAAGTATTAAGCAAGTTCAAAAAGAAAAAAGCAAAATAACAAAAAAATAACCTCGCTAACTGCGAGGTTATTTTTTATTTCCGAATAAGATTAGGAAATCACCATATCCTTCTTTCTCTAATTCTTCTTTTGGAATAAATCGAAGGGCTGCGGAGTTAATACAGTAACGAAGACCCTCTGGTCCTGGCCCGTCTGAAAATACGTGTCCAAGATGCGAATCTCCTTCCTTACTTCTCACTTCTGTACGCGTCATATTATGACTCACATCCATTTTTTCTTTCACACTAGCTGACATAACCGGCTTCGTAAAACTAGGCCATCCACACCCGCTATCAAACTTATCTAAAGAAGTAAATAACGGTTCTCCTGAAACGATGTCTACATAAAGACCTTCTTCTTTATGATTCCAATACTCATTTCGAAATGGTGGTTCTGTACCATTTTCCTGCGTTACATAAAACTGCATCTCATTTAGTTTTTCTTTTAAATGAGCATTATCTTTTGGCCAATGTTGCTTAATAAAAGCATCTCGTCCCGAGCCTTTACGGTATAGCTCGTAGCGGAATGTATTTTTCTTATGATATCCTTGGTGATAGTCTTCAGCTGGATAAAACGTAGCTGCTGGCAATATTTTTGTCGCAATTGGCTTTGAAAAGCGTCCACTCTTTGCAAGCTCTTCTTTTGAAGCATCTGCTTTTTTATGTTGTTCTTCATTATGATAAAAAATCACTGTTTCGTAAGACTGTCCGCGGTCGTGGAATTGCCCACCTACATCAGTCGGATCAATTTGTCTCCAATATATATTTAATAACTCCTCATACGGCATTTTATTTGCATCAAATGTAATTTGTACTGCCTCATAATGTCCTGTCGTTTCTGAACATACTTCTTTATATGTTGGACTCTCTTTATGACCACCTGTATAGCCAGAAACAACCTCTATAATTCCTTCCATCTCTTCAAATGGTGAAACCATACACCAGAAGCACCCTCCAGCAAACGTAGCTAACTCTACCTTTTCATTTACAGCCATTCTTTCACCCCTATTCTATGTTCTTCTTACAGTATGGCATAAGGAACGTCATGTTATAAAAGAAAAAGCATCGAACATCGATGCTTTTTCTTTACTTCACTTTATTTTTTTCCAACGTCCTTCTCCATTTCATCACTTGTCACATCTAATACATCTAATAAGAAAATGAAGATTGGAATACCGATAATTAATCCCCATACACCTAAGAAGTGTTCTGAGAAGATTAATACCATAAATGTATAGAAAATCGGTAAGTTTGTTTTTTGGGACATGAACTTTGGATTTAACACGTAACTTTCAAGCGCATGGATGACTGTTACGATAACTAGAACATACACAACGTACATAATACCGCCGATATTGTAAGCAATCATACAAAGCGGGAATAACGAAATGATAACCCCAGCTACTGGAATTAAACCGAGTAAGAAGATCATTAACGCTAAACCTAATAATTGCGGGAATCCTAATATTGATAGTGCAATAACGGATAGAATACAGTTAACTACTGCAATTAAAAATTGTGCTTCGATTACCTTTCCGAATGAACGTGCAAATTTCTTGCCGAAGTACTCAATTTCAGTATAGAAAATTGCAAGTCGGCTTTCTTTAAATTTTGCAGTAAAGGCCACGATACGAGCTTTCTCCAATAAGAAAAATAGGCTTAAAATTAAAGAAAGTAACACTTGAAGGCCAAATTTCCCAACATTCGTAATTGATTTATACAAAATGTCAACGCCTTGTCCTACATACTTCGACAGTTCCATATGATTGACAGCATTAACTGCATACTTAATTAATTCACTATCTGGTGGATTTCTTAAAAATACGTTAAATTGATAAATCAATTGTGAAATTTGTATCGTTAATACTGGTAAATATTTAAATAGCGTAATAGCAATTCCACCAATTAACATGACATATAGAAATGCTATAATAATTTTCCTATTAATGGGCATGAAATGATCTAATTTACGAGAAATAAACTTTTGGAATCGATCCATTAAATACGTGAGAATAAACGTAATTAAAATTAAATTCAACATACTTTGCAGCCCGTATAACACGAGAGCAAGTATTACTAATACGAGTAACCTCTGAAATCCTTTGCTTTGAAACAGGTTTTTTATTTGCATAATCGACGAGTACTCTCTCCTGTCCTATAAAGTAAAACGTTAATAAGTAGATTTTTTCTCTCTTCTCTACCTTTAATTATTCATTCATATAAAGATTTTTATAAGCTTATTATATGTCTCTCTTAGCAGACCTTATAGTAGCTTACTTCTTATTTTACAATACAATGACCTAATTCAAAACGTATTCTACACAGTATTAATGAAGATTTAAGGAAACTTACCTTTTTAATATAGGTCTTACCACTACTGTAACATAAAAAGCAAGCTATCAGTAGAAATCTGTCCTACAAATAGCTTGCTTTTCTCATTTTTTAAGTAAGTTTTACTAGCCAATGAATGGCATAAACATCGGTATGACAACTACAGTTACAACCCCAACTACTGTTACAGCAATACTTGCCATAGCTGCCTCTACTTCACCCATTTCAATTCCTACTGCCACTCCTAATGCGTGACCTGCTGTTCCAAGTGCTAAACCTTTTGCAATTGGATGTTTTACTCTAAATGTTTTTAAGAATAATGCTCCTAATGCGTATACAATAACTGCGTTAAAAATAACTGCAAACGATGTAATTGCTGGTATACCACCAATACTTTCAGAGATTGGTAACGCAATTGCTGTTGTTGCTGCTTGTGGTAACATTGAATTCATTACTGCTGTATCTAAACCAATTGCTTTTGCAACAATGAATACGACAATTACTGAGCAAATAGATCCAACTACGATAGCCGATAAAATTTGCCACCAATATTTTTTTAACTTATCCACTTGTTTATATAATGGAATTGCAAACGCGATTGTTGCTGGTTCTAAGAAGAAACTAATCATTTTTCCACCAGTATTATATTCTTCGAAAGTAAAATTACCTACTTTTAGAAAGACAATTCCTAATACCATCGCTACGAATAATGGTGTGAATAAGAAGAATCCTTTTGAATGCTTAAATAATAATGTTCCGATTCCGTATGCGATCAATGAAACTACAATTCCGAAATATGGAGTCATTGTGCTTGCCATGTTCATTCCCTCCTAACAATATATACGCTAAATTCGTTACGCAACTTTTCCGTGCTTGCGTCCTTTATTTACTACTTTCAATTCTTTCGTATCTTCTGTTTGTTTGTCTTCTTTTCCTAAAATGAATTGTGCAAATAGCCCTGTTACAGCGAGTAAAATAATTGTTGCTACAACAATTACAGTTAGAATTTGTACAAAATATTGTCCCATTACACCAAGAGAATTAATAACTGAAATACCTGATGGGACGAAAAGGAATCCGATAATACCTGTTAAAGCTGTTCCAAGTGATTCAACTTGCTCCAATTTAATAACTTTTAAACATAATAAGCTAAATAAAATGACTAATCCGATCACCGATGAAGGCATTGGAATTGGTAAATGTGTTGCAATAATATTAGAAACTAACATAATAGCTGAAAATATGAATGCTTGTGATAAGAAACTATATACTTTTTTCGTACTCATTTTGGCCACCTCTTTCGATTTGGTACCTTTATTGTATAAGATACAAACAAAACTGTAAGCGTTTGCATAATAGAACGTCAAATATACAAAATTAGTTACAAAAATAGGTAGATGAAATACAAAAAGCTACTTCTTAAATACGAAGTAGCTTTTTGAGTTCTTTTGCATATGTACGGCTAACAGGTACTTTTGATCCTTCTTTCATAATTAAATTATAAGTAGAATTGAACCACGGTTGTATTTCTGTAATATGATTAATATTTGCAATAAAACTACGATGAACACGCATAAAACTTGCTTGCGGCAACTTCTTTTCCAAAATGACAAGTGTATCATGTGTTACATATGTTTCCTTCATCGTTTTCACTGTCACTTTTCCGTCCACAAGTCCTACATATATAATATCTTCAATATTCACAAGTACGATCGATTCCTCAATTGGTAATGCTAATTTATGCATCTCGGTCGCTACGTCTACACTCTTTACTTCCTGTTTTGTTTCTAATTTTATTTGTTTTTGCTTTTTATATTTCTTTAATGTCTGTACGATACGTTCTTCATCAAATGGCTTTAAAATGTAGTCTAACGCATCTACTTCAAATGCTTGCAGTGCGTATTGATCGTAGGCAGTCGCAAACACAATTGCAGGTGGATTTTTCATCTTCTTTAATATATTTGCGATTTCAAATCCGTTATCATCAGATAACTGAATATCTAGGAAAACGATATCTGGTTTGTTTTTCATTAGCTCTTCCAATGCATCTTCTACACAATCAGCCTCTCCAATTATTTCTACTTCTTTTGTTCGTTCTAATAAATATTTCAACTCATCACGTGCTAACATTTCATCGTCAACTACTAATACTTTTAACACTCCGTTTTTCCTCCCCTACTTTTTTCGGGATTACGAAGGAGATTTTTGTCCCTTGCTCTAATTCACTTTCAATTTGAAGCATTGTCTCTTTCCCAAATAATCCGATAAGTCGTTCATTAATATTATATAAAGCTGTTCCAGTCCCTTTTTTTGATGGAACTACCATTTTTCCTAATTGTCCTAGACGTTCACTCTCAATCCCTTGTCCATTATCTTGTACTTCAAAATGAACCATCTCCTCTTTTTCAAATACATGTACCTCAACTTGACACACCGGTTGCTTTTTCGGAAAAGCATGGCGCAACGCATTTTCAACTAATAACTGCAGTACAAATGGTGGAACTAAGGTCGTCTTTAACTCTTCCTCAATGTACATTTTCACTTCATACTTATTCGGAAACCTCGCTTGTTCTAACGATAAATATGCATGTACATGATTTAACTCTTGTTCTAATGGAATAAGTAATTGGCGTGCCCCTTGCAAATTACAACGGAAATACACGCTAAGCTGTAATAATAACTTCCTTGCCTTCTCTACATCTGTTCGGCATAAAGCTGAAACTGTATTAATCGCATTAAATAAAAAGTGTGGGTTAATTTGTGCTTGTAATGCTTTTATCTCTGCATCTTGCAATAATTTACTTTGCAACTCAGCTTCACCTAATTCAAGTTGTGTAGAGAATATTTTTGCTAACCCTTCTGCTAATTCCTCTTCCACACGACTTAACTGATTAGAATTTTTAAAATACAGTTTTAATGTCCCAATTGTATTTCCATGTGAAGTTAGTGGAATAACGATCGCCGCTTGCAAAGGGCAACCTTCATGTTGACAATTAATAACTTCACGCGATTTCGCTTTCATTATTTTTCCTGTGTTCAACACTTCTTTCGATAAACCAGTTATTAAGCTATGTGAAGGAATATGGTGATCTGATGCTAATCCAACGTGAGCTAATATTTTCTCTGTATCTGTTAAGGATACCGCATCTGTTCCCGTAAAGCGGTGAATAATTTGTGCCACATGTTTACAAGAATCTTCTGTTAATCCGCGGCGAAAATATGGTAATGTTTTGTCAGCAATTCGTAATACTTTATGCGTTTGCAGGGCTTTCGCATTTTCTTCCTGACGCAAAATAGCTTGTATCATAGAAAGTAAAATAAAACTCCCGAAACTATTTACAAGGATCATTGGTATCGCAATTGTTTTCACGATACTACTCCCATCCTCTACGATTAATAGGATCATAATCATTTCTAAAGAAACGATAAACACACTTAAAACCGCTGAAAATTTAGGTGTAATTGCACGATTATATTTTTTGAAAATATATCCAATATACCCCGTTATAATACCTGCTAAAATTGACGAAATTGCACAGCTTAGTGCTGTCGTCCCGCCAAGCATATAACGGTGAATACCCGCAATCGATCCTACTCCAATGCCGACGATAGGACCACCAAGCAACCCACTAATTCCAACACCCATAATACGTGTATTCGCAATTGTACTCGATGACGAAACACCTTGTAGCCAATTTTCTTTCATAATTGTATTCCCGGCAATTTCAATCCCTGTGTAATTGCTTACAATTGTAAACACTGAAAAAATACAAATAAGCTTAAGCTTATCTACATATCCATCTTGCTTATGAAGAAGGCGCCTGAACGTTTTAATATGAGAAAGTAAAAATCCTAAAATAACAATAAGTCCGACACGTTCAATCATCATAAGTACTAAATTTAGCATCTGTGATTCATTCCTTTTTATATGAGTTAGTTTTATTATGGGAAAATAATGAAGTGGACGTCAAGAAGAATGACATGCCTTTTGAAATATTTTACACATAACAATTCCCTCTTTATTTGACAATGTAATAGAAGAGTGCTAAAAATAAAGTAATATAATACAGTCCTTTAACCCAACCCCGTGAGGTTGAGAAGGAAGTCGGAATATACTATACGTATGCCCTTTTTTAGGGATACGTATGACTTTTTGGCCTTCTCATCATATCAGGTGAGAAGGCCTTTTGTTATTCTTCCATAGCGACTGTAGAAAAATAAGGAGGAGTAATGATGAGCGTCACTACTGATGTACAATCAACAACAGAGGAGACGAAAGAGAAAAGATATAAAACATTATTTGGTTCCGCGCTAGGATATGCAGCAGAAGGTTTAGATATGTTGCTCTTATCTTTCGTACTCGTCTACATTTTAAAAGAGTTTCATTTAAGCCCTGTTGAAGGTGGAAACTTAACATTAGCTACTACAATAGGGATGCTAATCGGGTCCTACTTGTTTGGATTTATCGCTGATTTATTTGGTCGTATCCGTACGATGGCCTTCACGATTTTACTATTTTCACTCGCAACAGCACTCATTTATTTCGCAACAGATTATTGGCAATTATTAATTCTTCGCTTTTTAGTTGGAATGGGAGTTGGTGGTGAATTCGGGATTGGAATGGCCATCGTAACTGAAACATGGTCTAAAGAAATGCGTGCTAAAGCAACATCCGTTGTTGCACTTGGATGGCAATTCGGCGTACTAGTCGCTTCACTCCTTCCAGCGTTTATCGTCCCGCATTTTGGATGGAGAGCTGTTTTCTTATTTGGACTCATTCCCGCTTTATTAGCTGTTTATGTACGCAAAAGTTTAAGTGAACCGAAAATATGGGAACAGAAACAAAGATACAAGAAAGAGTTGTTACAAAAAGAGGTTGAAGGTAATTTAACAACTACTGAAGCAGAACAGCTAAAACAAATGAAAAAGTTCCCACTTCGAAAGCTGTTCGCAAATAAAAAAGTAACGATAACAACAATTGGTCTTATTATTATGTCATTCATCCAGAACTTCGGATATTATGGCATCTTTACATGGATGCCAACTATTTTAGCGAATAAATATAACTACACATTAGCAAAGGCGAGCGGTTGGATGTTCATCTCTACGATCGGCATGCTAATTGGGATTGCAACTTTTGGTATTCTAGCCGATAAAATTGGTCGCCGTAAAACTTTTACAATCTATTATGTCGGTGGTACTATATACTGTCTCATTTACTTCTTCTTATTCACAGACTCAACATTATTATTATGGGGAAGCGCATTGCTTGGATTCTTTGCAAATGGCATGATGGGAGGATTCGGAGCAGTTTTAGCTGAAAACTATCCTGCTGAAGCTCGCTCTACAGCAGAAAACTTTATTTTCGGTACAGGACGTGGTTTAGCTGGATTTGGACCGGTTATTATCGGATTGCTTGCTGCAGGTGGGAATTTAATGGGAGCATTATCTCTCATCTTCATTATCTATCCAATCGGTTTAGTTACGATGCTATTATGTGTTCCAGAGACGAAGGATAAAGTACTAGAATAGATTGAAACTGTATCCTTCAAGAAAAATAGTTGGATAAATAGGAAAGAGGAAGTATCTCAAATGAGATGCTTCCTCTTTTTATATAAATACAATTATTTATTTTGATTTACTAGCTTTTTGGAACAAGAAGGAGGTTTTCTCTTCTTCTTTTACAATACCTTGCTTTAAAGCTAATTCCCCTGCAACTTTTGGCGCTAGCCATAGCATTGGGAATAACAGAATAGATACCGGGACAGCTGTTACTACGATGAATGATTGCAGCGCATTAATACTTCCCTCACCCATGTATAAAAGAATCGCAGCAACTGTTCCCATAATAAGCGACCAAAACACTCGCAAGCTAATTCTAGGATCTCCATCTCCAGTCACTGCCATTGAAATTGAATACGCCATTGAATCTCCTGTTGTTACTACAAATAAAATTGTTAATAAAAGAAACGCGGGTCCAATAATATTTGAGAGTGGCAGTTGCTCTGTAATTGCAATCATAGCTGCTGGCATACCAGATTCACTTAATGCTGTCGATATAGAACCAGGCTTCATTAACTCATAAAACACACCTGATCCCCCTAGTATTGTAAACCAAAACGTTGTAATAATAGGTGCAATAATTCCAATTGCAACGATAATTTCTCGGATTGTTCTTCCTCTTGAAATACGGCTCACTAAAATTGCCATCATCGGTCCATATCCAATAAACCATCCCCAGAAAAAGATTGTCCACGATCCTAACCAACCTGTATCACCACGATATGTGCTCATTGGAATAAATTCATTTATATAAAATCCAAATGAAGAAACAAATGAATCAATAATAAATCCACCTGGTCCAAACAGTAATACGAATACCATTAATAAAACTGCTAACCTAACATTTAAATTACTTATAATTTGAATCCCTTTATCAATTCCCGTTACCGCAGATATAGTAGAAACCGCTACTACACAAACAATAATAGCTAATTGAGTAGTAAACACATCAGGAATATTAAACAATGCTTGTAACCCATAACTTGCTTGTAGTCCTAAAAATCCGATTGGACCAATCGTCCCTGCAGCTACCGCAATAATGGCAAATACATCAATCATTGTTCCAAGCCAACTCTTTCGCAATTTCTCTCCAAAAATAGGATATAAAAGCGTTCGAGGTTTTAACGGCATACCTTTATGATAATGTCCGTACATCATAACTACCGCACTAATTGTACCTAAAATCGTCCAAGCGAGGAAACCCCAGTGCATATAACTTTGTGCTAAAGCAGGCATTACCGCTTCTTTCGTTCCAGCAGTTATACCTTCATGTATCGGTGGCACTGTCATCAAGTGGTACATCGGCTCTGCTGCTGCCCAAAAAACGCCACCTCCGGCCAGTAATGTAGACATAATAATAGCAAGCCATTTTGTCGTACTAATCTCAGGTTTTTCTAATCCCCCAAGTTTAACTCTCCCATATTTTGAGAACGCCATACACATTGCAACAATAAATGTACCAATTAGTAAAACCTGCCAAAAGGCACCAAAGTATTTAATTGAAGCTGCAAAACTGCTATTAATAACTTCCTCTACGTAACTTTTATTTAAGAAAACTGCAATTACAAATAATAAAAGTAAGCCACCACTAATAAGAAATACAGGCCAATCTGTTTTTCGACTCTTCATTCTCATTTACACTTCCTCCTTCCTCAGCAATCTAAAAAAACAACTTTATTATGTTTTATCGTTTACACCCAAAACATAATGATTATATAAGCATAATAATTCATCAATTTTTCCACACACTTATGTTGTCCCTAAAAATATGCTAAATCCCTTATTTAAAAGAAAATTTCTATTCCTATTACATAAAAAAGCAAAATAAAAGACCTTATATTTCTATAAGGTCTTCGAAACAGAAATTTGATTATAACATAAGGAACTGCTTGGTTCAAAAAGCACCTTCCAAAAATAACCGAGCGTAAAGGCTTCCATTTGCTACATAACAGTAATTAAAAAAAATTATATTTTTATAGAAAATGCCCTATACTACAAACTATTTATGAAAGAAATTCGGCTTTAAAATTTCATTCGGATACGGTTTATGATAAATATGAGTAGTAGCTGGAGATAACGGTGGAATGAGCCACACCCAATTCCCTGTTACAACCCGTCCACAAGCAGCTTCTTGTTTCTCAAATTGCTGAAATTGTTGTGCAGCAGTATGATGGTCCACAATACTAACTCCTTGTTTTTTAAAAGAGTTTAGTACGGCAATATTCAACTCAATTAACGCCTTATCTTTCCACAACGTACCGTTTCTAGATGTATCGAGATTCATCATCTCTGCAACGGCTGGCAGTAAATTATAACGATCATGATCCGCTAAATTACGGGCACCAATTTCTGTACCCATATACCATCCATTGAACGGAGCAGCAGTATAAGAAATACCGCCAATCTCTAGGCGCATATCTGAAATCATCGGTACTCCATACCACTTTACTCCTAAAGATGAGATTGGATACTCTGGATGTTCAATCGGTACCTCTTTCACTTCTTTTTTAGGAATTTCTTTATATACAGGTTCTTTTCCATCGACAGAAAACACAAGTGGCAATACATCATAATTCGTACCTTCTCCTTGCCAGCCAAGCTCCTGACAAAAATTCGTAAACGCAGCGGAATGAGAGTCACCAATCACTCCCATTTCTGTTTTATATCCTGCATATCGAATCAATTGGTGATTATAAATTCGTATATTATTTTCTTCACCTTGATATTGCTTAAAGATTGTAATGGTCGGTTTTACTTTTCCGTCATTCGTTGCATATTTAATATGATGAATTAATGCATTATATACACCTTCTTCATCATTTACTTCACGTGCATCTAATATGTGCATCTTACTCCAAAATAGTCTTCCAATACATCGATTACTATTGCGCCATGCCATGCGCGATCCATGAACAAGTTCTTCAAATGTATGCTCATACGTCCCTGTGTTCTCTATCTCAACTTGAATTTCTTTCATGCGTTCTTCTATGAATTGTTCTTTATTAAGCTCTTTGTAGCAAATCGTAATAAACTGACTCGCTTCCTCTATTAATTGTTTCGTTTTACTCATAAACGATCTCCTTCTATTTCAACAAAACGTTACTACTTTACAGTATAAGCAAAAAGAATAAGAGTCACAAATGAAAGTCGAAGTGTTACTTTTATTGTAATATTTTTCAGAAAATTAAAGAGATTACTATTGACTTGTATAAAAAATAGGTGTATTTTTGACTCAGGTAAATTATTTTTACCTAGACCAACTTTTAATGAGAAAGGAGGGAATGTCATGTCTTCATTTCAATTGCCAAAGCTTTCATATGACTATGATGAACTAGAGCCATATATTGATAGCAACACACTTTCTATTCATCATGGAAAACATCATGCGACATACGTAAATAATTTGAATGCGGCTTTAGAAAACTATACGGAATTACATAATAAATCTTTAGAAGAGTTACTATGTAATTTAGAAACTTTACCAAAGGAAATTGTTACAGCTGTCAGAAATAACGGTGGTGGACATTATTGTCATAGTCTGTTTTGGGAAGTAATGAGCCCACGCGGTGGCGGCGAACCTAATGGAGACGTTGCAAAAGTAATTGATTATTATTTCAATACCTTTGACAACTTAAAAGATCAATTGTCCAAAGCAGCGATTAGCCGTTTTGGAAGTGGCTATGGGTGGCTTGTCCTTGATGGTGAGGAACTTACTGTTATGAGTACACCTAATCAAGATACACCTCTGCAAGAAGGTAAGATTCCATTACTCGTCATCGATGTATGGGAGCATGCCTATTATTTAAAGTATCAAAATCGGCGCCCAGAATTTGTTACCAACTGGTGGCATACGGTGAACTGGGACCGGGTAAATGAAAAGTATTTACAAGCAATTCAATCACAAACACATTAGTCGTGCGTATAAGGTAAATTTGGTAATGTAAAATTAGTATTGTCGAAATCCTCCAGAATCCCCCGGATTGCCACCGGGGGATTTATGATTATTCCATTGCATGTAAGTAATAACGTAATACCTTTTCTATTTCTATTTTCAACTCTCGGAACGTGAATCCTAATTCATTAGCTTTTCCATTATGTAATGTACAATTAATCACTTCATTATAAGGTGCTACATGATCTCCTACCTGTTGAACGAGTGCTTTTATTCCCGTATTTCCTTCTATGAAATGAATCATTTCTCGAGTAGAAACTACTCCGTTGCTACAAGCATTCATTGGCCCTTCTATACTTTCTATCCCGCACCAAGCTAAAAATTCTCCAGCTTCTTCTTCATGTATAAACGACAACTCTCCATCTAGATGATTCACAGCGATAGGCTCTTGCCTTACAATATGCTCAGCATAAAATTGTAACCTTTTCGTATAATCATTTTCTCCAATAACAACTGGAAAACGCACTGCAACAACTGGGAATGTTGCTTGTTGAAATACAACAGCTTCAGCTAATCGCTTGCCTTCACCATAATTAAAATCCTTCCTATCCCCATATGTAATAACATACTCATACGGATTAAAGTCCTCTTCTAACAAGCCTATCGCTGGCTCATAAACAGCCATTGAAGACGTCATAACGTATTTCTTCGTTTTCTCTCTTAACACTTCACATATTACCTTCGCTGCATTCGAGCTATAGCATAAATTATCGTATACGATATCATAACTCTTATCTTCTAGACGCTCTGCTAGTTGTTTTCCATCTTCTCTATCTACAATAAGTCTTTTTACTCTACTGCCAAAAGAATCTTCCGTAATTCCTCTCGTCGCAATCGTTACATCGTGTCCATTTTGCAACAGTGCTTCTACTAAATGTTTACCAAAAAATCTTGTTCCCCCTAGTACTAATACTTTTTTCAATTTCATCATCCCCATTTTGATAAATTGTAAAATACTCCCTCTCTATTATAAATGCTCATATAAAAAAAGCATGAAATTCGTTTAACGATTCCATGCTTTTCTACAGAAAGTATATTAACGTACTCGATATTTATAAATACAATAACAGAAGTATAAAATAGAAATTACGGATACATAAACCCATAGATCATATACGAATCCCTCGCCCCATACTCCCATAAAATAAAAGAGTGAAGGCAACGTTAATGTTACCCATGATTGTACGAAAGCAATTCTTCCAAGATATTGATTGATATTCTTTTTTTGTGTATTTAATACAAAGAACAAGTACCAAAGTAATGCCCACATAAACCACGTTAATGCATTCACAACATCGTGGAATTGAACAAATGAAACAACCATATAGAATAAAGCAATAATTGCTACCCAAATACAAAACCACCCTAGACCGCTACTATCCATTCCTTTTATAAAAGTAACACCTACATATAAATAGGTTAATCCAAATAAGAAAGTAGCTGCATATGAATATACCGTCCAATTGCTTTGGTCAGAAATCATAATCAAATAGAACGGAATAATAATTTGTAGTGCACCCACAAATAAATTAAAAACACCCGCACTTTTCATCTCTGCTTTTCCTAATATAACAAGACTATTTAAAAATAAAGCTGCACCCGAAAGTAATAATCCTACATAACCCATATATCCTCATGTGAAAACCTTATATTTTCACACCATACCCTCCCTATCTTGTAAAAATTATATTAATCCTTATTTTCCTTCTTACTTACAACTACATACAAAGTTTTTTCGAAAATAAGTCAGACTTCCTACCTTAAAAAACAATAAAAAAATCCCTTTCATGCATGCCATACAGTAATGATTTCAAACAAAATGTATCACACGATAAAAACGCTTTCAATAATACGTAATTCAACTAAAAAGCTAATAGGATTATTTGATTATAAACGCACTTTAACAATGATACAAGTATTGGAATATTATTCAATATTACATTTTAGATTTCTATAAAAAATTGATAGAATAATGCATTTCCCCTATCTCCTTCTATCAATGATCTGCATAGAATATTGTACAATCATATTAAATTAGAAAGGTCTGATATTTATGCCTCTTCATTATCCAATTCACTTTCCTATTTACTCAACTGGTGTTTTAACGAGAGAACCCGCTACTGTTTCTGCAGTAGTAAACATTGTAAATCTAGATGCATATAAATATAGAGGTTTGGGATTGGTCTAATTATTCTAATCCGGTGAAATTACCTATATTACTTGGTGAGAAGACGGAAGCGAGCTTCCCGTATCCTTTAGCTGCAAATCATTTAGCGGTCTTTTTTGCAGATTTAAATGAATCTGTTAATTTTTATGAAATCCGCATTTCTTATCGTAAGCACGCTAATATAGTTGCAAATTGTTTTGGCCGTAGTGACCCGCCTTATACAACTCAAGAAAGCAATACCGTATACCATAAACAACTGGTTAAAATTAATGAAGATATAACGCATCCATATTATCATTCCTAATAAATCTGATACCTTCTAGAGCAATAATACTCTTTTTCCTTCTCTAGAAAAAAGAGTATTATTGCTCTCAAGGTACATATTCAATACTATTTTAATGATCATAAATATCATTTGGATTTATTGTAGGAATAAACCCATTTATAGTACTATATTTTTTTGATACATCATCTGGAGTTACAGTAAACGTTACAATTTTATTGCTCTGTTGTTTAAAATAACGCATCCAATTTTGGCTCCATTGATCTTCTGCAATAACGTGTTTATTAAAATCTTCCCATAGTACACCATGGATAAAATTTAAAGTCGCACTTTTAATCGTTTCAAATCCCCAATTCTGTACAAACAATAATTTAGAATCGACACTTTTAATTTCCTTTAATAAATTTAGATATGCCACTCTAAACTTTTCTTGTATGGTTGGCTGATTATAAAAATAATCGTCGATATCACCAGCAGTGTCTAAAAATACCCCATCCATACCTTTCCCACTAATTTGCTGTTTTACTTTGTTAATGATAATACTCCGATAATGGTTGTCAGCTAAATTCATAATATATGTATCCCACTGTTCAATTTTCATTTTCTCGCCGTCTCTATAATAATAATCTGACTCCATTACTTGTGATTTATGCCAAACTTCTAATTCTAAAACACTAACGTAGCCGAGAACTACAGTTCCTGATTTTTTTAATTGTTGAACCTGCTCTCTTGTAAATGCATAAGGCTCGATAATAACCATGTCATACTTCGAAAGCCTTTCAATTACTTGCTCATTTGCGTCGCCATAATAAATTTTATAACTTTGCACATTTTTTAAGACTGGGTTCACAGCATTTACTTGTGCTGCTGTATTTGAAGAAAAAAGAAAAGAAAATATAGAAAAAAAACAGATGGAACGTTTCCAACTCATAATTACATTACCTCCTATACTACTATAGTAATATTTTTATCTTTTATATCTTAAAACTTTAGTGAAATGTCGTTATTTTATAAAAATTATTCAAAAACAACATGGATTAACAAAATTTAGAATTTATTTCTCTTGAATTTACCATATCCCTATTGATAAAATAACTTGTATTCTGCAAAAAATATATATTTTAAAATACCTGTTTATTTTACTTCATGTATTATTCCTAGGAGCTAAATTGGTAAATGAAAGAAGGAGTCTATTTATGCACTATAAGCAATCCAATTTATTTATGAAATTGATTGAACCTACTATTCTCTTTATTGCTCTATTTGTTCTCTCAATATTAACTGATTTTTTTACATCTACACATGAATATTTCATAGTTTTATTTATTACATTAATTATTTCTAGCCGATACGGTATATCAATTGCGCTTTTCACATTTCTAGAATCAATAATTTATATTTTTATAACCGGTATATATAAGGGTGATGATGTACTACTTTACTTTTATTCATCAGATGATTGGATAAGTTGGATTTTCTTGCTTGTGATTAGTTTATATTGCGGGTTAATGAGTACTTCACAAAAAGAACGTTATGAAGATATACATATGATAAATACTGAACTCAAATCTGAAAATAAAGAGCTAAAATATGTTATTAAACAATTGGATGAAACACGTATTACACTTCGTTCCCGTGTGCTTGAATCAAATAATCACTTATCTAAAATGTACCATATGTTTAAAGCCTTAAATCATACACATCCCGAAATTGTATTAGATGAAGGAATGAATGTATTAAAAACATATTTTGGTGCAAAAAAAATTGGTATTTATCACGTAGATAACAGTAAACAATCTCTTCGTATTAAATTAAGATTTGACACGGGTGAAAACACTTTACCTCAATCCATTTTTGTTAAGAACTCTTCATCAGTGATCAAAAATGCATTAGCTCATAATCGACCATTTTTCCGTACAAAAGAAGATTTTCAAGACGCACCACTTTTAGTTGGTCCCGTCTTATTCCAAGATAATGTGCAATACATCATTATTTTAGATGAAATAGAATTCTCCAAAATAACTTCTGAACAATTCGAACTTTTCACATGGTATTTACGCTGGATGGGCGACCGTTTACAAAACGCTTCTAACATTTGGGTATCTAACCAAGAAGAGCGTACATTCCCTAAAACAAGTATTTACTATGAAGACGAATTTGAACATTTATTAAAAATAGAACAAAAACGTTACGAAACATTATCATATCCATATTCCTATTTTGAGTTCCATGCATCACAAGATTCTTTACAAGTAATAAATTCAATCTTAAAAGCACATTTACGTGATATTGACATCTTCAGTTATAGCACAACCCACCAAAAAATCATGATTTTATTACCTGGTACCGAAGAAAAGTTTTTATTACAAGTTAAAACCCGTATACAAAATGCGCTCTCTGCTGAAGGAGTGATATTCTAATGATTTTCCTCCTTCTTTATATTATATATGCTATTTTAATTTTTCTCTTATTTCGATTTACGAAAGGTTTAATTTCAGAAAATAAAAAAGGAATTATTGAATTTTGCTTAATTGTCTCTCTCCTTTTTCCACTTCTTGGGCTCATTGTATCAGTAATTATGTTACTACTTAATATAAAACGTTCCAAAACAGAGTGGCTACAACAGTATTCTGATTATGTTTCCTTTCAAGTTGATAATTATGAAGAGATTTTGGAATCCGCTAAACAAGATATGGACCTTATTTCATTTTCCTCTGGATTAGAAATTGATAAACCAGAGTTACATAAGCAACTCATTGTACAATTAAGTTCTTCTACCATTTCTAATGAAGGTGGATTATTGAAAGAAGCAATTCATCATAAAGATCCTGAAACTGTACATTATGCTGCGACTACGATTAATTTACTAAATGAACGTTATGAAAAACAGATTGGATACTTAAATAAACAATTTCTGCAGCATCCTCAAAATGACATTGCAGAAGAATTGGTTTCTAATTACTTAAGGTATATAGAAAGCGGCCTACTTTCTAATCAACAAAAAGAAAATACAATTAATGAATTTATGAGTTTCATCATACAAAGTATAGAATTTTTCCCTAACGAATTGCTCTACTCTTTTCAACTTGGAAATCTACTTCTATACAAAAAACAATATGTAGAATCCGAAGAACAATTTTCACACCTTATCCACCTTAATCCTGAATCATATTACGGTTATGTCGGATTACTGGAACTATATTACGAACAACAATTATGGGACAAACTTTACAAATTAATTGATAATCTAACATCTACAAAAAAAATTCATATTCTACCACGTAAGTATCAGTTATTTGTAGGGCAGTTTGGAGGCATACACATTGAAGAAGAGCATTAATATATATATCGGGGTTATCAGTGTTACTTTACTTCTCTTAATCATATCTATCTTAATATATCGAACAGATAATTTTTATAGGATTTTTTCTGTTCCTAAAACTAGGGAAACAACTGCCGTTAAAACAGTAACAGCGAAAAATGTAAATCCAAATGGCCAACAAATGCAATTCTACGTTTTAACGACAGATAATAAATTAGGGGAACAAGTTACGTTTCATACAAAAAAGGCAATGGACTATGCCCACCTACATTATAAAGACATTACAGTTAATGAAATTAAGACACTTACTCCCTCTCCTTATACAGGGATTATTATTACAGGTGAACTAATGGCGCAACTTCCACAAGCTGATATTCAAAATTTTGTACAAATGGGCGGAAGAATTATTATCGCAAACCGACTGGATTCAGATCCTTCCTGGAACACATTATTTGGTATTACAAAAAAAGGAGGCTTCAAAGATGCGAAAGGATTAACCTTTGAAGAAGTTTTATTCCCTGGTTATCCTGATCTCTCAAGTTCTTCTCCATTGTTTACTCATAGCTCAATGAATATTACGCTAAATGAGAATACAACTAATACTTGGATTACGGCAGAAGATACTCCCATCCTTTGGACCAATGACTACGGTGAAGGAAAAGTCTTATATTGGAATACAACAGCATTGAACGATAAATTAGGTAGAGGTATGTTCGTTCAATCACTGGGTACTATTTTCCCGACTTTCGCTACAGCACAACTTGGAGCGGAGATTATGTATATCGATGACTTCCCATCTCCAATTCCAAGTGGAGAACTAAAAAACTTAACAACAGAAAAAATTTCTGTTGAAGAATTTTATAAAAAACATTGGTGGAAAAATATGAAGGATATCTCTGAAGAGCTTGATATTAAATATACGGGTGTTGCAATTGGGACATACCAAAATAAAGTAACGCCACCTTTTGAAGATTTCACAAGTAAAAATAGAAATACCTATTTATTATTTGGGAGAGAACTATTAAGTCACGGTGGAGAAATCGGTATTCACGGCTATAACCATCAACCTTTATTATTACCACCAGACCCAGTAGATAAAGCACTTGAATATGTTCCATGGAATTCAAAAGAGGATATGGAGAGCTCCTTAGATGCTCTACAAAAACTCGTGTATAACTTCTTTCCAAACGAAAAACTAAAAACTTATGTACCACCATCCAATATTATAAATACAACTGGATTAAGTGCATTAAACGATGCAGTTCCAACTATGGAAACAGTTGCTTCTCTATATGTAGGAAGTAAAAGTAACGGCAGTTTAATTCAAGAATTTGGGCCAGATGAACACAACAAAAACATTTATCACTTCCCGCGTATTACGAGTGGCTATGCTATCCCAGATGAAGAACAATTTATTTTAGCTGATGTTACCGCAAATTTAGGGGTTATCTCACATTTCGTCCATCCAGATGATATCCTTGATGAAAAACGCTCGGGTAACTTAACATGGGAAGAATTATTTAAAGCTTATAAAACGACAATTAAAGAAATACGAGAAAGATATCCTTATATAAAAAGTATGACCCAAAGTGAAGCAACTGCTTCTATGAAAATTTATCAAACTGGTGACCTAGATGTTTCTTATGAAGATGATACAGTTCACATTGCATATAAAGGGTTACCAAACCACACTTCCACAATTATACGTGTAGAAGAAGGTAAGAAGATACAAACTGGCTCATTCTCTTACGGTACAGTTAAAAAGCTTGATTCCCAAATTTATAGCGTTACGTTAACGAAAGCAAGCGCTACGATCCCAATTAAAGGAGAATAACAAATGAGAATAGGTTTGGTCGTTGAAGGCAGTTACCCCTTTGTGAGTGGAGGGGTGGCAAGCTGGGTTCAAATGATTATCCAGCAGTTTAAAGAACATGAATTTACGATTTTTGCGATAGTCCCTCAAGTAAAAACGGAAGATGAATATCAATATGAAATTCCAAGCAACGTAAAAGATATCATTATGATTCCTTTACAATCAGAAAATGAAGCAAAACATATAAAAACCAATTTAACTACTGACGAAGTACAAATACTTCAAAAATGGTTTACATTCCAAGCTAACGACACAAAAGCATTACAAATATTAGGAAACAAGCAAAAGCTAGGAACACTACATTCCTTCTTCGAAAGTCGTGAGTTTTATGAAATTGTTAAAGAAAGCTATTTGTATGAAGAAAGTAGTGGTTCTTTCTTAAATTATTTTTGGATGTGGAGATCTATGTTCACACCAATCATTCAAATTTTACAAATTGATTTTCCTGAATTAGATCTTATTCATTCTGTATCTACAGGCTACGGTGGGCTTCTTGGCGCTGCAATTGGTGCCAAGTCTGACATACCATTTATTCTAACAGAGCATGGTATTTATTCTCGGGAACGTGAAGAGGAAATACTTCAATCAACTTGGATACCAATTGAATACAAAAAAAGGTGGGTTTCTTTCTTCCATCATTTATCTCACCAAGCATATGAACAAGCTACCGATGTGATTACGTTATTCGGCCGAAATAGTGCATATCAAAAAGAACTAGGTGCTCCGGCCCATAAACTGAAAATTGTTCCAAACGGCGTTACTTTATCTGACTATAAAGGACTACGTAAGCCAAAATATAATTCGGATAAACTTATTATTTCCGCTATTATACGGGTTGTGCCAATTAAAGATGTAAAAACAATGATTTATGCAGCTAAATTATTATTAGAAAAAGATATTCCATTTATATTTTACTTACTAGGTCCTGATACAGAAGAACCAGAATATGCCCAAGAATGTCGTGATTTAATTCAGCAACTTGGATTAAAAGAACATGTAATAATGACTGGCAGAGTAAACATTAAAGATTACTTAAAACAAACGGATATTCTCGTATTAACAAGTATATCTGAAGGACAACCACTAGCTATGTTAGAAGGAATGGCATCAGGATTACCATGGGTTGTTACAGATGTTGGTTCTTGTAAGGAGTTAATTTATGGACAAGATGAAGATCCTTACGGCCAATGTGGCTTTGTTGTACCACCTGTATCTCCTGAACAAGTTGCGACTCACTTAGAATGGTATTATCGCCACCCTGAATCCATTCAGCAATTCGGAAACAATGGGCGTAATCGGATTGAAGCATATTATCAATTATCAGGTGTTGTTGATAGTTATCGTAAGCTTTATTTAGAAAGGGGTGCGAAAACATGGCAGGTATAGGATTTCGATTACAAAAATTATTTCAGGAAGACTACTATTCTTCAAGGGTAAAAGCTTATGGATTTTCGTTATTTGTTACAGCTGGTCCTTGGTTAGTCGTTATTTTAGCAGTAACAGCTATTCGATACATTTTGAGTTTATTTCACTCTATTTCAATTGAAGAACAGCGCCTTTTCACTATTTCAATTTCATATTGCTTTATTTTTTCTCAAATTATATACGGAGCATTGCAGCTCATTGTAACTAGATATGTAGCTGACCTTTTATACGAACAAAAAGCTGATAAAGTATTTTCGTCATTTTTAGGAATGACGAAAATCACACTTTTTTTAGCTATTATGTTATGGCTTTTATTTGCATTTTTCACACCATTAGCCTTGTATTATAAAATCGTGATGCTATTTTTATTTTTAGCTTTAAATATTATTTGGATTCAGTCCATTTATTTAACAGCAGCTAAAGATTATCAATCAATTGCTCTTGCATTTTTAATCGGATCCATTTTTTCCCTATCAGGAATTGCACTAATAGCTTACTGGCATCCTACACTTGGGCTAGAACATGGCTCTGCCCTATTGCTTTTAATTTCTTTTACACTCGGTACTTTCATTACACTAGTATGGTTAAGTATCGTTATTGTACGAATGTTTCCAAATAGTGATGCTACTGAACAATTTACCTTTCTTTCTTATTTAGATAAATATCCAGAGTTATTTTGGTCAAGCCTATTTTACAATGTGGGTATTTGGGTATGTAATTTTGTTATTTGGTTTGGAGAAGGACGAGGAAATATTGAAGACACATTTATTTATCATCAAATTTATGATACTTCTGTTTTCTGGGCGTATTTAAGTATTATTCCAACCTATATTTTCTTTGTAGTATCCATTGAAACAAGGTTTTATGAAAGATATAAAAAGTTCTTCGGTTCAGTAAACAACGACGGAACATTAAATACTCTCTTACAATTGAAAGATTCCATGAATTTTGTCTTAAAGCAAGAAATAGAACGTATACTTCGTAATCAAGGTATTTTTTCTTTACTTATTATTTTTATAATATGGATGTTTAGTTCGCAATCTGGAAACACAACACTTAATTACTCTATTCTGCAACTAACTATAGTTGGTGCCTATGCAAATGGAATGGTGCTCGTTACTACGTTACTACTCCTATACTTTGAGGATCGTAAAGGGGCATTTCGAACATCAGCTATTTTCTTTTTTGCAAACCTGTTATTAAGCCTTCTCCTGCTTCCATTTGGATTCAATGGTTACGGCATTAGTTTTGCAGTTGGATCCTCTATTACATTCCTATATGCTATTTCTAGACTCTTTAATTACATTAAAGATATTGATTATTATACATTTTGCCAGTCAAATATTCCTATAAAACAGCGAACTTTCTTTACCAAATTAGCTAATAAACTTAACGGGAAATAAATAAAAAAATGACCTTTTGCTCATGCAAAGGTCATTTTTTTATTTACATATTAAACTTCTAAATAGCCATTTTTATTATTTGATTGCCATTTCCAAGAATCTGCACACATTTCCTCTAATCCACGTGTTGCCTCCCAGCCTAATTCACGCTTCGCTTTCGATGCATCTGCGAAACATACTGCCACATCGCCAGGACGACGCTCCGTAATTTTATAAGGAATTTTCTTATCTGAAACTCTTTCAAATGCTTCAACCATCTCTAGTACACTATACCCCGTACCTGTGCCCAGATTATAAGCATCTACTCCTGTTGTATTCAGTACTTTCTCTAGCGCTTTTACGTGACCTTGTGCTAAGTCTACAACATGTATGTAATCACGGACACCCGTCCCATCTTTCGTTGGATAGTCATTTCCAAATACATTTAATTCTTTTAACTTCCCTACAGCTACTTGTGTTACATATGGCATTAAGTTATTTGGAATTCCATTTGGATCTTCTCCAATACGCCCACTTTTATGTGCACCAAATGGATTGAAATAGCGAAGTAACGCGATGCTCCATTCTGTATCCGCAAGTGCCACATCACGCATTATTTGTTCAATCATTAATTTCGTTTGACCGTATGGATTTGTTGCACTTAATGGAAATTCTTCCGTGATTGGTGATGTTTCTGGAATACCATATACCGTTGCAGATGAGCTAAAAATCATCCTCTTCACATTACGCTTTTGCATTACTTCGCATAATACTAATGTGCTAATAATGTTGTTATGATAATACATCAATGGCTTTGCTACTGATTCCCCTACAGCCTTTAAACCTGCAAAGTGAATCACAGCCTCAATTGTATTTTCCTCAAAAATTTTATTCAGTGCCTCGTAATTTACAAGATCCTCTTTATAAAACTTAAATTGTTTTCCCGTTATCTCTTTTATTCGATTGATAGACTCTACTGAACTGTTTGACAAATTATCTACTACAATAATTTCATAACCAGTATTCAGTAATTCTACGCATGTATGACTCCCAATATATCCTGCTCCACCTGTTACAAGTACTGCCATAATTTTAGTCCCCCCATATCATTTTTAATATGAATTAACCAAATTATACCATGCATCCCTTGCTATATGTTTATTATGTGAACACAGAAACTTACATTTTATTCTATACAGGATTCCACTTAAACAATCAAAAAATGCCACATAACTAAAATCATGTGGCATTTTTTAATTAAATTACGTAACAATACACACTTAAAAAGTGGGCGAGGCTTCCCAATAATACGAAAATGTGAAAAATTTCATGATGCCCCATATTTTTAAACTCTAACCATTTTGGCTTTGTTCCATAAATAAATCCACCAATTGTATAAAGAATGCCCCCAAGCACTAGAAGCACGATACCTCCTGCACTTAAGTTAGCAGCTAACGGTGCAAAAAATAGAACAATTAACCAGCCCATTGTAATATAAATTGCTGTTGATAACCATCTCGGACAACTAAACCAAAACATTTTAAAAACAATACCACAAATGGCAGTTGCATACACTAAACAAAATAATAATAGACCGTTTGCAGAATGTAATGTAATTAAACAAAATGGTGCATATGTACCTGCAATCAATATAAAAATCATAGAGTGATCAAGCTTCCTGAAGAAATAAATAACACGTTCACTGGCTACAACACTATGATATACAGCTGATGCTGTATACAAAACCATCATTCCGATACCAAATAAAATAACAGCTGTAATTGCCGCAAAAGACGGCATATTAATAGAAACTTTTACAAGCATAGCTAATAATGCAATAAATGATAATACAGCTCCTCCTAAATGGGTAAAAGCATTAACCGGTTCTCTTATATAAGCATTCATATAAACACCCCTCGTATAATTACATGTAGTTTTGATAACTACATGTAATTATATACACATTATTACTATAGGTCAACATTTACAATTCATTTGTTTCGTAATACCATATTTAGAGATAAACTAAACATTATGCTCCACTAAGTTATAAAAGTGAGGGGTTCTACGTGGAAAATATAAATAAATTACTTGAAACATTACATTTAGAAAAGAATATTACTCTTGAAGATATTCCAAATGTCGACTTGTATGTAGATCAGGTTGTCCAACTATTTGAAAATACTTATGCAGATACAACGAGAACTGATGACGAAAAAGTATTAACAAAAACAATGATTAACAATTATGCAAAAGGAAAATTATTCATTCCAATCAAAAATAAAAAATACTCAAAAGAGCATATGATTTTAATCAGCCTAATTTATCAATTAAAAGGGGCTCTTTCCATTAATGACATAAAAAGCTCCTTAGAAAATATAAACGAGTCTTTATTACACGACGATTCATTCAAATTAAATACACTATATAAAGAGTATCTTTCTCTTACCGAAAATAACGTCGAAAGCTTTACACAAGACGTAAATAGCCGTATTTCAGAAGTAAGTGAGCTTTCTTCCTTAGAAGATCCAAAGCTAGAAAAGTTTCTATTACTAAACTCCTTAGTGAACATGAGTAATATGTATAGACGTTTAGCAGAGAAATTAGTCGATGATTTAAAAGAATCTTAAATAAAAAAACTATCCACTTATTAAAGTGGATAGTTTTTTTACTTATTTGCCTCATGAACTTTCAATTGTTTACCTTTTATCGTTGTATTTCTCATAACCTTTAAAACGAGTGGTCCTTTTCCGTTTAATATTTCAACATAAGAAACATTATCTTGTATTGTAATAATGCCTATATCTTCAGCAGAAACACCTTGGATCTTAGCAATGGTACCGACGAAATCCACCGCCCTAATTTTCTTTTTCTTCCCGCCATTAAAGTACAGTTTCATAATTCCTTTATTTATATCCGCATTTTTATCTTTCTTTATAATTGGTTTAGCATGTATTTTTTCTTCAAATACAGCTTTCCCTTTTATAACTTCTTCTTTTGAAGGTGCCAATACTTTTGGAATTTCAAATCCGATATATTCTTCAATTTCTTCTAAAAATCTATTTTCATAAGGCGTTATAAATGTAATGGCCTTTCCGCTATTACCAGCTCGTCCCGTTCTTCCTGTACGGTGTACATAGCTTTCTTTTTCTAATGGAATATCATAATTAATAACATGTGTAATATTATCAATATCAATTCCTCTTGCAGCTACATCTGTTGCTACTAAATAACGGAACTTTCCTTTTCTAAAATCATCCATAACTTCAAAACGATCTTCCTGTACCATACCACCGTGTATTTTATCACAAGGATAATTAACTCGTTTTAGCTGTCTATATACATGGTCTACATTTTCTTGTGTACGACAAAAAACAATGCAACTGTCGGGATTTTCAATCATCGTTACGTCTTTAAGAAGTGAAAGCTTCTCTTCTTCCCTTACTTCAAACAGAGTATGTTCAATTTTATCCGTTGTAATCCCAGCTGCTTTAATTTCAATATGAGTTGGTGCATTCATATATGTACGTGATAACTTTTCAACATCTTCCGGTAATGTTGCTGAAAATAGCATTGTCATTCTTTTTGTAGGTAATTCATCAATAATTGCCTCTACTTGATCGATAAAGCCCATATTTAACATTTCATCTGCTTCATCAATCACTAAATATTTTAATCGCTCTAAAGAAAGAGTTCCCTTTTCAATATGATCCAACACACGTCCTGGAGTCCCTACCACAATATGCGTCTTTTGTTTTAGCTCTAATTTTTGACGTGCAAATGGAGATTTACCATAAATTGCAGCGGCTTTAATTCTTTTGAATCGCCCTATATTTGTAATATCTTCTTTCACTTGAACAGCAAGTTCCCTCGTCGGTGTTAAAACTAACGCTTGTGGTTTATTTTCTTCCCACTCTACCATTTCACAAAGTGGTATACCGAACGAAGCCGTTTTCCCACTACCTGTTTGTGATTTTACAACAAGATCCCTCTTTTGCAATGCAACTGGAATAACCTCTCCTTGCACTTCTGTTGGATGCTCATATCCTAAACCAGTAAGTGCTCGTCTTACTTCTTTACTTAATGCATAATTACTAAAGCTTTTTTTACTCATATATTAACCTCATTTGATTTTATATTTAACCTATTCTGTTCTTCATACCTCACTTTAGACTATAGTAAGATACTATATTAATCCACTGTTTTTAATTCATTTCAGCCTAAATTTATCTACGTATAATTTTAAAATAGCAAAGGGCAGCCTTAATTATAAGTCTGCCCTATCTATACCATATTCATTTTTACGGAACTAGTTTTTTCACAACTGGTATTCTTTGCAATATTAACGTAATTACCATACTAAGAACAATTGTAATCGTTACATTAATAGGTATTGCCAATATTGCATGTACACGCTCATTTACTTTAGGGAAAACCATGTACAACAAGTTATTTAATAAGAAGAAGTGAAGTATATAGATTCCAAGGCTTGCTTGATTTATAAAACGGAATAACAATGGTAATTCTCTTTCTGATTTTTGGAAAGCATATTTAAAAAATACAAATAATCCAATCGCCATCAGTACAACGCCTGGCGCAAAATATCCATACCAAAAATGTTCTAATTGTCCATTTGCTTTTACTGTATAGTAATACGTAATAAAGAATGTACTAATAAACCCTACAAGTCCTCCAACGTAAGAAATATTTCTCCATTTTTTCGAAATATCGTAATTGGATAAGTAATAACCAAGTAGGAAATACCCTACATAATTTGTAACGTAAAATAATTCAATATTAAAGTTGATAGGATAATAATATTTCACTAAATTGACTACAACAGACGCATATAACCATAAAATTAAAAAGTATTCTATTTCTCTTTTTTTAGCATTCTTCACAAAGATTTTCAGTAGAGGTGTAATTAAATATATCCCTACAATCATGTATAAGAACCATAAATGTCCCCCAATAGTATCCGTTAAAAAGTGCTTAATCCCTTGCTTTAAAGAGGCCGGGAAATAGCCTGCATATGCCCCATATGCATAAAATATAGCGCTCCAAGCTATAAAAGGAATAATTACTTTACTCGCGCGCTTCTGTAAAAACTCCCCGACTGAAATATCTTTCGTTCCTTTTAACAATAAAGCTCCACTAATCATTACAAAAATCGGCACACTCGCACGTGAAATCGATTCAAATAGATTACCAGCCATCCAGCGTGAAGCGTTATTTGCATCTAACACTGAAACATAACCAGCAGCAACGTGAATTGTAACTACTGCGATTGTTGCTAATACTCGCAACCAATCCATATATACTAGACGCTTCATTAGCACCCCTCCTAAATTTACCTATTAAACTTTTATTTTCCAAACATAATTTTACATCAAATAATACTATGTTTAAACACATTTTCATTACACGAACTTACAAAATACGTAGCTAAAATTTAATTTTCAAATATAAACATGAAAACCTTTGACTTATGAGTGAAAATAATGTAAATTATCCTTTGGACGAACATTTTTAAACAAACTTAATAAAATATTCGTATTTTAGGGGTGTAAATGATGGAAAACGTATTTGACTATGAAGATATTCAATTAATTCCTGCAAAATGTATTGTAAATAGCCGCTCTGAATGTGATACAACTGTCACTTTAGGTAAACATAAATTTAAATTACCTGTCGTACCTGCAAATATGCAAACGATTATTGATGAAAGAATTGCAACTTATTTAGCTGAAAATAATTACTTCTATATCATGCATCGTTTCCAACCAGAGAAACGTATCTCATTCATTAGAGATATGCAATCACGTGGATTAATCGCTTCTATTAGCGTTGGTGTAAAAGAGGACGAATATGAATTCGTACAGCAATTAGCTGCTGAGCACCTTACGCCTGAATACATCACGATTGATATCGCGCACGGACATTCTAATGCTGTAATCAACATGATTCAACATATTAAAAAGCATTTACCAGAAAGCTTCGTTATCGCTGGAAACGTTGGAACTCCAGAAGCGGTAAGAGAATTAGAAAATGCTGGTGCTGACGCAACAAAAGTTGGTATTGGACCTGGTAAAGTTTGTATTACTAAAATTAAAACAGGCTTTGGAACTGGCGGTTGGCAGCTAGCTGCACTTCGCTGGTGTGCAAAAGCTGCAAGTAAGCCAATTATCGCTGACGGTGGTATTCGTACACACGGCGACGTAGCTAAATCTATTCGATTTGGGGCGACTATGGTTATGATCGGTTCTCTATTCGCTGGTCATGAAGAGTCTCCAGGGGAAACAATCGAAAAAGACGGCAAACTCTATAAAGAGTACTTCGGTTCAGCTTCTGAATTCCAAAAAGGCGAGAAGAAAAACGTTGAAGGTAAGAAAATGTTCGTTGAGCATAAAGGTTCTTTAGAAGACACTTTAGTTGAAATGGAACAAGATCTTCAATCTTCTATCTCTTACGCTGGTGGAACAAAATTAGATTCAATTCGTACTGTAGATTATGTAGTCGTGAAAAACTCTATTTTCAACGGTGATAAAGTATATTAATTTTTAAATTTAACTCGAAGGACAAGCATAAAAATGCTTGTCCTTCTTTTTCATATATAGAAATATAAAATATTTTCATTTTACTGAATTTTCTAGTATCATGTTTTTATATACTTATAATAAGGGGGATATAACAAATGAAAAATATAATTGAGAAACGCCATATTCGCGCGGAAGTCCCTACTGAACTAACATGGGACCTCTCTCATTTATACGAATGTGATAAAGAGTGGGAAACTGCATTACGTGTATTAACAGACGATATAAAAAAACTTGATGTGTTTAAAGGCCAATTACACACTAGCTCCACTAGCTTATTACATTGCCTACTTTTAGAAGAAGAGCTTTTAATGAAGTTAACAAAACTATACTCCTACGCAAATTTAAAAGAATCTACTGACCGTACAAATCCAGTTGTTCAAGCAAACTCTTCCAAAATTGCTGCTTTATGGACGAAAGTACATACTGCACTATCCTTTATCCATAATGAAATCCTCTCATTTGACGAAGGAACAATTGAAAAATATTTAACCGAAGAAACAAAACTCGAACCTTTCCGTAAATCATTACTAGACATACTACAAAAAAGGCAGCACACGCTCTCTCCTGAAACAGAAGAAGCTCTTGCTGCACTTGGTGAAGTACATAGTTCTCCATACAAAATTTATGGTATGACTAAATTAGCCGATATGGATTTTACCTCCATACAAGATGAACAAGGAAACGAACTCCCTGTATCATTTGCATTATTTGAAAGTAAATATGAGTTTTCTCCAAGCGTAGACATACGTAGGAAAGCATACTCATCATTTGTTTCCACGTTGAAACGATATAAAAATACGGTGGCAACAACATATGCGACTGAAGTAAAAAAACAAGTGACACTTTCTCGCTTACGCAAATTTGAATCTGTTACTCATATGCTTCTAGAACCTCAAAAAGTTCCACTTGAAATGTATAACAATCAACTTGATATTATTTATAAAGAATTAGCACCTCATATGCGCCGTTTTGCAGATTTAAAAAAGAAAGTATTAGGACTCGATCAAATGCTTTTCTGCGACTTACATGCACCATTAGATCCCGAATTTAATCCGGCAATTACTTATGAAGAAGCTGGAAAACTCATTCAAGACTCTTTACAAGTACTCGGGGATGAATATAGTTCCATTATCGAAAAAGGATTCAAAGAAAGATGGGTCGATCTTGCAGATAATGTAGGGAAATCAACCGGGGCATTTTGTTCAAGCCCGTATGGTTCTCATCCATACATTTTAATTACATGGCAAAATACGATGCGTGGTTGCTTCACATTAGCTCATGAATTTGGGCATGCTGGTCATTTTTATTTAGCAAATAAAAACCAGCGTATTATGAATGTACGTCCATCTATGTACTTTGTTGAGGCACCATCTACAATGAATGAATTACTATTAGCCCAGCATTTATTAGCAACGAATGACGATAAGAGAATGCGCAGATGGGTGATTCTGCAACTACTCGGCACATATTACCATAACTTTGTTACTCACTTACTTGAGGGAGAATATCAAAGAAGAGTATACACGCTAGCAGAAGAAGGCGGAGCCCTTACAGCTACAACTTTAACTGAAATAAAAACAAATGTACTTTCTACATTCTGGGGAAATTCTGTAGAAATTGACGAAGGCGCTGGCTTAACTTGGATGCGTCAACCTCATTATTATATGGGCTTATATTCTTACACCTATTCCGCTGGCCTTACTGCATCTACTGCGGTAGCTCAAATGATTAAAGAGGAAGGACAACCTGCTGTTGACCGCTGGTTAGATGTACTTCGTGCTGGTGGTACGATGAAACCACTTGAATTAATGAAACATGCTGGAGTGGATATGTCAAAACCAGATGCAATCCGCAGGGCCGTTTCTTACGTCGCTTCCTTAATTGATGAATTAGAACGTTCTTATCAAGAATAAAAAATAAGCCCTCGCTTTATGAGGGCTTATTTCATATTTACTTTCCAAATCTTTTACGGTATCCACATTTTCTGCATAGCTCTTCGACTGCAACCCTTTTCGAAAATCCATCGACAATGTTTGTCGCTCTTTCACCTTCTATAATGTTAGAAAATGAGTCAGTATTAATATTTCCAAGGTTAATAATCCCTTCACCATCTAAACAGCAAGGAATAACTGTTCCATTCGCTAAAATCCCAGCTTGATTTCGAAGACCGTGACAGAATCCTTTTCCATCATCCTCTTCTTCATGTAATGCTGGCCACTGGAATTCATAGTCTTGATTAATAAAGACACGTTCCGCAATTTTTATACCTTTTCCCGGTGTAAGCTTCTCTTCGATTTGATAAGATAAACCAAACTCATTTTCAATGATGGATAATAACTCTCTATTTTTCTGGATTTCAGCATTCGTTTTATTATCCTGCGTTAAATTCCATAACCGTAGTGAAACAATTAAATCTGATTGACTTGTCGCCTCTCTAATGAAGGAAAGTATACTTCTTACATAGCCCTCTTTATCTTGCGAACCTGGGTGTCCATCAAAACTGTGCAATGAGAAATTCATTTGTCTTAGAGCAGGCTTATTTAACAGTCTATGCCTTCTCTTATTAATTAACGTTCCGTTCGTTGTAATATTAACTTTAAACCCTTTTTCATGACTTAAATCTAACAGTTGATCTATTTTTGGATGAAGCAACGGCTCACCCTTCACGTGCAAATAAATGTAGTCTGTGTGAGGTTTAATTTGGTCTAATCTTTTCGCAAAATCCTCCACAGAAATGAACTGCTTCTGCCTTTCCGTCGGCGGACAAAAGCTGCACGCAAGATTACATACACTCGTAATCTCCAAGTAAAACTTTTTAAACTTCTTCACCTTTAATTCCTCACTTCTATGACTACTTGTACTTTTTTCCTCTTCATATTACATCACACTTTTTTAGAAATAGAAACATACTTATTTTAGGAAATATAGAAAACGGCCACATCTGTAGCCGTTTGAATGTACTATTACTATTTATGATACGGTTCACCGCGATTAATACGAAACGCTCTATACACTTGCTCAAGCAATACTAATCGCATTAATTGGTGTGGTAATGTCATCTTTGAAAAAGAAAGTGATTCGTTTGAACGCTTCATTACTTCTGAACTTAGTCCAAGTGATCCACCAATTACAAAGGCAACTTTACTCTTTCCATATGTAGCAAGACGATCTAAGCTTACCGCAAATTCTTCTGATGATTTTTGCTTTCCTTCTATCGCTAACGCAATGACGTGCGTATCATCAGAAATTTTATCCAGTATACGTATACCTTCTTTTTCTTTTACAATTAACATTTCTGCTTCACTTAAATTTTCTGGTGCCTTTTCATCTGGCAATTCAATTACTTCTACTTTTGCGTATGCTGATAATCGTTTTAAGTATTCTGCTATACCTTGTTTTAAATATTTTTCTTTTAATTTCCCAATTGAAATAATCGAGATATTCACACGTATTCCCCACCTTACAAACATGTTATCCACATAACTTATCCACATATCCACAAATGTTACCCACATATTGTGTGAGAATCTGTGTTCGATACAACATATGTCGCCTCATTTTGACAAAATTCACATGTTTTTTTCTCTTTTTCCGAGTTATCCACATTGTTGATAACCGGTGCAACTTCACACTCATCCACAATAATATCTAAAGCTAATTCAACATGTTCTAAACAACAAGGTAAATTCATATTCTTCACCTCACTTTTCTACAATAGAAAACAGGAGGTAGGCCCTCCTGTTTTTAATACTTTTGAATGCCTAGTTTAACTGTTGTTGTTGCTCGTTTTGTACCACGATAAAATGTAAGGGTCATTTTATCATTAATTTTTTTATCATATAAGGCCGTACGGAATCCGATAATATCGCGAACCGGTTTTCCATCAACTGCTACAATCACATCGTGTTCTCGTAAACCAGCATCTGTACCTGGCGAAGGACTTTTCACATCTAAAATGCAAACTCCCTCTGTTACATTGCCTGGTAAATGCAATGTTTTTGACCAATAGTAGTTTGGAATCTCATTTAATGATCTCAGTTCAATTCCAACATACGGTCTTCTTACTTTTCCGTACTTCTCTAATTCATTCATAATAGGAACAGCTCTAGTAACAGGAATAGCTAGTCCAATTCCTTCTACTTCTTTTGCTGCAATTTTCATTGAGTTAATGCCAATTAATTGACCTGTTGCATTTACAAGCGCACCACCACTATTACCTGGATTAATTGCTGCGTCTGTTTGCAATACTTCTACTTGCCAATCATAATGTCCATCTTGATCTAAATCTACAGGGACAATACGTTCATTAGCTGAAATAATACCTTGTGTGACAGTTCCAGAAAATTGTAGCCCAAGCGGGTTTCCAATCGCAATGACCGGTTCTCCTCTACGAACAGTATTAGAGTCACCAATTTCAATTACCTTTTTCACATGCTTTGCATCTATTTGTAGTACAGCCAAATCTGTGACTACATCAGTCCCTAATACTTTTCCTGGGACTTTCTTACCGTCACTTAAACTTACTTCAATACGATTTGCCCCAGCAACAACATGATTATTCGTTACGATATAAGCTTGGCCATCTGCCTTTTTATAAATTACACCCGATCCTGTACCAGCTTCTGAATCTGCCTCTGAAAAATTATCTCGTTGAATATTAATAACGCCAACAACAGCTTCAGACGCACGATCAACGGCATCCACAAAGCTAATTTGTTTAATTCCTTGCGCTTCGGCCATATTACTGCCACTTGCTTCCGCTTGTGGGAGCGCGCCTGCATCATTTGTAAATAACGGAGCTCCAAATGCAAATAACGAAGCTCCTACAATTGTTCCTGCTATGCTAGAAATAACAATACCTTTATGCTTCTTTTTCCTTGCACGTTTCATACGATAATTTTCTTCATCAATAAAGGACATATTTGTTCACCTATCTTCCTGAAAACAACTATATTCACCTTTATTGTTTACTAAAATGAAGAATTATACGTATTGAATTTTTGTCGGCATTTTTGGATCTGTATCGTGAATTTCAAAGGCTTCTCCCACTCCAAATCCTTTTTCCTCTAATACTTGTGACACTGACATACGTGCTAGTTCTTTCATGTTATTATCTAGGCTTAAATGCGCTAAATAAATATGTTTTGTCTCGTCTGTAATTACATCTGCCATCGCTAATGCAGCGTCCTCATTACAAACGTGCCCTACATCACTTAAAATACGTCGCTTAATACTCCATGGGTAACGTCCCATACGAAGCATCTCCACGTCATGATTACTTTCAAATACGAAAGCGTTAGCTCCCTTAATAACACCTTTCATACGGTCACTCACGTATCCCGTATCTGTAATAAGAGCTAACTTTCTATTATTGTTGTGAAAAGCATAGAACATCGGCTCTGCGGCGTCATGAGAAACTCCAAATGACTCGACCTCAATATCACCAAATGTTTTCACATCCCCAACTGAGAAAATGAACTTTTGCTCAGTTGGGATATTTCCTATTAAATGTTCCATTGCATTCCATGTCTTCTCATTTGCATAAACAGGCAAATCATATTTACGTGCTAATACACCTAATCCTTTAATATGATCGCTATGTTCATGTGTTACAAGAATACCCGATACATCATTTATATTTAGTTCTGCCTGTTTAAATAAAGCCTCTGTTGCTTTACCACTTAAACCTGCATCGACGAGTAATTTCTTTTCATCTGTTCCTACATATAGCATATTCCCTGTACTTCCACTTGCAAGTACGCTAAAATGCAACCCCATTCTTTCTCACTCCAGTATGTTCATCAACCACTTGATTTTCCCTTTCCCCTAATTCCATAACTTGTCCTTCAATTGCATTTACAAAGAAGTCCTGCTTCTGCTCCGTTTTTAAGTTCCATGTTGGAGCAAGTACTTGGTTATTAGAAGTAGATGCGGTAAGGTTGGCATAACCAATTTGTGCTTCTTTTACATGTGTATTTCCATGAACTTTATTTTTTAAATACAGATTTTCTAAGGCCGTTTGGGCAGTAATAATTTCTTGCTGTTTCGTTTTTTCACTTTCGCCCATTTCTTTTAAATCCGTTAGCATCGTCTGCGTGTATGACACAAGTTCACTTTTTTCATTTAATTCCACAACAATCATTGCCTGATCGTTATAGAAAATGGGTTTATCTTTATATTTTTGGAAGAAGTAAATTTTAGAGTCTTTCATCGCTCCAAACTCATACTTTTGTCCATCCAATACATAGTTCTTCAAAAAATCACTATACTTATCTTTGGATAATGATTTTGTATTCAAAAAGGGCTCTTTTAGCTTACTTTCTATCTTGTACATATTTTGTATATGCGCCATTTGATTTTTTAAAGACTGTATATCTTCTTCTTTAAATGCCTTGTTTTCTGCCCTAATAAATGCCTCTTTTTTCGGTTCTTTAGGGAAATTACCCATAGTAATTTTGTTTGCTTTTAATTCTTGATCTATCTTTGTTTCTGCAACAAGCTCCAATTGATTACTATCTTGCTTTTGAATGAATTGAAAAATGAGAAAGAGGTCCAAAACAAAAAAGGTCACAATAAATATGGTTTTAATCCGATCCCAATCCATTTAGTCCTCCCTCACTCCACTCATATATTTTTTGTTTGCCAGCTTCATCTTCAACAAACTTTACATACCAAATTGGCTGTAGTCGAGCTACTTGCCCATCTAGTGATAATTTGTATCCAATACCAATGTCTTTAATGAGTCGTTTATCTACAGCGGCATTATTTTCTAGGGATGCTATTACAACGTGACCTGACGGAAGAGTAACCTTCTGCTCTATGCCTTTCGTATTTAAAGACAACAACGGTCTTTCATATTCCATTACTTCTTCTGATCCCCTTACTTGTCTCAATTCAGCTAATCCATCTGTATTGAATACGGAATATCCATCTTCATGTAAACGGAATACCGTCTGTCCTTTATTCATATAGTCCAAACGATACGAATCCAAACTCCCACTGTGACCATTTACAAAATCAAAGCTTTTTTGTAAGAGCATTAAATTATCTGTCGTTTTCTCACTTGAAACAGAAGAATTTTTATACTTTAGCATATGCTGATCGTTTTCAATCTCCATAGACCTAATACCGTCTGTAAATGTTTCTTTCGATTTCTCGGTAATAGGGCTTAAATAACGTGGGTCACTAAAAAGAGCATTCTTAAATGTATCAACCGATAAATTAGATGAAATATATGTTATATTACTTAATTCTGTCGTTCCATCTGGTAAAAATAGCTTTTTCATATCATTAATTTGATAGTCAAAATAAGGTTTTGCCGATACTATAAATTGATTTTGTGCATTTACAATATCTTTTAAATACACACCACTTAATTTTGCTTCATATATTCTAGAATTATCACCATCAGAAACAAAAGTAATTTTAATTTCTTGATCCCTACTTCTAGAAGGGTCAAGAATAATTCGATTAAAATTTTTCGGCTTATCTATACTTTTCGCTTTCATATTAAACATAGATTTAACTGCATCAAATGGGATGTTGGTAGGAAAAACAAGTTCAATTTTCCCTTCACCATGCACATAAGAAAGGAAATCAGCTTTAGCAATCGATATCTCTTTGAAATCATATAATTCCCCTGCTTCCAAAGGTTTATAGATTGATTCTATATCTCCCTCTCTTTCGCTCCCGTAATGATTTTTATCTTTATGCACGATCATAGAAGTAGGGCGGACAACATCAGCAATTTTAGTTTGAGTAGTTCCTTCATTCCCCTGCACAAATTTTGCGTTTTGCATAGACGTGGAATCTGGCACATACGTCCATAAGTTAAAAGTAAGAAATAGGCTAATTACAACTAAATTAATTAAAACGATCGTTTTAACATTTTCCATACTCATTCCCAATCGTCCTCTTCATCCGCTGCCATTGGCAATGTGAAGTAAATAGTTGTCCCTTTTCCTTCCTCACTTTTCGCCCAAATCGAGCCACCATGTGCCTCAATCATTTCTTTCGCAATTGCTAATCCAAGTCCTGTACCACCCATTTGTCTTGAACGTGCTTTGTCTACACGATAAAAACGTTCAAAGATTTTATCGACGTTTTCTTTCGGAATACCCATTCCTTGGTCACTTACACTAATCTCTAATAATTCCCCGCGATCACGTAAGCGATATGTTACTGTTCCACCTTCTGGTGAATACTTTAATGCATTCGAAATAATATTATACAAAACCTGTGTAATTTTATCCGTATCCATATCAATAAATCGGGATTTCTTAGAGAAAGATCGTTTGAAACTTACGTTTTGCTCTTTAGACATTTCAAAACGATCAATAATGTTATTAAAGAAGTCAGTAAAGTCGACCCATTCTTTCATTAAACGATGTTCTGTACTATCGAGTTTAGAAAGTTGCAATAACGCATTTACAAGTCTAATCATTCTTTCTGTTTCTTCTTGTGTAACCGTTAAAAATTGCGGTGCAATATTCGGATCTTGCCACGCGCCGTCCGTAAGTGCCTCTAAGTAGCTACGCATCGTCGTTAATGGCGTTCTTAATTCATGGGAAACGTTTGCTACAAACTCACGGCGTTCCCTTTCTATACGCTCCTGCTCAGTTACATCATATAATACAGCGATTAAACCATTTGCTTTCCCTGTCTCTTTTTGAATGACAGAGAAACTAGCACGTAAAATATATGGTTCATTTCTCGTACTAAAATCTAATAAAACAGAATCAGGCTCTTCGTATAAATGATCGAGCGTAAATTCTTCTTGTATCCCTAATACTTCTAAAACAGATTGATCGAGCGCCGTTTCACGCGAAACATTTAGCATCTTTTCCGCAGGATCATTTAATAAAATAATGTCCCCTTTTCGGTCAGTAGCAATTACCCCATCTGTCATATGTGATAAAACGGATGACAATTTACGTCTTTCACTTTCCGTTGAAGAACGAGCTTGTTGTAATTTTTTTGATAAATTATTGAAAGATAATGCTAGTTGTCCAATTTCATCATGGCTATGCACTTTTACTTTTCTTGAATAGTTTCCTTTTGCCATTTCAATCGCTTGTCTTCGCATATCTGAGATTGGTCTCGTAATCGTTTGAGCTAACAAAATTCCAAGTACAGCTGTTACGAGTAATGCGATAACAGTTCCAGTCGCAAAAATTTGATTAATATCCTTCATCTGTTTATAAACATCTTCCATAGATGCAACAATGTAAATAACACCAAGTGCATCTTTGCCGTTATCATCTAGAATAGGCGTAAGCATAACTTGTACACGATGGCCTGTACGACCATCCTTCTCAATTTTCACTTCTGGCTTTTTTTGTACCAATACCCGCTGAACAGCTATATCAGTTGATGTTCTATTTACCTTGTTTTGCTTTGACTCATCTGAAATAGCAAGTAACTTTCTATTCCAATCAAATACACTTACCTCTTGAATATCTTTCTTTCGATCAGAGGCAAATTTTCGAATTGAAGTTTTAATCGTTTCATCTGTTGATTCTGTTTCTGCTTTTGTATGACTTTTTTTAAACTCTTGTTTCAAGTTATATGCTAATAAGTTCGTTTGCTGCGTTAAAGAGTCTCTAAATCCTTGCACAAGACTCTTTTCTAACTCTCTTACGAAATATACACCAATAACCTGCATTGCTATCAATATTAATAGCATATATATGAGTACAAATTTTAAATGAATAGATTGAAAAAAACCGACTTTCTTCATATACTATTCCTGCTCTGGGTCACGCAAGTAATACCCTACTCCACGTCTAGTGACTATTAATGTAGGATGACTTGGATTATCTTCGATTTTTTCACGTAAACGACGAACTGTTACATCCACTGTACGTACATCTCCAAAGTAGTCATAACCCCAAACTGTTTGCAATAAATGTTCGCGCGTCATAACTTGTCCTAAATGTTTTGCTAAATAATGTAGTAGCTCAAATTCACGATGTGTAAGTTCAATATTTTCTTCACGCTTCGTTACACTATATGCATTCGGATTGATAACAATCGGTCCAATAACCATTTCCGTATTTTCTTCTTTTTCTGCAGCACCACCTTGTTGATGGCGACGTAAATTCGCCTTCACGCGAGCAAGTAATTCCCTCGTACTAAATGGCTTCGTTACATAATCATCTGCTCCAAGCTCAAGTCCTAATACTTTATCGATTTCAGAATCCTTTGCTGTAAGCATAATAATCGGCATTTCTGAGCTTTTACGTATTTCACGGCAAACCTCTAAGCCATCCTTACCTGGTAGCATAATATCTAATAAAACCATATCCGGCTGTTCTTCATTCGCTTTTTCAATTGCTTCATCACCATCGTGCGCCATTACAATTTCAAAACCTTCTTTTTCTAGGTTAAACTTCAAAATATCTGCAATCGGCTTTTCATCATCAACTACTAAAATTTTCTTTCCCATCATCGTCTATTTCCTCCTTATAAAGTGAAACTTTAATTGGTGGGTGTTTTCTTCATCACCCACTGATTATTAGCCCTCACCAATTGGGCTTTTACGGGCAGCCCGCTCCTCACCTAACTTCTTTGCTTTCGCTGAATTTTAAGGCTTGGGCTTACTGTCCAGTAAATAGTGGGGTAAAAATATGGTCAATATCCTTAAACACATTGATGTCTACATAGTATGTCCCTATATGACCGCATCTTTTGCTTAAGTACTTTTCCTCTATTCTCACAGACTCATGTATAATCCACATTTACACGGAATCCTATACGATCTATAGAAAAACCTCTAGCTTCAACTGCTAGAGGCTCCTCATTCTATTTTAAAATAACTACTCAATTTTGTAAAATTACACAAATAAAAAGGATATTAAGTGGGCCCACTTAATATCCTGAGAGTGGCTCGGGACGGAATCGAACCGCCGACACGAGGATTTTCAGTCCTCTGCTCTACCGACTGAGCTACCGAGCCAAAACTATATATAAAACCACTAATGGTGGTATAAACAAAAGTGGCGGTCCCGACCGGGGTCGAACCGGCGATCTCCTGCGTGACAGGCAGGCATGTTAACCACTACACCACGGGACCAAAAATGAACATAAAAAAAGACATGACCCGTACGGGATTCGAACCCGTGTTACCGCCGTGAAAGGGCGGTGTCTTAACCACTTGACCAACGGGCCACGAAAAATAAAATGGTGAGCCATGAAGGACTCGAACCTTCGACCCTCTGATTAAAAGTCAGATGCTCTACCAACTGAGCTAATGGCTCATACTCACCAACGTCATATTTTCGTGACGACAAGATGTATCATAGCATGTTTCCTTTATATTTTGCAATACCTTTTTTTATTTTTTTATAAAAGATAAGAAAAAACTCATGCGGACATGAGTTTTTTCTCAAAAATATCAATTAAGCTTCGTATACGTTACGAACGATATTTGTTTGGTTACGATCTGGTCCAACTGAGAACATAGATAATTGAATTCCTGTTAATTCAGAAACACGTTCTACGTATTTTCGTGCATTTTCAGGAAGCTCGTCTAATGATCTTACACCAGTAATATCTTCTGTCCAACCTGGAAGTTCTTCGTATACAGGCTCACATTTCGCTAAAATATTTAAGTTCGCTGGAACTTCATCGATAACTTCGCCATTGCATTTGTAAGCAACACAAATTTTAAGAGTTGGAATACCAGTTAGAACGTCGATAGAGTTTAATGATAAATCTGTTAAACCACTAACACGACGTGCATGTCTTACAACAACGCTATCGAACCAACCTACGCGGCGTGGACGACCAGTTGTCGTTCCATACTCACGACCAACTTCACGAATTTGATGACCAATTTCATCATGAAGCTCAGTAGGGAATGGACCATCACCAACACGGCTTGTATATGCTTTACATACACCTACAACGCGAGTAACTTTTGCAGGACCAACTCCAGTTCCAACTGTTACACCACCAGCAATTGGGTTAGAAGATGTAACGAATGGGTACGTACCATGGTCGATATCAAGCATAACACCTTGTGCACCTTCAAATAGTACACGGTGATTGTTATCTAATGCATCATTTAATACAACAGACGTATCACACACATATTGTGCGATTTGTTGTCCGTACTCGAAGTACTCTTCGAAAATTTCTTCTACACTGAAACCTTCTGTATCGTACATTTTTTCAAACAAACGATTTTTTTGTGCTAAATTGCGCTCAAGCTTCTCTTTAAATGCTTCACGGTCTAAAAGATCAGCCATACGGATACCGATACGAGCAGCTTTATCCATATATGCAGGACCGATACCTTTTTTCGTTGTACCGATTTTGTTATCACCTTTACTCGCTTCTTCTAACTCATCTTGTTTTAAGTGATAAGGTAAAATAACGTGCGCACGGTTACTTACACGTAAATTATCAGTACTTACACCACGATCGTGTAAGTATTTTAATTCTTCAAGTAATGCTTTCGGATCTACTACTAAGCCGTTTCCGATTACACAAATTTTCTCTTTATAGAAAATACCAGATGGAATTAAGTGTAATTTATATTTAACTCCGCCGAAAACAATTGTATGTCCCGCGTTATTTCCACCTTGATATCTTGCAACTACTTCCGCATGCTCAGAAAGAAAATCAGTGATTTTACCTTTTCCTTCGTCGCCCCATTGTGTTCCTACAACTACTACTGAAGACATTATTAAAGCACCTCCGCAATTTTCAAACGATCTATTCAAACAATATAATTGTACCAAAACCGAAAAAGAAGTCAACCAAAAAGCGAACATTTTTTTATTAAAAAACATTTTCGTTCGTAAGAATTATATTTTTGACATTATGAAAGCCTTATCTTTCCCATAAAAAAAAGAAACACATCTTATTATAAGAAATGTGTTTCTTTTTTATACTAGCTTTATGCAGGCGGCGCATGTCCATCCTCGAAGCGGCGTTCTAGGTTAACGAACTTATTGAACTCTTTAACGAATGCGAGTTCTACGGAACCTACAGGACCGTTACGCTGCTTTGCAATAATAATTTCAATCGTATTTTTATTTTCTGTTTCTCGGTCATAGTAATCTTCACGATATAAGAAGGCTACGATATCAGCATCCTGCTCGATACTTCCCGATTCACGAATATCAGACATCATCGGACGTTTATCTTGACGAGATTCTACACCACGAGATAACTGCGACAAGGCAATAACAGGTACTTGCAATTCACGTGCAATCCCTTTTAGTGTACGAGAAATCTCAGATACTTCCTGCTGACGGTTCTCTCCTGATTTCCCGCTTCCTTGAATAAGCTGTAAGTAGTCAATCAAGATCATACCAAGACCCTGTTCTTGTTTTAATCTACGACATTTCGCTCGAATCTCATTTACTTTAATACCTGGTGTATCATCAATATAGATACCAGCATTAGAAAGGCTACCCATTGCCATCGTTAACTTCGCCCAATCATCAGAAGTTAATGACCCGGTACGAAGTCTTTGTGCATCTATATTCCCTTCTGCACAAAGCATACGCATAACTAGCTGATCAGCACCCATCTCTAGACTAAAAATCGCGACATTTTCATCCGTTTTCGTCGCTACGTTTTGTGCGATATTTAATGAAAATGCCGTTTTCCCTACCGATGGACGTGCCGCCACGATGATTAAATCATTTCGCTGGAACCCTGCCGTCATCTTATCTAATTCAGTAAACCCAGTTGGTATCCCGGTAACTTCACCTTTTTGATTATGCAAAAGTTCGATTTTATCGTAAGCATCTACAAGAACGTCTTTAATATTTTGGAATGCCTTCGCATTCGTTTGATGTGATACTTCTAATATTTTTTTCTCAGCCTCATTTAATAGGCCATCCACATCGTCTTCTCTCTCATATCCATCAGACACAATATGAGTCGCTGTTCGAATTAAACGACGTAACAACGCTTTTTCAGCGATGATTCGTGCATAATACTCTACGTTAGCAGCGGTCGGAACAACTTCTGCTAATTCTGCTAAGTAAGAAACCCCACCAACTTCTTCTAATAACCCTTGATCAGCCATCGCTGACGTCATCATTACTAAGTCGATCGGCTCCCCCTTATCAGACAATCCAAGCATGACTTCAAAAATCTTTTGATGTTTCGTTCGATAAAATGAGTCAGGTACCAATAGTTCCGATGCTGACGTTAACGCATCCTGATCAATCAATATAGCACCTAAGACTGCCTGCTCAGCTTCTATATTATGCGGAGGGGTACGATCAGCCATTACATCACTCATACGCAATCCTCCTTGCTTAACTTATTTTTATTGTTCACTAACATGAACTTTTACTGTTGCTGTTACTTGCGGATGCAATTTCACAGTAACATTTGTATAGCCTAATGCACGAATTGCATCATCCATTTCAAATTTACGCTTATCAAGTTTAATCTTATGTGATTTTTGCATCGCATCTACGATTTGTTTACTTGTGATTGAACCGAATAGACGGCCACCTTCTCCAGATTTAGCCTTTAATTCTACAGTTAGTTTCTCTAACGTTTCTTTTAATTGTTTTGCACTTTCAAGCTCTGCTGCTGCATCTTTTTCTTCTTTACGCTTTTGAGCTTCTAAAGTTTTCATACTGCTATTTGTCGCTTCAGCAGCTAATCCTTGTTTTAGTAAGAAGTTATTTGCATAACCATCTGGTACGTTTTTTACTTCTCCTTTTTTCCCTTTACCTTTTACGTCTTTTAGAAAAATTACTTTCATGATTGTGTGCCTCCCTGTAAATAGTCATCAATAACAAATCGAAGCTTCTCCTCAGCTTCATCTACTGTAACATTTTTCATTTGTGTGGCTGCATTCGTTAAATGCCCGCCACCACCTAAGTTTTCCATAATTAGCTGCACATTCACTTCACCTAAAGACCTGCCGCTAATTCCAATGAAATTCTCGCCACGTTTTGCAATAACAAATGATGCAGTAATTCCTGTCATTGTTAATAATGTGTCAGCTGATTGCGCAATAAGCACTTGATCGTAGTAATCATCACTATCAACTTTTGCAATCGCAATTCCATTTGTATAAATGTAAGCATTTTTAATAGCTTTTGCAACCCGTAAATACTGATCCATATCTTCTTTTAACAGCTCTTGTACAAGTACGGTATCTGCACCATGAGAGCGTAAATAAGAAGCGGCATCAAACGTACGAGCACCCGTCCGGAATGTAAAGCTTTTCGTATCAACAATAATACCTGCTAACAATGCCGTTGCTTCTAGCATTGTCATTTTTAAATTTTTCGGTTGGTATTCAAGTAATTCTGTAACAAGCTCTGCCGTGGAAGAAGCGTAAGGCTCCATGTAAACAAGCAATGGATCTTCAATAAAATCTTCTCCTCGGCGGTGATGGTCAATAACAACTACATTTTCAATTTTGCGTAACAGCTTTTCTTCCATCACCATTGAAGGTTTATGCGTATCAACAACAACAAGTAATGAATCATCATTTGCAAATTCCATCGCTTGTTCTGGTGTAATAAAGTGAGACCATAACTCTTCGTTTTGTTTCACTTTATCCATTAAACGCTTAATTCCCTTATCAGAATCATTTTCATCTAGCACAATATATCCTTTGCGCTCATTTAATTGCGCTACCTTTAAAATACCAATCGCAGCACCAATTGCGTCCATATCAGGAGCCCTATGCCCCATTATAATGACGTTACTACTTTCTAATACTAAATCTTTTAATGCGTGCGAAATAACTCTAGCACGTACACGAGTACGTTTTTCTACCGGATTTGTCTTACCACCATAAAACTTAACTTTACCTGTTGCTTGCTTAATAGCTACTTGATCTCCACCGCGGCCAAGTGCAAGGTCTAAGCCGGACTGAGCCATTGCCCCAAGCTCTGATAAAGGTAAATCACCTGAACCGACACCTACACTTAAGGTGAGTGGTATATTCCTTTTAGATGTTTCTTCACGCACTTGATCTAAAATGCTAAATTTCCCTTTCTCCATCTGCGCTAAAATACTTTCATTTAACACAACGAAGAATCTTTCTGAAGATGCACGCTTTAAATATGCCCCATACTTAACGGCCCATTCATTTAGTCTTGATGTTACAAGACTTGTTATATTCGTACGTAATTGATCATCTAACCCTTGTGTAACTTCATCATAATTATCTAAATAAATGACAGCTAAAACAGTGCGTTGATCTTCGTACATCTTTTCAATCTCTGTTTGTTCCGTTACATCAAAGAAATAAATCAACTTTTCTTCTTTCCTTACAAAGACACGAAACTTTCGATTATTTAAAGAGACTATATCGTCGGAAGTTTCTCCCTTAATAAAAAGAAGTAACGTTTCTGATACATCATAAAGGTGCCATCCAGCTAATGCATGCTGTCCTAGGCATGAAGATAAATAAGGATTCGCCCAATCAATCCCATAATCCTTATTGTATAACAAAATACCAATCGGCATTTGGTTAAATGCTTCATTACTCACTTTCTTTACCCTTGTAATCATATCTGTCGTATGTTTCTCGAAATTCTTTTGAAAGGTTAGTTCAAATCGTACAACAAGAAAAAGGACGATACAAAAAATAAAGAAGGAGACTATCCCCATTATTAAATGAAAATAACAGAGGATTGAAATGAGCACAAATACAAAAAATGCCAATACGTAAACAGGATATAAAAACCACTGTTTCTTATAAAATTCAGGCATGTATACAACTCCTATAAAGTAAAACTAACTCACCTTCCAGTTAGTTAAACAGATTAAAATAGTATAAGGAATATTACTTTATCCTCCTATTTTAGAACGCAATGAAATCCCTAAATCAATTATACCTAAGATTGTCACAAGAGGAAACAGCATCGGAATAAACATGCAGGCAATAAAACTAATAATAGGAACCCCTTTCGTAAAACCTTTACTATGCGCTAGAAAAGCGATAAACGTCAGACCTTGCAGTACTAGTAGTAAAGCAAATATGACATATAGGTTAGAAAATACCATATGTAAATATGATGTCGGTTCTACTTTTATAAAAGTTGATAGCAAAATAAATATGACGTAATACCAAACAATGCTCTTTGGTAATTGTATATCTTTAAATTTAGGCCAATGTATAACGTCATGTTTTAGTTTTCTCAAAACACTACCCGATATCATAACTGTAATCCAAGAAAAACATACCGAGACCATTACAAGTAAACTTGGGAATAACGTTTGTAACACATCATTAAATTGTGCAAATAACTCTTTTTGTTCTTTACTAATAGGCATACCCGCAGCATTAACTATCTTTTCACTTTGCGCCATACTTTCATTAAACATATTTTGCATTTGCTTCATTAAATCTATGTTAAAAAACTTTATACTCGCAACATAAATGAGCATAATACCAATTAAGTACGCAAGCGTCCCCGCCATCAAAATTTCTACCGGTTTTTTTCGTTTTTTATACATATATCCTAAAACAATACCTATCAATCCAAACATAGTTGTCTTTACTAGGTTCATCGGTTGACTGACAATAACCGTAATAAAAAGCGCCGCCGTAAAAATTACAAAGGCGTTAGATAATCTATATCTTATCGTTAGCAATATAAATGGCAATGGCAACGCAAACGTTACAACTGTACCTAAAATTGGAACATACATCGATATAAGCAATAACATTGCATATATCGCTAACAGTGCTGCACCCTCAGTAATAAATTTCGTATTCTTCATTATCTAACCTCTCTTCCAAAAAAAGAAAAGCATAGCAAAATGCACAGTAGAGTCGGACTCTACTGTGCATTTCATACGCTATTATTCACCAACATATGGTAAAAGTGCCATTTGACGAGCACGTTTAATTGCAACTGTAAGTTTGCGTTGGTATTTTGCGCTCGTTCCTGTTACACGACGAGGTAAAATTTTACCACGCTCAGAAACGAAACGTTTTAATAAATCAACATCTTTATAGTCAATGCGAGTGATGCCGTTAGCTGTGAAGAAACACACCTTACGACGTTTCGCACGTCCACCTTTGCGTCCTGCCATGTCTATTTCCCTCCATTCTTTGTTAAAACTAACAAATTTACTGTATTAGAACGGTAAATCGTCGTCGGAAATGTCGATCGGTTGACCTACATTTGAAAATGGATCGTCATTCTTCGTAAATCCAGAGTTTCCTTGGTTACCTTGGTTGCCTGAATTACTAGATTGACCAAATGGGTTAGAGCTTTGGTTACCGAAACCAGCTCCTGATGGTTGCTGATTAAATGAACCACGTTGCTCCCCACCGCCATTACGCGGCTCTAAAAATTGTACGCTTTCCGCAAGAACTTCTGTTACATATACACGTTTACCATCTTGTCCATCGTAATTACGAGTTTGAAGACGTCCATCTACGCCTGCTAAGCTACCTTTTTTCAAATAATTTGCTACGTTTTCTGCTTGTTTACGCCATATTACACAATTAATAAAGTCAGCTTCACGCTCACCTTGTTGATTCGCAAATGCGCGATTCACAGCTAACGTAAAAGTAGCTACTGCAACACCATTGGGCGTGTAACGTAAGTCAGGGTCCTTAGTTAAACGACCAACGAGGATAACACGATTCATCAATCGAACCACTCTCCCTTATATATCAATTATTTTTCTTCTTCTTTAACAACGATATGACGAAGGATGTCTTCGTTGATCTTAGCTAAACGGTCGAATTCGTTAATCGCTTCTGCGTTAGAGTTCACGTTTAAGATCATGTAGAAACCTTCACGTAAGTCATTGATTTCGTAAGCTAAACGACGCTTACCCCACTCTTTCGTGTTAATGATTTCTGCACCATTGTTTGTTAAAACACCTGCAAAACGTTCAACTAAAGCTTTTTGAGCTTCTTCTTCAACGCCAGGACGAATGATGTACATAATTTCGTACTTTCTCATTACACTTTCACCTCCTTTTGGTCTAAACGGCCCGTAATGGGCAAGGAGCAATTAATTTATAGTAATTACTCACGAGTTTAGATTATATCATAGTAAGTTAGATGAATCAACTCACCCATACATAAAAAACTTGGCAAACACATAATATATTTGCCAAGCTTATATCTTAATTTTTCCTAGGAAATATTAAATTAAACGTTGAAGCGGAAGTGCATAACGTCTCCGTCTTTTACGATATACTCTTTTCCTTCTAAACGAACTTTACCAGCTTCTTTTGCAGCTGTCATAGAACCGTTTGTCATTAAGTCTTCATAAGAAACTGTTTCCGCACGAATAAATCCACGCTCGAAGTCTGTATGAATTACGCCCGCACATTGCGGTGCTTTCATCCCTTGTTTGAACGTCCATGCACGTACTTCTTGTACACCAGCTGTGAAGTAAGTAGCAAGTCCTAATAAATTGTATGCAGCACGAATTAATTGATCTAAACCAGATTCTTCAATGCCTAGTTCTTCAAGGAATACTTTTTTCTCTTCCTCGTCTAGTTCAGCGATTTCTTCTTCGATTTTTGCACATACAACGATTACTTGAGAATTTTCATTTGCAGCAAATTCTTTTACCATTTGTACGTATTTGTTTTCAGAAGGATCCATAACATCATCTTCACTTACGTTTGCTACGTATAGCATTTCTTTCGTTGTAAGTAAATGAAGGCCTTTAACAATCTTCATTTGCTCTTCTGTAAATTCAACAGTACGAGCCGGTTTGCCCTCTTCAAAAGCTTCTTTTAAGCGAACTAAAATTTCATGCTCGTATACTGCTTCTTTATCTTTTTGTCTTGCTAATTTCGCAACACGCTCGATACGTTTATCAACAGATTCTAGATCCGCTAAAATTAGCTCTAAGTTGATTGTTTCAATATCATCAATCGGATCTACTTTCCCTGAAACGTGCGTAATATTTTCGTCTTCAAAACAACGAACAACTTGGCAAATTGCATCTACTTGGCGAATGTGAGATAAGAATTTATTTCCTAATCCTTCACCTTTACTAGCACCTTTTACGATACCCGCAATATCAGTAAACTCAAATACAGTCGGAACAGTTTTTTTCGGTTCTACTAATTCCGTTAATTTATTTAAACGCTCATCTGGTACTTCTACAATCCCTACGTTTGGATCAATTGTACAGAATGGATAGTTTGCAGATTCTGCTCCTGCTTGTGTAATTGCATTAAATAAAGTGGACTTCCCTACGTTAGGTAATCCAACAATCCCAGCCGTTAATCCCATATTTTTCACTCCTATGTCTCAATCTTTCATCATTATAGATAGTAACGAAAAAAATGACAAGTTTCCTCCAAACGAAAAAAAGTAACAGCTACCCATTGCAACTGTTACTTTCTCTCTATTCTTCGTACTTCACAAGTATTTTTTTTACCTTACGATCAAATTCTCTTCGAGGAATCATTACTGAATGGTCACATCCCTCGCACTTAATGCGGATATCCATTCCCATACGAATAATCTTCCATCGATTCTCACCACATGGGTGGGCTTTCTTCATTTCCACAACATCGTACAAGTTATATTGCTTTTGCTCCATTCTCCAAACCCCTCTCTATACTAAATTGCTTTTCCACTCACCAATTCTTCACGATTATATAAAACCATACGTGGATATGGAATTTCAATACCATGTAAATCTAGACGATTTTTAATTTCCTTACGAAGTGCTCTTGCAATAACTGCATGTTGCATCGGCTCTACTTCCGCGATAACGCGTAATATAACTTCTGATGCAGCTAATGTTTGTACACCTAATAACTGAGGCGTTGTTACCATTTGCGCATACTGTGCAGGTAATTCTTCTAATAACTCTTCAATGACTTGCTCCGCTTTCGCTATGTCAGCCTCATACGAAATGGATACATCAACAAATGCTACACTATTACTAACTGAGTAGTTCGTAACTTGAACGATACTTCCATTTGGTAAAGTATGAATTTCGCCTGTCCAACTCTTTACTTTCGTTGTACGAAGTCCAATTTCTAAAACGACTCCTTCAAACTGACCAATTTTTACATAGTCTCCTACCGAAAATTGATCTTCTAGCAAGATAAATAACCCTGTAATAACATCTTTCACTAAACTTTGTGCACCAAACCCGACTGCCAAACCAATTACCCCGGCACCGGCTAATAAACCTGATGCATTAATATTAAACACACCTAAAATCGCAATTAACATAATGAACATAACAACGTATGCCACGATATTCTCAAGTAACTTTGCTACTGTAACTGTACGACGTTCTGAAATTTGAATTGGAGAACGACTTCCCATACGAAACGCATTTCGTACAATCGCTCTTGCAATTCTCACTACAATTGCACCAATTGTTAAAATGATACATATTTTTAATGTCGCAATTCCAATATCTGCCCAACGATCAGCATCTAATAAATACTGTTTCGTAGAATTAAACCACTTCGTTAATAAATCCATGTACCTCTACCTCTCCAGCCAAAATTTCTTTTTAGTTATCCTTCTTATTGTATCAGAAGTCTCCTAGTTGCTGAAAAATTTTTATGACTTTAATTGCATTTGTTAACCTCCATACAGGTATAAAATGGAACGAATATATATATACTAGTACTATTATTTCCGTTTTCACTTAAGTTTTACAGCAAGTACGCACTTATAGTTTTCCATTTTACTCACCATATAACATATTTTGAAAATTTATTAAAAGGATGGGTGCTTCATGAATATTGGAAGTTTTCGCTTACCTTTTTTCGAAAAAGAAACTCAAAATGTTATGCACCAAGATTTAGAAGCCTCCGAGACAATTAGTAACTTCTTACTTTCCCACATCCCTATTAAAACTCATATACCAATTATTCTCGTTTGTATCGGAACAGATCGTTCTACAGGTGATGCACTCGGTCCGTTAGTCGGTACGAAACTAGAACAAGTAGGAATTACAAACTTCCAAGTGTTCGGCACACTAGATGAGCCAGTCCATGCACTAAATTTAGAAGAGAGAATTCAGAATATACAGAAAGATAACCCTACCTCGTTTATAATTGCGGTTGATGCCTGTTTAGGAAAATCTCAAAGTATCGGTTCTATCACTACCGGAATGGGGCCTAGTAAACCTGGAGCTGCGATGAATAAGAAATTACCCGCAGTTGGCGATTTACATATTCATGGCATCGTAAATCTAAACGGTTTTATGGAGTTTTTCGTCCTGCAAAATACAAGATTAAGTTTAGTCATGAAAATGGCTGATGTAATTGCACAAAGTATAAAAGAAACAGATCAAAAATTATCTGTATTAAAAAAAGCAAACCATCTATAAATAATAAGATGGTTTGCTTTTTAGTTTTTCTGCGCTAATAATTCTAAAATACGATTTAAATCCTCTTTATTGAAAAATTCAATTTCGATTTTACCTTTTTCTTTTTTCGTTTCTTTAATTTTCACATCTGTGCCAAACTTTTCTCTTAAAAACGTTTCGCGTTCTACGAAAAATATATTTCTCTCTTTTTTCACTTGTTTTGTTTCACGTGAAACGCGTTGATTAATCTCCTGAACAATTTTCTCTAATTGACGAACATTTAATCCTTCTTTTTCAATTCGTTTCAGTAAAGATTTCAATTGTTCTTCATCTTTTATCGTAAGTAAAGTTCGCCCATGGGCCATTGAAAGTTGACCGTTTGCAATCATATCTTGCACAAAAGAAGGGAGGCTTAATAACCGCGTATAGTTTGCAATGTAAGGTCTGCTCTTACCAAGACGTTTTGCTAATTGTTCTTGCGTTACATTTAGCTCATTCATTAACATTTGGTATGCCATTGCTTCTTCCATTGGATTTAAATCTTCTCGTTGTAAGTTTTCAAGCAATGCAAACTCCATCATTTGCTGCTCACTTAATTGTCTTACAACAGCAGGTACCTTTTCTAGTCCAGCCTCTTTAGCAGCACGATACCTTCTTTCACCTGCAACAATTTCATATCCTTTAATACTCTTTCTAGCAATTAACGGTTGTAATATGCCGTGCTCTTTAATAGAAGCCGATAATTCTTGAATCGCCTCTTTATTAAAGTGTTTACGTGGTTGATATGGATTCGGTCTTAATTCAGTTATCACAATCTCCTGAATTGTCTCTTCTTCTTTCACATCTAAATCAGGAAAAAACACATTGATTCCTCTTCCTAATCCTTTAGCCACCTGCAATCACTTCCTCTGCTAAATCTATATATACTTCTGCCCCTCTTGATTTAGCGTCATACTGCATAATTGGTTTCCCGTGACTTGGTGCTTCACTTAAACGAACATTACGAGGAATAATCGAACGGTATACTTTATCCCTAAAGTATTTTTTCACTTCATCTATAACCTGAATCCCTAAATTTGTACGGGCATCTAACATTGTTAGTAATACACCTTGGATTGCTAGATTTTTATTTAAGTGCTTTTGCACAAGTCGAACTGTATTTAATAGCTGACTTAACCCTTCTAGCGCGTAATATTCGCATTGAACAGGAATAATAACAGAGTCTGCTGCTGTTAATGCATTAATCGTTAATAACCCTAAGGATGGGGGACAGTCGATAATAATATAATCGTATTCATCACGAATTGGCTGTAATGCCCTTTGCAAACGTACTTCCCGGGAAATAGTTGGTACCAATTCAATTTCAGCACCTGCCAATTGAATTGTAGCGGGTAGAACATCTAAGTTTTCAGTTGCGGTTTTACGTATAACCCCTTGAACATCTGCATCTTCCACAAGAACATTGTAAATACATTGATCTAATTCAGATTTTTCAATTCCCACACCAGTCGTTGCATTTCCTTGAGCGTCAATATCTACAAGAAGGACCTTTTTACCTACCTGTGCCAATCCAGCCCCTAAATTAACAGATGTTGTTGTTTTTCCAACGCCACCTTTTTGATTGGCAATAGCAATGATTTTTCCCATGATGTCACCTACTTTCAACCTTTCTATCTTATTCTAGTAACAATTACGTTTATTGTAACATGAAATAAAAGTTTTTCTTTTACGTCCTTATTAAACTTCAAAATTTATTTGTAAACTCCTTCTTCCTCTAATAAGAAAATATAGTAAAAGAGACCTATCCAATAGGAACAGGTCTCTAACACGCCATTATTATTTTTTCTTAGGAATTTGGATTGTAATTTGATAGTATTCATCAAATTCCTCTTCCTCAGAATTAACATTTAAACCACTGTCAGCAACCATTTGTAATGACTGCCTAATTGTATTCATGGCAATTCTTGTATCTCGACTTACTGCTTTTTGCTTTGCCTTACGCTTCGGTTTTGCTTCCTCTAGTAATTTCGAAATTCGTTCCTCTGTTTGCTTTACATTCAGTTGTTTCTCCACAATTTCCTGTAAAACCTTCAGTTGTAATTCCTCATTCTTTAAAGGAATAAGCGCGCGGGCATGACGTTCTGTAATACTTTTTTCTAATAGCGCACTTTTTATTTCTTCAGGCAACTTTAACAATCGCAACTTATTTGCGATTGTGGATTGTCCTTTTCCAAGTCGTTGTGCCAATGCTTCTTGTGTTAAATTATGTAACTCAATTAGCTTTTGATATGCCACAGCTTCCTCGATTGCTGTTAGTTCCTCACGTTGCAAGTTTTCAATTAAAGCTACAGAAGCTGTTTCTGTATCATTTAAGTTCTTTATAATTGCAGGAACCTTTTCCCATCCTAACTTTGTTGCCGCACGGAAACGCCTTTCTCCAGCAATAATCTCGTACTTATCATCCTCATATTGCCTCACAACAATTGGCTGAATAAGTCCGTGTGTACGAATCGTTAATGCTAGTTCCTCAATACGCGCATCATCAAAAACTGTTCGTGGTTGATAACGGTTAGGAGTAATATTTACTATCGGAATTTCTTGTATTTCTTCATATACCTTTTTATCTATTTCTTCATGGCTTTCGTCTTGTAATTCGAATTCGCTCTCTTTATCTCCAAAGCCAAATAAACGAGAAAACGTATTTTTCATACATATTCCACCACCTTTTAGGCCTATTGACTATTCTCCATAAAATGTTTCCTATGAAACATTTACGTTTTCATTTATATAATTTAATCTTACGTCTAATAAGATTTATTTTTCAATAGGTAATTTATTGGGTGTTCCTGGTTTGCGTGGATATTTCTTTGGTGTCTTGCGTTTTTTCTCGATTAATAAAATATTACGTTCACTTTCTTCAAACGGTAATTGAAACGTAGACATTTCTTTTAGATCCCCGCCTAGCACCTCTAAAGCATACTTGCCATTTTCAATTTCTTCGTTTGCTGCGGCACCTTTCATTGCAATAAATGTTCCCCCAACTTTTACAAGTGGTAAACATAGCTCGCTTAATACCGAAAGGCGTGCAACTGCACGTGCCATTACAATATCGTACGATTCACGTACACCTTCTTTTTTGCCAAATGTTTCAGCACGATCGTGACAAAATGCAACGTCACTTAATTCTAACTTTTGTGCTAAATGATTTAAGAAATTGATACGTTTTTGTAATGAGTCTACAATTGTCACCTTTAAGTGCGGGAAACAGATTTTTAAAGGAATACTTGGGAATCCAGCTCCTGCGCCAACATCACAAATTGAGAATGGCTTTGAAAAATCATAGTAAAAAGCAGCTGTAATGGAATCAAAAAAGTGTTTTAAATATACTTCCTCTTTCTCCGTAATAGCCGTTAAGTTCATTTTTTCATTCCACTCTACTAATGTTTCGAAGTAGATTTCGAACTGCTCTAACTGTCTAGAAGAGAGGGTGATACCCTTCTCTTCTAGCATAGATTGAAATTGTTCTATGTTCATCTAACAATATCTCCTTACTATTTATTGGTTCGATACTCGCGCAATTTTTCCTTGTTCGATATACACAAGTAAAATGGAAATATCCGCTGGATTTACACCAGAAATACGTGAAGCCTGCCCCATTGATAGCGGACGAACATCTTTCAATTTCTGTCTAGCTTCAGAGGCAAGACTAGAAATTGCATCATAATCAATATCCTCAGGGATTTTTTTGTTTTCCATTTTCTTCATACGCTCTACTTGCTGTAAAGATTTTTCTATATAGCCTTCGTACTTAATCTGAATTTCAACTTGTTCTGTAACTTCATCACTTAATTCTACTTCACTTGGTACTAAAAGATGAATATGCTCATATGTCATCTCCGGACGACGTAATAAGTCACTTGCACGTATTCCATCTTTTAATTCACTTCCACCAATACTGCGAATTAATTCTTGAACTTCAGGACGTGGTTTAATAATAATGCTGCTTAAACGTTCCTTTTCCTGTTCAATTTGTAATTTTTTATTTGTAAATCGCTCATAGCGATCTTCTTTAATTAATCCAATTTCACGACCAACTTCAGTTAAACGAAGATCTGCATTATCGTGGCGTAATAATAGACGATATTCTGCACGAGACGTTAATAAACGATACGGTTCATTCGTCCCTTTCGTTACAAGATCATCAATTAGAACACCGATATAAGCATCCTCACGACCTAAAATAACTTCTTTTTTACCTAAAGAACGACATGCTGCATTAATTCCGGCCATAAGCCCTTGTCCCGCTGCCTCTTCGTAACCAGAAGTTCCGTTAATTTGTCCTGCTGTATATAAATTTTTAATTTTTTTCGTTTCAAGTGTTGGCCATAGTTGCGTTGGCACAATTGCATCATATTCAATTGCATAACCTGTACGCATCATTTCAACATTTTCTAGACCAGGGATTGTTCTAAGCATATCACGCTGTACGTCTTCTGGTAAGCTTGTAGATAAACCTTGTACGTACACTTCTTGTGTATTACGTCCTTCTGGCTCTAAGAAAATTTGATGACGTGGTTTATCATTAAACCTTACTACTTTGTCTTCAATTGACGGACAATATCTAGGCCCCGTTCCCTTAATCATACCAGAATACATAGCTGAGCGATGTAAGTTTTCATCTATTAAACGATGTGTTTCCATACTTGTATACGTTAACCAACATGGAATTTGATCCGTAATAAATTTTGTCGTTTCAAAAGAGAAAGATCTTGGCTTATCATCACCTGGCTGAATTTCTGTTTTACTATAATCAATCGTATTACTATTTACACGCGGAGGTGTACCTGTTTTAAATCTAACAAGATCAAATCCAAGCTCCTCTAAATGTTCCGATAAAGTAATAGATGGTTGTTGATTATTCGGACCGCTCGAATATTTTAACTCTCCCATAATAATCTCGCCGCGTAAAAACGTACCAGTCGTAATTACAACTGTTTTTGCTGTATATTCAGCTCCAGCTTGCGTAACTACTCCTTTACATTCGCCATCTTCAACGATTAAACGCTCTACCATTCCTTGGAACAACGTTAAGTTTGGTGTTTCTTCAATTGTTTTCTTTAATTCATGCTGGTAAGAGAACTTATCTGCTTGTGCTCGAAGTGCACGTACAGCTGGCCCTTTACCCGTATTTAACATACGCATTTGAATATGTGTTTTATCGATGTTGCGTCCCATTTCTCCGCCTAAGGCATCAATTTCACGAACAACAATCCCTTTTGCTGGTCCACCAACAGAAGGGTTACATGGCATAAACGCTACCATATCTAAATTAATTGTTAACATTAATGTTTTGGAGCCCATTCGTGCTGCCGCAAGACCAGCTTCACATCCTGCATGACCTGCACCGATTACTATGACATCGTAAGAACCGGCATTGTATCCCATTGTTTATTCCTCCTAATAATCTCTATCTTTCTGAAACATCACTATATTATTTTCCTAAACAAAATTGAGAGAACAACTGGTCAATTAGGCTTTCATGAACTGTATCACCAGTAATTTCACCAAGTATTTCCCACGTTCTTGTTAAATCAATTTGCACCATATCAATTGGAACACCATTTTCTATCGCTTCAATTGCATCTCCAATTGTTTTTCCTGCTTGTGTTAATAATCCAATATGTCTTGCGTTAGAAACATATGTTACATCTGCAGAATCAATTGTTCCTTCAAAGAATAAATCAGCAATTGCTTTTTCAAGCTCATCTATTCCTTGTTCCTCAATTAAAGACGTTGTAATAACACGATTTCCCGCTGCCAATTCTGTAACACGTTCCATATCAATTACTTGCGATAAATCAGTCTTATTTACAATAACAATAAAATCTTTTCCTTGTACGGCACGGAATAGATCTTCATCTTCATTCGTTAAAGCTTCGCTATAATTAACGACAACTAACACTAAATCAGCTTGACTCATCATTTCTTTTGAACGCTCTACGCCAATTCGTTCCACAACATCCTCTGTTTCACGAATTCCGGCTGTATCTATAAGTTTAAGTGGTACACCACGCACATTAACGTACTCTTCAATAACATCACGAGTTGTTCCTGCAATATCAGTTACAATTGCTTTTTTCTCCTGAACGAGACTATTTAATAGCGATGATTTCCCAACGTTAGGTCTACCAATGATTGCAGTAGCAATACCTTCACGTAAAATCTTTCCTTGCTTCGATGTTTCTAATATTTTTGCAATTTCAGCACGAACATGTGTAGCTTTTTCAATTAAAATATTATGTGTCATTTCTTCCACATCATCATATTCCGGGTAATCTATATTTACCTCAACATGAGCTAATGTTTCTAATATGTCCTGACGCAGACGACCAATTAATTTAGATAATCGCCCTTCCATTTGATTAATCGCTACGTTCATTGCACGATCTGTTTTGGCGCGGATTAAATCCATAACTGCTTCTGCTTGTGATAAATCAATACGTCCATTTAAAAAAGCACGTTTTGTAAATTCACCAGGCTCCGCTAATCGTACCCCCTGCGCTAAAATAAGCTGCAATACTTTATTTACCGAAACAAGGCCGCCGTGACAGTTAATTTCTACTATATTTTCACGTGTAAAAGTCCTTGGTGCACGCATAATAGACACCATCACTTCTTCAATAACCTGATTTGTATCTAAATCAACGATATGACCATAATGAATTGTGTGAGAAGGAACCTCTGTTAAATCCTTCCCTTTAAAAATACGATTAACTTTTTCAACCGCATCATCCCCACTTACTCGAACAATGGCAATTGCACCCTCTCCAAGCGCTGTGGAAATCGCGGCAATTGTATCAAATTCCATGTCCTTTCACCTCACTTGCTTATTTATCTCTATTTCAACATGATTATTTTCTTCACTAAATTATTAGAATACCATAACGAACCTATCTACAAAAGAATAATAACTCATTTTATTATGTCCTCATGTAAAAAACACTAAACTTATTCACAGTGGATAAGTTTAGTGTTTTTTAGTTATCCACATCCATTTTCCCCTCAAAAAAACCGGCACTCAATTGAGTAACCGGTCACTTGGAAGATATTACAACATGTCGATGTGGTTCTTTTCCTTCAGAAGTTGTAATGATATTTTGATGATTAGATAATGCTTGATGGATAATCTTTCGTTCAAAAGATGGCATAGGCTCCAATACAACTCTTTTTTTCGTACTTACTACTTGTTTTGCTAATCGATAAGAAAGTGCTTCTAACGTACCTTTTCTTTTACTACGATAATTTTCAGCATCTAGTGTGATACCAATATACTGTTTCGTATTACGATTCGCCACAAGTTTTGTTAAATACTGTAAAGAATTCAAGGTGTTCCCTCTTTTTCCAATTAAAACACCTATATTTTCGCCAGAAATTGTAAATTCTATTTCGCGTCCTTTTACAATTTTACTAATCTCAGCTTCCACACCCATATCGTGAATAACATTTTTTAAATATTCTTCACATTCTTGAATCGGATCCTTCTTCAATACAACTTCTACTACTGCAGGACGATTCCCAAATAAACCTAAGAATCCTCTTTTACCCTCATCGATAATATTTATATCTACTCGGTCTTTTGAAACATTTAGTTGTCTTAAAGCATCTTGTACTGCCAGCTCGACTGTTTGTCCTTTAGCAGTAATTACACTCACTTGCTTGATCCTCCTGCCTTACTAGCCTTAATTTCTGGCCCCTTGATCAAGTACATTTGAGCGATACCAAAGATATTACCAACAACCCAGTAAAGTGATAATGCAGCTGGGAAGTTAATTGCAAAGATTAGAATCATGATTGGCATTAACCAAAGCATCATTGCCATTTGCGGATTTTGACCAGCTGTTCCTGCCATTGCAAGCTTTTGTTGAATAAATGTCGTAATTGCTGCAACAACCGGTAGGATATAGAACGGATCTGCCTGTCCTAAGTCGAACCATAAGAATGTATGCTTACTAATTTCTGATGTTCTCATAATCGCATGGTAAAACGCGAATAAAATAGGCATCTGAACAAAGATTGGTAAACATCCTGCTAATGGATTTACACCATTTTTTTGATATAACTGCATCATTTCTTGTTGTAGTTTTTGCTGTGTTGCTTGATCTTTAGAACTATATTTCTCTTTTAACTTCACCATTTCTGGTTGTAACGCCTGCATTGCTTTCGTACTCTTCGTTTGTTTAATCATTAATGGTAATAATGCAAAACGAATGATAAGAGTTGTAACAACGATTGCTAAACCGTAATTACTACCAAATAAGTTGGCAAAATACGTAATTAACTGAGAAAGCGGGTATACGAAATATTCATTCCAAATTCCAGTACTTTTCGGTGTAATCGGCTGATTAACTTCACTACAGCCCGTAGCAATTGCCATTAATGCAATAACCATGGCTAGTAAACCTATTTTCTTTTTCAAAGCCTGCTCCTCCTTGTTTCGGTATGTATATAGTGTAATTCATTTCCTTACGCTACTTTTTTATTCTTTTCATACCAGAGCGTTTAAAGACATGAATTAAGCTTTTCTTTACTTCTTCATATGTCATCTCTGCACAAGGCTTCCTTGCTATTATAACAAAATCTTTTCCAGAATCTATCTCATCTTTTAATTCTGTGATCGACTGGCGAATCATACGTTTAATTCGGTTACGCATTACTGCATTTCCTATTTTCTTGCTGACAGAAAGGCCAATACGAAAGTTTGGCTGTTCTTCTTTATCTAGTTGATAGACAACAAACTGACGATTCGCATTCGATTTTCCTTTTTGAAAAACCGTCTGGAATTCATCATTCTTTTTTATACGATGTTTTTTCTTCATATCAATTGACACTCCTGTAGTTCATCAGCGGAAATTCACTATTATTAGAAAAAAAGACCACTGAACGATCAGTGGTCTACGCAGATAATACTTTTCTTCCTTTACGACGACGAGCTGCTAGCACTTTACGTCCGTTCGCTGTGCTCATACGGCTGCGGAAACCATGTACTTTGCTGCGCTTACGTTTATTTGGTTGGTAAGTTCTTTTCATTATATGACACCTCCCTGAGGAATATCTGTTAAAGACAGTCTTATAAATTATAGTTAATCAACTAGGAAAATGTCAATGGTTCTAGAAATTTTCATTAAATATTCATTTTGAACCTATTCACATACTTTTTCACAGACCCTATATTTCCTTGTGGATAAATGTTTTTTCTTGTTTTTTATATCCACAAACTCTTTTCACACTTTTACACAGTATATCGTGTTGTGGACAAGTTTATTCCACAAGGTATTGATTTTGTGGATAACTTTCTTAATTTCATTGCTATAGCTACTTTTTTTTGATATTATAGTTGTGTTTTCACTTTGAATAAGTTTTCCACATCTTTATCTTATCCACAATTTGTGTATAACATGTGGACAGTTTTAATCACATGTGGGTAAATGATTATCCACATTTGCTTTTTTTGTCGAAAACCCTATCTCATATACAAACGACGTTTTTAGGTTTTAAAATACGTTTCGTATAAATATACATTTTATATTTATTTAGGTTGTACATTTGTTGCGCAACCTTATTCTTTTACCATCTTAGTAAAGGAGGGACACCTTTGGAAAACATCTCTGATTTATGGAACAGTGCCTTAAAAGAACTAGAAAAAAAGGTCAGTAAACCAAGTTATGAAACATGGTTAAAGTCAACAACCGCACATAACTTAAAGAAAGACGTATTAACAATTACGGCTCCAAATGAATTTGCTCGTGATTGGTTAGAATCTCACTATTCAGAGCTAATTTCGGAAACACTTTATGATTTAACAGGGGCAAAATTAGCTATTCGCTTTATTATTCCCCAAAGTCAAGCTGAAGAGGAGATTGATCTTCCTCCTGCTAAACCAAATTCAGGACAAGACGATTCTAATCATTTACCACAGAGTATGCTAAACCCAAAGTATACATTTGATACATTTGTTATTGGCTCTGGTAACCGTTTTGCTCACGCTGCTTCATTGGCCGTAGCCGAAGCACCAGCTAAAGCATATAATCCCCTCTTTATTTACGGGGGCGTTGGACTTGGAAAGACCCATTTAATGCATGCAATTGGTCATTATGTAATTGAACATAATCCAAACGCGAAAGTTGTATATTTATCATCAGAAAAATTTACGAATGAATTCATTAATTCTATTCGTGATAATAAAGCGGTCGATTTTCGTAATAAATACCGTAATGTAGATGTTTTATTGATAGATGATATTCAATTTTTAGCAGGAAAAGAACAAACTCAAGAAGAGTTTTTCCATACATTCAATGCATTACACGAAGAAAGTAAACAAATTGTAATTTCCAGTGATCGGCCACCAAAAGAAATTCCAACTTTAGAAGATCGTCTTCGTTCTCGCTTTGAATGGGGACTTATTACGGATATTACGCCACCAGATTTAGAAACACGAATTGCAATTTTACGTAAAAAAGCAAAGGCTGAAGGACTTGATATACCAAATGAAGTCATGCTGTATATCGCAAATCAAATTGATTCAAACATTCGTGAACTAGAAGGTGCACTCATCCGAGTGGTAGCTTATTCATCTTTAATTAACAAAGATATTAATGCTGATTTAGCAGCTGAAGCACTTAAAGATATTATTCCAAATTCTAAACCAAAAATTATCTCTATTTATGATATCCAAAAAGCTGTCGGAGATGTTTACCAAGTAAAATTGGAAGATTTCAAGGCGAAAAAGCGAACAAAATCAGTTGCCTTCCCTCGCCAAATTGCAATGTATTTATCACGCGAACTGACAGACTCCTCCTTACCTAAAATAGGTGAAGAATTTGGTGGACGTGATCATACAACAGTTATCCATGCCCATGAAAAAATTTCTAAGCTGCTTAAAACGGATACGCAATTACAAAAGCAAGTTGAAGAAATTAACGATATTTTAAAGTAGTAGCTGAATAGTGTGAATAACTTTCCTTGTTTTACGCACAGTCTATCCACATGTAGATAGACTGTTTTTACATGTCTCATCAGAGTTATCCACATATCCACAAGCCCTATTACTATTACTACTATTTTTTATCTTTATTAATTAAATAAAATCTTATACTTACCGGAGGTTTTTCTTTATGCGTTTTTCAATACAAAAAGACTATCTTGTAAGAAGTGTGCAAGATGTAATGAAGGCTGTTTCTTCTCGTACAACAATCCCGATCCTTACAGGGATTAAAGTTGTCGCTACAGAAGAAGGCGTTACGTTAACAGGAAGCGATGCTGATATTTCTATCGAATCATTTATCCCAGTCGAAGAGGATGGAAAAGAAATCGTAGAAGTAGCACAATCAGGAAGTATTGTTTTACAAGCAAAATATTTTAGTGAGATTGTAAAAAAATTACCTAAAGAGACTGTCGAAATTTCTGTGGAAAATCATTTTATGACAAAAATAACTTCTGGAAAATCGGAGTTTAATTTAAACGGTTTAGATTCTGCTGAATATCCGTTGTTACCACAAATTGAAGAACATCATGTTTTTAAAGTTCCAACAGATTTACTGAAACATATGATCAGACAAACTGTATTTGCAGTTTCCACTTCTGAAACAAGACCAATCTTGACAGGTGTAAACTGGAAAGTATATAACAGCGAACTAACTTGCATTGCTACAGATAGTCACAGGTTAGCTCTTCGAAAAGCAAAAATTGAAGGTATTGTAGATGAATTCCAAGCAAATGTTGTTATTCCAGGAAAAAGCTTAAATGAATTAAGCAAAATTCTAGATGAGTCTGAAGAAATGGTAGATATCGTTATTACGGAGTATCAAGTATTATTCCGTACAAAGCATTTATTATTCTTCTCAAGATTGCTAGAAGGAAATTATCCTGATACAACTCGTTTAATTCCAGCCGAAAGTAAAACAGATATTTTTGTAAATACAAAAGAATTTTTACAAGCAATTGATCGTGCATCTCTATTAGCAAGAGATGGCCGTAATAATGTTGTGAAATTATCAACTTTAGAACAGGAAATGCTAGAAATTTCTTCGAATTCACCAGAAATCGGAAAAGTAGTAGAAGAGGTTCAATGTGAAAAAGTAGATGGGGAAGAGTTAAAAATATCTTTTAGTGCAAAATATATGATGGATGCACTAAAAGCCTTAGATAGTACTGAAATTAAAATTAGCTTTACTGGCGCAATGAGACCATTCTTAATTCGTACAGTAAATGATGAGTCCATTATTCAATTAATTTTACCAGTTCGTACTTACTAAGTAAGAAGTAAGGGTTGCTAGTTTTCAGATGCTAGTAGCCCTTATTTGATTTTTGGGTATTACTTTCCTAATGTTAGTTTATTTAGTACAATGAAAGAATGAACACTTTCAGAAAGTGAGCGATTTTATGAAACGTATTAAAATTTCAACAGAGTATATTACACTAGGACAATTTTTAAAGTTAGCCGATGTAATTGATACAGGTGGCGCTGTAAAATGGTTTTTACAAGAATATGAAGTTTACGTGAATCAAGAACTTGAAAATAGAAGAGGTCGCAAATTATATGCGAACGATATTATTGAAATACCGGGAAGCGGAAGTTTCCAAGTTCATGCATAAAGGGGGAGCCCTTTGTTTATTTCAGAAATACAATTAAAAAACTATCGCAATTATGAAAAGTTAGAGCTTTCCTTTGAAGATAAAGTGAATGTGATTATCGGTGAAAACGCACAAGGGAAAACGAATTTGATGGAAGCTATTTATGTTTTAGCGATGGCGAAATCTCATAGAACCTCTAATGATCGTGATCTTATCCGTTGGGATGAAGATTTCGGTCAAATTAAAGGGAAATTACAAAAGAGAAGTAGTTCTTTGTCTTTGGAATTAAATATTTCGAAAAAAGGTAAAAAGGCAAAATTAAACCAACTTGAACAACAAAAATTGAGTCAATATATTGGCATGATGAATGTTGTCATGTTTGCCCCAGAAGATTTAAATCTTGTAAAAGGAAGCCCTCAAGTAAGAAGACGCTTTTTAGATATGGAATTAGGACAAATAGCTCCAGTCTATTTGTATGAATTGAGTCAATATCAAAAGGTGCTCACGCAACGAAATCACTTGCTGAAAAAGATGCAAGGGAATAGTAAGAATGAGGAAACGATGTTGGATGTATTTACACTTCAACTTATTGAGCATGGTGCAAAAATATTGCAAAAACGGTTTGAATTTTTGCATTTACTACAAGAATGGGCCGCTCCGATTCATCGCGGTATAAGCCGTGGATTAGAAGAATTAGAAATTGTCTATAAACCAAGTGTAGATGTATCAGAATCAATGGATTTGTCGAAAATAAAAGAAGTATACTATGAAAGTTTTCAATCTGTGAAACAGCGTGAAATTTTCCGTGGTACGACTTTAATTGGTCCTCATCGTGATGATTTACAATTCTTCGTTAATAGTAAAAATGTTCAAGTCTTTGGTTCGCAAGGACAACAACGAACGACCGCACTGTCCCTAAAATTAGCTGAAATTGAATTGATTTACTCAGAAGTTAAGGAATATCCGATTCTTTTATTGGATGATGTATTATCAGAATTAGATGATTATCGTCAATCGCATCTGTTAAATACAATTCAAGGAAAAGTGCAAACATTTGTGACAACGACGAGTGTCGACGGAATTGAACACGAAACATTAAAAGAAGCGAAAACAATTCATGTAACGAACGGCACGGTAGATTGTGAAATAGATAGGGCGTAATCCCTGTTTAAATGGAAAAGTAGGTGATCTTTGTGTCAATGGAACAAAAACAAATGGAAGAAAATTCGTATGATGAAAGTCAGATACAGGTACTTGAAGGACTAGAAGCAGTTCGAAAACGCCCTGGAATGTATATTGGATCGACAAGTGGAAAAGGACTCCACCATCTTGTGTGGGAAATTGTCGATAATAGTATTGATGAAGCACTTGCAGGGTATTGTGATGAAATTAACGTTAGTATCGAAGAAGATAATAGTATTCTTGTAACGGATAATGGACGTGGTATTCCAGTTGGTATACAAGAAAAAATGGGACGTCCTGCAGTAGAAGTAATTATGACTGTCCTTCACGCTGGAGGTAAATTTGGCGGTGGTGGTTATAAAGTTTCTGGTGGTTTGCATGGTGTTGGTGCATCTGTTGTAAATGCCTTATCAACAGAATTAGAAGTATTTGTACATCGTGATGGGAAAATCCATTACCAAAAGTATGAAAGAGGTATTCCAGTTGCAGATTTAAAAGTCATCGGTGATACAGATAAAACGGGAACAATCACTCGCTTTAAGCCGGATCCAGAGATTTTTAAAGAGACGACAGAATATGAATTTGATACGCTAGCGACTCGTATGCGTGAGCTGGCATTTTTAAATCGTAATATTAAATTAACAATTGAAGATAAGCGTGAACATAAACAAAAGAAAGAGTTTCACTATGAAGGTGGAATTAAGTCATATGTTGAACATTTAAATCGTTCAAAACAACCAATTCATGAAGAACCTGTATACGTAGAAGGTTCAAAAGATGGTATTCAGGTTGAAGTTGCGCTTCAATATAACGAAGGATATACAAATCATATTTACTCATTTACAAATAATATTCATACGTACGAAGGTGGTACACATGAGGTAGGATTTAAAACTGCCCTAACACGTGTGATCAACGATTATGGTCGTAAAAATAATATTTTAAAAGATGCGGATAGCAATTTAACTGGTGAAGATGTTCGTGAAGGTTTAACAGCAATTGTGTCAATTAAACATCCGAATCCACAATTCGAAGGACAAACGAAGACGAAACTTGGGAATAGCGAAGCAAGAACAATTACAGAGTCAGTATTCTCAGAGGCATTTGAAAAGTTCTTGCTAGAAAATCCCAATGTTGCACGCAAAATTATAGATAAGGGTACGATGGCAGCACGTGCGCGTGTAGCAGCTAAAAAGGCTCGTGAGTTAACTCGCCGAAAGAGTGCTTTAGAAGTTTCAAGTTTACCAGGTAAATTGGCAGATTGTTCTTCTAAAGATCCAGCAATTAGTGAAATTTATATCGTAGAGGGTGACTCTGCGGGCGGATCTGCAAAACAAGGGCGCGATCGTCATTTCCAAGCGATTTTACCGCTGAAGGGTAAAATTATTAATGTTGAAAAGGCACGCTTAGATAAGATTTTATCAAATGATGAAGTTCGTACAATTATTACGGCGATCGGTACAAATATCGGTGGAGACTTCGACATCGAAAAAGCACGCTATCATAAAGTTATTATTATGACCGATGCCGATGTTGATGGTGCACATATTCGTACCCTATTATTAACGTTCTTCTATCGTTATATGCGTCAAATAATTGAGTGTGGTTATATATATATCGCACAACCACCGTTGTTTAAAGTACAACAAGGTAAGAAAATTCAATATGCTTATAATGATAAAGAACTTGAAAAAATCTTAGCGGAATTACCAGCACAACCTAAGCCAGGAATTCAGCGTTATAAAGGTCTAGGGGAAATGAATCCAACTCAGTTATGGGAGACGACAATGGACCCAGAAGTACGTTCATTACTTCAAGTTTCTCTTCAAGATGCAATTGAAGCAGATGAAACATTCGAAATTTTAATGGGGGATAAAGTAGAGCCACGTCGTAACTTTATCCAAGAAAATGCAAAATACGTTAAAAACCTTGATATTTAAATGAGTAATGACAGGAATCTGAGTATTCCTGTCTTCTACATATAAATCAATGTATGTGTAACGGAAATGTAAGAGGAGGTGCTCGTTGATGTCAGACAATCAACAACAAGCACGAATTCGAGAAATTAATATTAGCCATGAAATGCGTACCTCATTTTTAGATTACGCAATGAGTGTTATCGTATCTCGTGCATTACCAGATGTTCGTGATGGATTAAAACCTGTGCATCGTAGGGTTCTATATGCGATGAATGATTTAGGAATTACGGCTGATAAAGCGTATAAAAAATCAGCACGTATTGTTGGTGAAGTAATTGGTAAGTATCACCCGCATGGTGATTCAGCTGTTTATGAAACGATGGTACGTATGGCCCAAGATTTCAGTCAGCGTTATATGCTTGTTGATGGGCATGGTAACTTTGGATCTGTTGATGGAGATTCAGCGGCAGCAATGCGTTATACAGAAGCAAGAATGTCTAAGATTTCTATGGAATTAATACGTGATATTTCAAAAAATACAATTGATTATCAAGATAACTATGATGGTTCTGAAAGAGAGCCGATTGTATTGCCAGCGCGTTTCCCTAACTTACTAGTAAACGGTACGACAGGAATTGCGGTTGGTATGGCAACGAATATTCCGCCGCATCAACTTGGCGAAGTAATTGATGGTGTATTGGCATTAAGTCATAATCCTGATATTACTATTGCAGAATTAATGGAGTGCATTCCGGGACCAGATTTCCCAACAGCAGGCTTAATTTTAGGAAGAAGTGGTATTCGTAGAGCGTATGAAACAGGACGCGGTTCTATTATACTTCGCGCTAAAGTTGAAATTGAAGAGAAATCAAATGGCAAACAATCTATTATCGTAACGGAACTACCTTATCAAGTGAATAAGGCGCGATTAATTGAAAAGATCGCAGAATTAGTTCGCGATAAGAAAATTGAAGGCATTACAGATTTACGTGATGAATCAGATCGAAATGGTATGCGTATTGTTATGGAAGTACGTCGTGATGCCAATGCCAATGTACTATTAAATAATTTATATAAACATACAGCACTTCAAACAAGTTTCGGTATTAATATGCTGTCTCTTGTAAACGGAGAGCCGCAAGTACTGAACTTAAAACAAAATTTATATCATTACTTGGAACATCAAAAGGTAGTAATTCGTAGACGTACTGCGTATGAACTAGAAAAAGCAGAAGCGCGTGCTCATATTTTAGAAGGGTTACGAATTGCCTTAGACCATCTTGATGAAGTTATTACGTTAATTCGTAGTTCGAAAACAGCGGAAATTGCAAAGCAAGGTTTAATGGAACGTTTCGGCTTAAGTGAAAAACAAGCGCAAGCTATTTTAGATATGCGTCTGCAACGCTTAACAGGATTAGAACGCGAAAAAATCGAACAAGAATATCAAGACTTAATGAAGTTAATTGCTGAATTAAAAGCAATCTTAGCGGATGAAGAAAAGGTTCTTGAGATTATTCGTGAAGAATTAACAGAAGTAAAAGAGCGCTTTAATGATAAGAGACGCACAGAAATTACAATTGGTGGTATGGAGTCTATTGAAGATGAAGACTTGATTCCAGAACAAAACATCGCTATTACGTTAACTCATAATGGTTATATTAAGAGGTTACCAGCTTCTACGTACAAAACACAGAACCGTGGTGGACGTGGTGTACAAGGAATGGGAACAAATGATGATGATTTCGTAGAGCATTTATTAACTACTTCTACACATGATCATATCCTATTCTTCACTAATAAGGGTAAAGTATACCGTACGAAAGGATATGAAATCCCAGAGTATAGCCGTACAGCAAAAGGTATACCTATTATTAACCTATTAGGTGTAGATAAGGGTGAATGGATTAACGCCATTATTCCAATTCGTGAATTTGGTGACGATGAATTCTTATTCTTCACAACAAAACAAGGTATCTCTAAGAGAACGCCACTCTCATCATTTGCAAATATACGTACAAACGGTTTAATTGCAATCTCTCTTCGTGAAGAGGATGAAGTAATATCTGTACGTTTAACATCTGGTGATAAAGATATTATTGTAGGAACAAGCAATGGTATGTTAATTCGCTTTAACGAGCAAGATGTGCGTTCTATGGGACGTAATGCGGCTGGTGTAAAAGCAATTACATTAGGTGACGAAGATCAAGTTGTAGGTATGGAAATTGTCGAAGAGGATGTAAATGTTTTAATTGTAACGAAGAATGGTTACGGAAAACGTACACCGATTGATGAATATCGCTTGCAAAGCCGTGGTGGTAAAGGTCTGAAGACTTGTAATATTACAGATAAAAACGGTAAATTAGTAGCTGTTAAATCTGTAACAGGTGAAGAAGATATCATGTTAATTACAGCAGCAGGTGTTATTATTCGTATGCCAGTTGATCAAATCTCTCAAATGGGACGTAATACACAAGGTGTTCGTCTAATTCGATTAGAGGATGAGCAAGAGGTAGCGACAGTAGCAAAAGCACAAAAAGATGATGAGGAAGAAACGAACGAAGAGGTTTCTTCAGAAGAATAAGAGGGGGGATATCTCCCCTCTTTATTTTTTTATAATAATACTTGCATAGGGAAGAGAAAGTCTATATAATAGGCAGAGTCAGCAAATGAGAGATACAAGTTATCGAAAAAAACTTGTTGACGAAAATAATATACTATGATATATTATAAAAGTCGCTGAAACGCGATGTTGAACTTTGAAAACTAAACGAAACAAACAACGTGAAACGTCAATTTTTATTTTTAGATGCTAGACAAACTAACTTTATTGGAGAGTTTGATCCTGGCTCAGGATGAACGCTGGCGGCGTGCCTAATACATGCAAGTCGAGCGAAT